>NZ_JBWKAW010000051.1:0-34811 GCF_056437345.1 Kitasatospora sp. NPDC042419
GCGGGGGGGGGCCCCCCCCCCCCCCACCCGGCCCCCCCCCCCGCCCCGCACTTTTAACTAACCCCCCCCCCCCCCCCCCCCGGCCGCGGGGGGGGGGGGGGGGGTGCCCCCCCCCCCCCCCCCCCCCCCGCTCCGTCCGTCGGGAGTCCTCGACCGCCTGCCGGATCAACGGCACCGCCTGCTCCACGTCCGCCGAGGAGGCGATCCGCACCTCCAGGTCACCCGTTCCCAGGTGGCCGATGCCGTGATCATCCCGCGTGAAGCCCTCCTCCAGAAGCCTCCGTCGCAGACTCGTCGAGCCGCCACGAGCAGGGTCGGCCGGAGACCGGTCAGACCAGGCCGGCGCCCCAGGCGCGGTCGAGTTCGCCCGCTCGCAGGGGGCCGTCGGCGTCCTCCACGATGAACCCCTCGGGTTCCGCCACCACGTCGTAGTGGTGGCGGGAGAGCCGTTGCGCTATGCCGTCCGCCGCGCCGCCGCTCATCCGCATGTCGGCGCGTGTGTCGAAGGCCGCCGCAGGAGTGCCGGGCTCGGTTTTCGGGAGGTCGTGGAACCACGTGCGAAGACCGGGGCCCTCGGCCGTCGAAGCGGCCTCCCGGGCGGCGTCCTCGTGGCCCTCCTTCTTCGCCTCGGCCGTGGCGGCCATCCTGCGGCTGAGCCCGGAGGACATGCCGTGCATGTGCGTCGGGCCGCCGACCACCAGGAGATCGGCGGTCCGCGTCATGTCGGCGTCGGCCTCTGCCACCGGGATGCAGTCGACCGCCGCGTCCGGGGCGACTTCGTGGACGCCTGCGGCGATCGCCTCGGCGATCTCACGCGTGTTGCCGTACATGCTCTCGTACACGATCACTGTGTGCATCGCTCTCGCCTCTGCTTCCATCGTCCTCCGCCATGCCCTCTGGAGGTGTGGGTCGTTCGGCCCTGACCGTGCCGCCGACAGGACGGCGGCCGCCCGATGTGCGTCGGCGGTGGAGGACGAGGGCCACACCGGACGGCGGGTCCCGCGCGGCGCGGTGCCGGGCGCCGGCCGGCGGCCGCATCGACGAGGATGCCGGGGGCTCCGTTGCGGGCGGAGGCCCCGGCCGTCCGGGTTCTCCGTGAGACAGGCCCGGCACGGCCGAAGCGCGTCCGCGAGCCCGTTCTGCTCCGGCACCGCGGCGGGGCCGCAGCGGTGGTCGCCCCGGTCAGGAACGGGGTGGTGTGTCGTCGTTCGCAAGCGAGTCGCTCCGGCCGGCGCGGAGGAGCTGATTCCCGAGGTCCAGCAGGGCCCGTCCGGCGGCGTACTCGTCGCCGATCTCCGGCACCGGGTCGTCATCGGGATTGCGGTGAGCCGTGGTGCGGCTCTCCAGCGTGTTGTCGCCGGTGTCGAGGACGGCATGCACCTTCGTGACGTCCCCCTCCTCGAAGAGGTCCAGGCGGAGGTTCCACCGCTTGGTTCGTGCCGGCCGGGGTGCGGTGCTCTCGGTCATGTCCAGTTCCGTCCGTTCGGGGGCCGTCCGTCGGGCAGGTCCGATGGGGCGCGGCGCCCGACCGGGCGGGGGTGTCCGGTTCCTCCATCGTCCGACCGGGGCCCGGAACCGGCGAGCGGGCCGGTCGCCAGTTCCCGGGCGACGGATTCGGTCCAGTGGTCGACGTCGTCCCAGTCCCGGTGGTCGCCGAACCGCCCGCCCATCAGTCTGAAGACCAGGCGGCCGAGGGCCGGCCAGTGGTCGGGCTCCACTGCCCCGGCGAAGTCGTGGTGGTCCCGCGGGGTGACGGCGCTCCTGACGGCGGCCGGTCCTGCGGAACCCCTTCCGGCGTGCGGCGCGCGCAGCCGCGCGGCGACCCAGGGGCGGAAGGCGCTTCCCTGTTCGCCGACCAGGCTCACACTGAACGTCCAGAGGCGTAGGGCGCCCAGTGCCTGCGCGTTCCGTTCGACGAAGTCGACGGCGGGGGGAAGCCACTTCCCGTTGTGGACGGCGCTCCCGAGCACGGCCGCGTCGAAACCCTCCGGCCCGGCGTCCCGGTCCAGAGCCGCCAGGACGACCCGGTGGCCGTGGCCGCGCAGCCCGGTGGCGATTCGCTCGGCGATGCCGAGGGTGGAACCGTGCTGGCTGGCGTAGCCGACGAGAATCCGCATGCGTGTCTCCGCTCAACGGCCGAACGCCTCGTTCGGCGCTTCGCGAAGGCGGTCCCCGAGCCGCTGCCGGGCCTCTGCGCCGTATCGGCGAAGGCGTTCGGAGACGCCTGCGACCGGCGGCCGCGGGCGATCGATCCTGCGTGCTGCGGCTGGGAGCTCGGCCACGTCACGTTCGAACGCGGCCCGGGCCCGGGCGAGAGCGGGGCGCGGGCCTGTCCGTTCCCCTTCCGACATCACCGTCTCCAACAACGGTGCCGAACCGGGCGGCGCCGGTTCGTCCCGCAGCGCGATCGTGTCCGCGCACCCGGGCCCGCGGAACACCTGTTTCGCGCCCGGGGCGGTGGTCTTCCCAGCGGACAGCTTCATCATCGGCTGCCCGGCGTACGCGACCAGCTTGTAGGCCGCGTCCAGACAGGGCGCGTCCGCGGACACTCCGACGATCGTGCCGACGGCGAACACGTCGATCGGCGCTCCGGCGCGGACCAGGCGGTCGATGCCGTACTCGTCCAGACCGCCGCTCGCTGTGACGCCCACCAGCGGCAGCCCGGCAGTGTCGAGGATCCGCCTCGTCTCGACGGCCAGGGCTCCGAGGTCCCCGCTGTCCAGTCGTACCGAGCAGTTCTCCTGGAGCCCGAGCTCCCGCAGGACCCGGGCCGCGGCCCTGACCCCGTTCCCGGTGTCGAACGTGTCGACCAGGAAGGTCGCCGGCCCCGGGTTCGTGCGGGCGAAGGCGCGGAAGGCCGTCTTCTCGTCGCCGAAGGCCTCGATGTAGGAGTGCGCCATCGTTCCGACCGCCCGCAGGCCGTAGGTGCGGGCCGCCGCCACGTTGCTCGTCCCCGCGAACCCCACCAGGGCGCCGAGCCTCGCCGCCTGCTCGGCGGCTTGCACGCCGTGGGCACGGCGCAGGGAGAAGTCCACCACCGGGCGGCCGCCGGCGGCGAGCACGCAGCGCGCCGCCTTCGAGGCCACCGTGGTCTGGTGGCAGACCTGGTTGAGCAGGTACGACTCCACCAGTTGTGCCTCGGGCAGTGACGCGGTCACCTCCAGCAGAGGTTCGTCGGGCAGGACGACACGGCCTTCCGGCACGGCCCGTACCTCGCCGTTGAAGCCCAGCCCCAGCAGTGGTTCCAGGTCCGCCCGGGGTCGGCCGAGCGCGGCGGCGAACACGGCCACGTCCTCTTCGTCGACGCGGAGCCCGGCGAGGTAGTCGAGCGCCGGCTCCAGACCGGCCGCGACGAGGAATCCACGTCCGGGGGGCAGGTGCCGGACGAACAGGCTGAAGGTCGCGGGCTGCGTCATCCCCTCGACGAGGTAGGAGTGGGCCATCGTCACCTCGTACAGATCGGTGATCCGAGCTGTCGACACGGCTCAGGGCTCCGGCCGGAGCCGCGTCCCGACGGCGCTGTGCTCCCCGCCCCGGGGACCGAAGCGATGGACGCGGGCGTCGGGGCCGGGAAAGTACTCGGTGGTCCTGCCGGTGTCCGACCAGCGCACGTCATAGGGCGGAGTTCCGTCCGGGTGGTGCAGTCCCACGATCTCGCCGTCACGTCGTGCCACCCCCGGACGGGTGCCCTCGATGATGATCCGGTCTCCCACTGACGCCTTCATTTCGTGCTCCCTACGACCTGCCCCCCACGACGTGTGTTCGCCGAGCCCGCCCGGTACCCGGCCGCGCGGGTGAGGGCCACTGCCGGCCCCGTATCCGTGTCCTACTCCCATGGCACCACGTTCCGCGTGGACGGGTAGGGCCGGTCGGCCCCGGAACGCTGCCCGTGAAGCCCCCTGCCCACGGCCGCCGCAGGTCGGGACGGTGGACCTTCCGGCCCTCGGCCGGGCGGCGGGGTCCGGAAAGACTGGTCGCACGGTCCGGCCGGACCGATCGAGGTGACGAGGAGGCGGGCCATGTCGGCGTCATCCACCACCACTGCGCGCCCGGCCGCGCGAACCACCCTGAGGCGCCATCTCCGTCGCGCCGTGGGGCGGGATCCGAATCCCCTGTGCCGTCGCGTGGACAGGGAGTTCAGCCGCCTGGCCGTCGTGCTGGCGCTGGCGCTCGTCGGTGCGTCGGCGGTGGCTGCCACGATCGCGATCCTGGTGTTCCAGCGGGAGAGCCGGACGGCGCAGCAGGTGGAACAGCACCGGCACGGTGTCACGGCCACGACCGTCGGCCCGGCACTGGACGACGGCGCCGGGACCGGGGGCGCCCGGGCACACGCCCCGGCGACCTGGAGCCACCCGCTGACGGGCCCGGGCAGCGGCCCGATCGCGGTGCCGGTCGGCACCGGCCCCGGAACGGCCGTGCCGATCCTGGTGGACGACCACGGCCGACCCGTCGCTCCGGCGAAGAGCCCGCAGGCGATCACCGCCGACGCCGTGGGCGTCGGCCTCGGCTCCGTGACCGGTATCTCCGTGGTGGCGGTCGGCGGGTATGTGCTCCGCCGTCGTGTGCTGGAGGTCCGTGCGGAGCTGCGCTGGGAGTCGGAGTGGGAGCGGGTCGAGCCGCTCTGGTCGGGGCGCCGGTGAGGCAGGCCGCCCTGCGTCGCCGCGGCGGTCCGGGGTGACGGGTACGCCTTCCCGGCGGAGGGTGGTGCGAGCAGCGAGCGCGATGCGCAGCGGGGAGCCGGCGGCCGCGACCTCCAGCCAGAGCGACCCGTCCTGCCCCGAACCCTGGCCGGCGGGCACCAGGTGGCGTGCGGTCAGGCCGCGGTAACGGGCGACCCCGGTGTTGGTCACGGTGCCGTCCAAGGCGGAGCGGACCTCCAGCGGGCGGGACCAGTTCTCCGGGGTGAGCGTGGTCTCCAGGGCGAGCAGGTGCGGCTGCGCCTGGCTGGTGAGGCGCCGCTGCACCAGCTGTGTCCGGAGCCCCTCGGTGTCGCCGACGAGGGCGTGCCGGGTCAGCAGTCCACGCCGCAGGTCCAGCTCCAGGGTCTGCGCGGCGGGCGGGCCGGTGAACCAGGAGCCGCCGGCCGGACGGAAGGTCAGGGGCAGCCAGTTCGGGGTGTTGATCAGGTCCTCGTTGGTGACCACCCGGCCCGCGACCGTCGAGGACGCGCTGTCGTAGCAGCCGGCCAGGTAGGTGCCCGGGTAGTGGACTCCGTCGGCCGTCGACTCGGGTGCGGCCCCGCGGCTGACGACGTAGCCGTTGCCGATCGCGCAGAGCACCTCCCGCAGGCCCACCTGGTCGGGGGAGAAGCCCTCGTAGCGCAGGGTCCAGGGGTCGGGCATCACCGTGTCGGCTGCCGGGAGGGCGGGGACGGCGTCCGGTTCCACGTGGGGGCCTCCGTCCTGTCGGATTCCCTCCAGTCTGCGCAGAGCGCCGCCGGGCCGCTCACCGGCCGCCGTCCGGGACTGCCTCCTCCGGTTCCTCCGGCGTGTGGACGGCCCGGCCGGTGACGGACGTCGGATTGAGCCGTACCCACACGTCGCGCGGCCCGCCCGCCCACGGGTCCGGGCCGCCGCGCCGGACGAGGTGTTCGATGGCCTCCGGCTCGTCGAACGCGGTGGCCCGGCCCACGGCCAGGACGCTCCAGCCGGTGCGCGACGCGTCGTCAATCCGGTCGACCTCGAAGGCGATCCGTGCGCCCAGGACGGTGGCGAGGACACTTCTCGCGGAGGTGCGGAACAGCAGGCTGCCGTCGAGTACGCGGTAGTTGACCGGCAGCACGACCGGTCCCTCGGCCGTGGTGAGCGCGACCCGCCCGACGCCGCCCGGTGCGAGCCTGCCCCAGCATTCCGGGACCGACAGGTCGGTCAGGACCGGGCGTGCGGCGGCAGCGGCCCGACCGGGTGGCACGTCGAGTCCGCCGCCGAGCAACTCCGAGGAGGTCGTTTCGAGCGCGTGGGCCAGTCTCAGCAGGGACCCGGCCTCGACGGCGACCGGCGACGACTCCAGGTACTCCAGGTACTCCTCCGCCATACCGGCTCTTGCGGCCGCCTCCGCGCGGCTGAGGCCGAGTTGCCGACGGCGCAGGGCGATCCGGCGCCCGGTGTCGCCGGGGCCGGCCGGGGCGTCCTCGGCCTCGTGGGATCGGAACGGACGGGCCCTACTCGGCTCCCCGCCCGTGACTGCCATGAACACGGTTTGCCCCTTTCATCACCCGGACCGTCCTGGCACGGCCATCGACGCCGGACGGCTGGCCGGTCTTCCTCCAGGATGCGCGCCCGGGCCGTCGGGCGGAGAGGGCCGCTGGGCCCCACCGGGCGCCGGGTCGGCCCCGGGCGATCCGGGCCGGATGGCGGGCCGGTCGGCCCTTTCCCGGCGGGAACGGCCGTGCGGAAGCTGGAGGAGTCCTGACCGCCGGGGCCGAGGCCGCAGAGGAGACACGCCATGCCCGCCCTCCCGTACCCGCTGCCGAGCGCCGAGGCACTGATCGCCGACGGCACGACGGTCGAGATCCGCCCGATCGGGTCGTCCGACCGGGCGGCCGTGCTCGACCTGCACGCCAACCGGATGTCGGCCGAGAGCCGACGGCTGCGCTTCTTCGGCGCCAGTCGGCGGGCCCCGGAGCTGGCCGCGGAACGGCTGTGCGGCCAGGACCGACCGGGGCTGCTCGGGCTCGGCGCCTGGTCGGGGGACGAACTGGTCGGCGAGGCCGACTGCGAGGTCCTCGATGACCCGGCCACCGCCGAGTTGGCGCTGGCGGTGGCCGACGAGTGGCAGCACAGGGGAGTCGCGACCCTGCTGCTGGAGCACCTGGTCCACGCTGCGCGCGCCCTGGGCGTCCGCGTCTTCGAGGCCGACACGCTCGCCGGCAACAGGGCCGTCCACCGGGTCTTCGCGGATCTCGGGCTGCCGGTTCACCGTCGTCTCGAACAGGGGGAGATCCGGGTGCGGGTACCGCTGGACGAGAACGACGAGCACTACCGGGAAGCGGTGGACGAGCGCGGCCGCCACGCGGACGTCGCCAGCCTCGGCCCGCTGCTGCGACCGGCCGCGGTCGCCGTCGTGGGCGCCTCGCGCCGACCGGGGTCGGTCGGGCAGACCGTGCTGCGGAAGATCCGCCAGGGCGGCTTCGCCGGGCCTGTGTGGGCGGTCAACCCGTCCGCCGGGGAGGTCGCGGGGGAGCCCGCGTTCCCGTCGGTGAGCTCCCTTCCGGCCGTTCCGGACCTCGCGGTGCTGGCCCTGCCGGCGGCTGCGGTGGCCGGTGTCGCCGAGGAGTGCGGCCGGGCCGGCGTCCGGGCGCTGGTGGTGCTCACCTCCGGCCTCGGGCCGGACGATGCCGGACGGCTGATGCGTGCCTGCCGCCGGTACAGCATGCGGATGGTCGGCCCCAACAGCCTGGGCATCGCGCAGACCGACCCCGCCGTGCGGTTGGACGCGGAGTTCGGCGGCGCGTTCCCCCTGCCCGGCACCGCCGGTGTGGCCGTCCAGTCCGGCGGTGTCGGCATCGCG
The DNA here is from genome assembly GCF_056437345.1 of Kitasatospora sp. NPDC042419. Lineage (NCBI taxonomy): Bacteria > Bacillati > Actinomycetota > Actinomycetes > Kitasatosporales > Streptomycetaceae > Kitasatospora > Kitasatospora sp. NPDC042419. Next base: position 7,510 of record NZ_JBWKAW010000051.1, read on the forward strand.
CTGCTGAAGCGGCTGGCCTGGCTCGGCATCGGCGTCTCCGGGTTCGTCTCGCTCGGTGACAAGTACGACGTCAGCGGCAACGACCTGCTCCAGTGGTGGGAGGAGGACGGCCGCACCGACCTGGCGCTGCTGCACCTGGAGTCCTTCGGCAGCCCGAGGGCCTTCGCGCGTACGGCCCGCCGCGTCACCCGGAAGCTGCCCGTCCTCACCGTCGACGCCGGACGCTCGCCGGCCGGCCGCCGCGGCGCGGCCTCGCACACGGCGGCGGCCGCCACCCCGACCGTCACGAGGGAGGCGCTGTTCCGGCAGGCCGGGATCACCGCGGCCCGCAGCATCGACGAACTCGTCGGGACGGCGGCGCTGCTGCACGCCCAACCGCTCCCCGCGCCACGCGGAGCCGTGGCGGTGGTCTCCAACGCCGGCGGTGTCGGCATCCTGGCCGCCGACGCCTGCACCGACGCGGGCCTCGTGCTGCCCGAACTCGCACCGGGCCTCGTGGAGTCCCTTCCGGACGGAGCCTCGGCGCGCAACCCGGTCGACACGACGGCGGCCGTGGGGCCCGCCGAGATGGCACGTTGCCTGAAGGCGTTGGAACGGGACAGGGCCGTCGACGCGCTGCTGGTCTGCCTCGTGCCCACCGCGCTCGCCACGACCGGTGACCGCGACCCCGTGCGGGCCCTCCTCGACGGCCCGGCCCGGCACGGGGTCCCGGTTGTCGCGGTGCTGCTAGACCAGCAGGTACCCGTTCGCTACCTGACGTGCGCCGACGGCGGCCTGCTGCCCGCGTACTCCGACACGGTGGCCGCCGCCCGGGCGCTGGCGCACGCCCGCGACCGGGCCCGTTGGCTGGCCGAGCCGTTCGCCGCCGAGGCCGACGTGCCCGGCTGCGACCCGGATGCCGCCAGGTCCATGGTCGGGGCCTACCTCGCGGCCCACCCGGACGGCGGTTGGCTCGACCCCGTGGCCACGGCCGACCTCCTGGACTGCTACGGCCTGCCGCTGATCACCTCGGTGTGGGCACCGGACGAGGGCACCGCCGCGGCCGCCGCCGAAGGCCTGCGCGGGCTCGGGCACAGGGGGGAGGTCGCATTGAAGGCCTATTGGCCCGGCCAGGTCCACAAGAGTGCCGCCGGCGCCGTGCGCACCGGGCTCGCCACGGACACCGACGCCAGGACCGCCTTCCGTCGGTTCGGCGAGCAGTTCGGCGGTCGGTTGAGCGGTGCGGTGGTGCAGCCGATGGCCGCGCCGGGTGTCGAGCTTCTCGTCGGCGTCGTCCAGGACCGCGTCTTCGGCCCGCTCGTCGTGCTCGGCATGGGCGGCACCGCCGCCGACGTCCTCGCCGACCGGGCCGCCCGCCTCGCGCCGCTCACCGAGCACGACCTCACCACCATGGTCACCGAACTCCGTGGCGCGCCCCTGCTGTCGGGCCGCCCGGGCGAGCCCCCGGTCGACCTGGCGGCGGTCCGTGACGTCCTCGCCAGGGTCTCCCGGCTCGCCGCCGACCTTCCCCAGCTCGTCGAGGCGGACCTCAACCCCCTGATCGCCCGGCCCGACGGCGCCGTCTGCGTCGACGCCCGCGTCAGACTGGAACCCCGCCCGTCGTTCGACCCCTACCTACGACGACTGCGCCGACCGGCCGCCGCACAGGAGGGGTGAGGCGGAGAGCTGGTCACCGAGGACCCGCGCACCGTCGGGCCGGTCGCGCCGGGCCCTCGGGCTGGTCCCGCCCTCTCGTGCGGTGCGGCCGTGCAGCACGCAGAATCGTTGCGTGATGACGCCAACCCCTGGGGAGACGGCGATGAACGCGACCGAGCCCGCCCGGCCCGTCGAGTCCGCGGCGCCCGTGCGGGTGTTCCTGCTGGACGACCACGAGGTGGTCCGGCGAGGGGTGAGCGACCTGCTCGGGGCTGAGCCCGACATGGAGGTCGTGGGTGAGGCCGGAACCTGTGCGCAGGCCCTGGCCCGCGTCCCGGCACTGCGGCCGGACGTCGCGGTCCTGGACGTGCGGCTGCCGGACGGCGACGGCGTCACCGTCTGCCGGGACCTGCGCGACCTCGTGCCGGGGCTCGTCTGCCTGATGCTGACCTCGTTCGACGACGACGACGCGCTGCTCGACGCGATCATGGCGGGCGCGGCCGGGTACGTGCTGAAGCAGGTCAAGGGCGCCGACCTGGTCGGTGCGGTGCGGACGGTCGCCTCCGGGCAGTCCATGCTCGACCCGGCTACCACCCGCAAGCTGATGGAGAGCCTCCGCCACCACGACGAGAGCCCGACCGAGGCCGCGCTCGCCCGGCTGAGCCCGCGCGAGCGGGAGATCCTCGTCCTGGTCGGCGAGGGAAGGACCAATCGGGAGATCGGCCAAGAGCTCTACCTCGCCGAGAAGACGGTCAAGAACCACGTCTCGCGCGTGCTGGCCAAGCTGGGGGTGGAGCGACGGCTCCAGGCCGCCGTGCTCGCGGCCCACGCGGACCCCGAGCACCGGCCCGACCGGCCCCACTGAGCGGACGCGGCCGCACCGGGCCCGCCCGGCCCACCGGGCCGGACCGCTCGGCCCATGCACGGGCCGGGGCCCCGGAAGCACGGTGGAGGTGAGGCGCAGCCCCACCCGCCCGGCCGAGGAGCCCATGATGACGTACTGGAACGATCACGGCATGAACGGCTGGGGCTTCGGCCTGACGGCCTTCTTCTATGCTGCTGCTGTGGGGACTGGTCGTCCTGGCGATTGTCCTCCTCGTCCGTCACCTGGTGCAGACGCCGCGGAATCCGCAGGGCACGAACCCCTCCCCGCCACCCGAACGCATCCCGCCCGAGCCGATGCGGGACTTCTCCTCCCTCCGCCCCGCCGAGCACCGACCGCCCGCCACCTTCGAGCACGAGCCGCGCACCGCGGTGCTCACCACCGAGCGCGACCAGCCCGCGGACTGGCTGTGCACCGGACTCGCCCTGCAACACGTCCTGCTGGCCGCCACCGTCCACGGCGTACGGGCCCCTCAGCGAACACGACATCGACCGCCTCCTCGCCTTGGCCTACAACACCGACTGGGGTCACGACTGGGCGAGGCGGGCCCGGCAGGCCCGCGACGGCTTCACCAGCGAGTTCCTCACCTTCACCGACCCCTTTCACGACCGGACCGAACACGCCAAGACCCTCGGTGAACGCTTCGACACCGTCGAAGTCCTCCACCGCGACGACAAGGACGAATACCGCCGCCTCGCCGTCGGCAAGAACGCCGACCCCCTCCTCGCCGCCGGCTTGCTCATCCCCCTGCGCTACGGCCAGTTGAAGCTATACAACGCCACCTTCGACCGCGCCCTCGGCATCCACCTCATCGACGGCCAGTACGACCCCGTCCTCGGCCTTCGCCCACCCGCCGAGCCGGAGACCATCCTGTGAAACCCATCCCCACCAACCCCGTCGACGACGACCACGGCCTCGGCGGAGTCCACATCAAGTACCTGCGCCACTGCCCACGCCAACTCTGGCTCTACATGCGCGGCTACCGGCCCGAAGCCGGCAGCGACCTCGTCGCCTTCGGCGAGGTCGTCAACGAGACCACCTTCGCCCGCCGCCGCGACGTCGACCTCGGCGAAGCCCGCATCGACTGGGTCACCACCGGCGCCGTCGTCCACGAAACCAAGTCCTCCCGCACGCCCTCACCCGCCCACGACGCCCAGGTCCGCCACTACTGCCTCCTCCTGGAGCGCCGAGGCGTCAACGTCCGCGGCGGCATCGTCCACTACCCCCTCATCCGCCGCACCACCGACGTCCCCTGGAACGACCAAGCGCGAGACGAAGCCGAGACCGCCGAGGACGAAGCCCGCGCCGTCATCGCCCTGGCCGCACCCCCCGACCGTCACACCCGTGCCGCCTGCCGCGGCTGCTCCTACCTCGACTACTGCTGGGGAACCTGATGCCCGCCGCCGGCCGCACCTACTGGCTCACCGAACCCTGCCGCATCCGCCGCGAAGACAACAGCATCCGCATCGAACGCCCCGACGGCAGCCCCGTCCGCATCCCCATCACCGACATCCGCGACCTCGTCACCTTCGACCACGTCGACCTCAACACCGCTGCGATGTCCCTCCTCAGCCGCCACGGCGTCACCGTCCACGTCCTCGACCACTACGGCAACCACGCCGGACACTTCGCACCCGCCGAAGCCATGTCCTCCGCCACAGTGGTCCGCCGGCAGGTCGAGATCACCGCCGACCCCCACCAACGCCTTCCCATCGCCCGCGCACTCCTCCTCGCCACCGCCGAGAACCTGCGCTGGGCCCTCGACACCGACCTCCTCGACCCCGCCCTCGAAACCCTGCGCACCAACCTCCCCGACTGCCACGACACCGACACCCTCATGGGTCAGGAAGGCAACTTCCGCCGCACCGCCTGGGCCGTCCTCGACACCCGCCTGCCCACCTGGCTCCGCCTCAACGGACGCACCCGCCGACCCCCCACCAACGCCGGCAACGCCTTCATCAGCTACCTCAACGCCCTCGTCTACGCCCGCGTCCTCACCGCCCTGCGCGCCACCCCCCTCCACCCCGCCATCGGCTTCCTCCACGCCGACACCGACCGCCGCCGCAACACCCTCGCCCTCGACCTCGCCGAACCCTTCAAACCCCTCTTCGCCGAACGCCTCCTACGACGCGCAGCCAGCCAGAAACACCTCAAGCCCAGCGACTTCGAGACGGAGGTCGGCCGAGCCTCCCTCAGTACCGACGGCCGCAAGAAGATCGCTGCCCTCGTCCGCGACGAACTCGCGACTACCGTCTACCACCGCAACCTCAAACGGCAGGTCAGCTACGAGGAACTCATCCACCTCGAAGCCCTCAAACTCGTCCGCCTCTGCCTGGAGAACACCCCCTACAAGCCCTTCAGGCCCTGGTGGTGACCGCCCGTGTTCGTCATCCTCGTCTACGACACCGCCGCCGAACGCAACCCGAAAGTCCTCAAGACCTGCCGCAAATACCTCCACTGGACCCAACGCAGCGTCTTCCAAGGAGAACTCACCGCAGCCCAGTACCGCGCCCTCACCAGTACCCTCAACAACGTGATCGACCCCACCTACGACAGCATCGTCACCTACACCACCCGCTCCCCGGACATGATCGAAACCACCACCATCGGAGCCACCCTCGGCGGCCCGGGCGACATCCTCTGACCAGCACCAGTGCACCACCAGCCGAACGCCGCACCACAAAGATCCACCACCGCACCGCCACCCACTCCTACCAGGGGCTTTACCCTCGGGTAGTGATCAGCCCTGGAGGGCTTGCAACGCCGCACCACCTGAGGAGAGGACCGTGGACACCACGTAGTGATCAGCCCTGGAGGGCTTGCAACGGCAGCAGTCTGCAGGACATCCCCGGCCGGAGCGCGGTAGTGATCAGCCCTGGAGGGCTTGCAACGCGTGGATGTAGCCGAGGGTGCCGGCGGTCTGCGTGGTAGTGATCAGCCCTGGAGGGCTTGCAACCGGCGGGCTGGGCCGGGATGGCCTGGCATGCGGCCAGTAGTGATCAGCCCTGGAGGGCTTGCAACCGCGACCCTCGCCGGCACCGGGGCCGCCGTCCGCCGGTAGTGATCAGCCCTGGAGGGCTTGCAACATGGGGGCGATGTGGTGGGCGGCGGCCTGGTGGAGCGTCGTAATCAGCTCTGGAGGGCTTGCAACGTCAGGGTCCAGACAAGGGCGTCGAGCCGGTCCGGGGCCGTGATCAGCCCTGGAGGGTTTGCAACAGCTTGGCCTCCATGCGGATCTGGCCGTCTGCGACCGTCGTGATCAGTCCTGGAGGGCTAGCAACACCATCAGGCATGGGACCGGGGTGTTCCCGGCGAGGGTTGTGATCAGCCCTGGAGGGCTTGTAACTCCAGAGCAAGGGCGTCGGCGGGGTCACGGAGATAGGTCGTGATCAACCCCTTGAAGGCTGGTGCTCATGGCGACCTTTACCACGCGGTGACGGCGCGACCAAGGCGACTCTCCGTCGATATTCATGTTCCACGAGCCTAGGTTTGGCCATGTAGAGGAGCCGTGCCGGAACAGTTCATGAGTGCCAAGGAGACTGCGATGTATCTGAACATGTCCCTTGCCTGGGTCTATCGCGACGCTCCGCTCCTCGGGCTCGTGCCTTACAAGTTCGGGTGCGGGAGGAACGCCAAGTTGCAGTGCAAGGTCTCGGAGGTTCAGGCCTGGGTCAAGCAGCAGAAGATACGGGCTGCATAGACGCAGAGGTTGCGGGGGTCCAGCCCGATGGGGCTGGACCCCCGCATGTTCAGCAGGCCAGCCCGACGTCGAGGACCTCCGCGGCGCGGCTGATGGAGCCGGGCATGAGGTGGCGGTAGTGCTTGAACGTGATCTTGACATCGCGGTGGCCCATCCACTCCGCGACATCGGTGATGGGTATGCCGTTGCCGAGGCAGTTCGACGCGAAGAAGTGGCGCAGGCCGTAGAGCACCATGCCCTCGGGGATGTCGATCTGCCCGGAGGCCTTCAACCTCCGCCACTGCCCGCTGATGATGTGATGCGGCATGGCGAGGGTGATGTCCTTGGGATTGCGAAGCAGGTAGCCGTCCACGGTCCCGTAGGTGTCCGCGTACCACTCGATGGCGTGCTTGGTACGCGCCGGCAGCGGTACGTCGCGGTACTCGCCCGCCTTGCGGTGCTTCAGGCATGCGTAGCACTTGGTGGCCTGGTTGACCTGCTCGCCCACCCGGTAGACGTCGTCCGCCACGATGTTGTTCACGTTGACGGCGTATGCCTCGCCGTTCCGCAGGCCGCAACCGCTCATGAGCTCCGCCACGAGGCGGAAGGCGTCGTCGCCGGCGCTCCGGATCCCGACCAGCTGGCCGACGGAGGGGATCACCGCTCGCTCCGCGTCGTATTGAGGCGGCTGCACTCCCTCCAGCGGGCTGTCTTCGTAGAGACCGAGCCGGTGCGCGTCCAACAGGATCGTCTTCAGCCTGATGAACGCATTGGTCTGAGCACCCAGACCGACGCCGTTCCGCTCCATGTCCGTGATGAACGCCGATACGACCTTGTGGTCGAAGGTGCCCATGCGGCGACTTCCGAAGGCCGGCAGGAGGTGATTCCTGAGCGTGGAGTCGACGTTCCGCAGCGAGGTCGGGCTCTGGTGTCGCTGGCCCTTCAGCCACTCGGCGGTGTAGGCCGCGAACTGCATACTGCCGTATTTCCTGATGCGCTCCGCCTTGTGCACGCTCATCGGGGAGTTCTTGCGCGCGTGGTAGACCTCGGCGAGCCGGCTCTTGGCCAGTTCCTGGTTGGTGAAGCCGGACTCCTCGGTCTGGCGGCCAGACGCGTTGCGGTACCTGATCTTGTATTCGTGCGGGCACCTGCTCCAGCGGGCCTCCGGGTGCTCGCACTCCTTGAAGAGGCTGCCCATTCCGTGGATGAGAGCTGTGGTTGACATGGTGGGCCGACCTCCGGAGTCATGCTGACCTTTTGCTGACTCCGGATGCTTGATCACGCCCCTGATCTGGGCAGAAACGCCGACCGCGTGATAACAAGCAGAACTACACCCGACTGCAGAAGGCCAAGAAGCTCTGGGACGACAAGAACGTCTTCCACCACGCCCAGTCGATCACCCTGCCGTCCTGATCGCACACGCAGAGCCATGTCCACCATCCGGCAAACGGATCACATCAGGGTGAACAGTGCGATTGAAGAGCTCAGAGTGACGACTTGCCCCGAGCGTGGCCGGCTCGCCGGATCTCCTCGCGAGGTGGGAACGGGTGCGCCGTGCCAGGGTCAGGGTTCCCGGATGTGCGCATGTTTGTGAGGGTGTACTCGGACTGATGCAGACTCTTGCCGACCTGAACTGATGGATGGTCAGGTACGACGCAGGGTGAGTCATGCGTCCCGGCAGGGGACTGCGTCTGCCTGACGACTACTCGATCACGGCATTCCGTATCAACGCCGGAGCAAATCAGGACCGGACACGCCAGCTGTAGGAACGACAGAGGGTGTACGGCCCCGCCGCGCCCCCTCAACCCGGCTCGAATGCCACCGCCCACCCCCTGAAGTCCCATCACCCCGATTGATCGGCCGGTCCTCCCGCCCCTCCACACCCAGCGCGTTGAACCGGTGCAACCACCGCCGGATCGTCCTGGCGCTGCAGCCCAGCTCCGCGGCGATCACCGCCACCCGCAGACCCTCCCAGCTCAACACGACGATCCGCGCCCGCATCACCAGATCCGCCGGCGCCTTCCGCGCACCCGCCGGGGCCGCCTCGGTCCCGGCGCCGACCATGCCGACCATGCCGACCGTGCCGACCATGCCGGCTGTGACGTGTACGTCCTCCAACTGGCTGCGAGCCCCAACCCGACACGCCCGGACCGCCCCTGGCACACGGTGCCGGCCTGACGCTTGTGTACGCGGTTGTGAGCCGGGTCCGCTCCAGCCGAACGGGAAATCCTTGCTGGATTTGCCGTTGCGGTTCCAGCTGAAGCCGAAGGGGACTGTGGCAGGGTTTTGCCGTCGGCGCAGGTGTGCTGTCCTGGAAGGACCAGGCAGGAGAGAGTCATGCGTATCGTCACCGTGGAGAAGCAGCCGCTGCGGACCGGGGTGCTGATGCCCGCCAGGGATCTGGCGGTGGCGTGGGGCCTGATCGCGGTGATCGCGGTGCTGGCCTGGGTGTTCACGGCCGGGCAGGCTCGGGACATGGGGATCGAGCCCGGCACTATGGGAATGGCGCTTCCGCTGTTCCTGGTGCTGTGGCTGGCGATGATGGCCGCGATGATGCTTCCGTCGGTGGCGCCGGTGGCGGTGACCTGGGCTCGCAGCATCGGCCGGCAGTCGAGCGGCGCGGAGCGGGCGGTGCGCACGACGGAGTTCCTGGGCGGCTATCTCCTGGTGTGGACGGCGTTCGGGCTGCTGGCGTACGTCGGCCTTGCGCTCACCGGCCACCTGGTGGAGCGCGGTCCGGAGGCCGGGAAGTGGATCGGCGCGGCGTCCTTCGCGCTGGCCGGGCTGTACCAGCTGGGCCCGCTGAAGTACGTGTGTCTGCGGCACTGCCGCAGCCCGATGGCTCAGCTGATGCACTACGCGGGCTACCGGCCACCGGTGCGGGATTTGCGGGTCGGCTTGCACCACGGCGGGTACTGCTTGGGCTGCTGCTGGGCGCTGATGGTGGTGCTGGTGCCGCTCGGTGTGATGAACCTGGCGGCGATGGCGGGGATCGCGGTGGTGATCTTCCTGGAGAAGCTCTGGCGGCGCGGTCCGCTGCTGGCCCGGGTTAGCGGGGTGGCGTTCCTCGTGCTCGCCGTGCTGGTGCCGTTCCAGAGCTGGCTGCTGCCGGGGCTCACCCCGAGCAACGTGATGTAGCGCTCACGGCCGGGAGCGGCTGGTACCCGTAGAAGCCGGCGCTGGAGCCGTAGAACGGCGCCAGGCAGTCGACCGCCGCCCGGAGCCGGTCGAAGGCGCTTGAGGTGCCGCTGGCCCTGCCGATCCCGTGCTCGGCGGAGAAGCGCCGAGGAGCGGCGTAATTCCACGCTCGCCGCGGTCGGCGGCGTCCGTAAGTACCTCCTCTTCCGCGCGGTCGGCGTCACCACGCAGTCGGGCTTCGAAGCGTCGGAGCGGGGGATGCCGTTCAGGCCGGGCCACTCCAGTCGAACGGGAAGTGCTTGCTGGACGTTCCGGTGCGGTCCCAGGTGAAGCCGAACGCGTTCGCCCGGTGGGTGGTGGCACGTCCCCAGGTGGCGATCTGGCCCGGCCCGACCTCCGCGCCCGGGGCGTTGTGGACCTGGACCCGTGCGCCCTCGGGCGTCGTGGGCCCGGTCAGGGCTTCGGCGGTCGCACTGACCCGGCCGGGGATCTCCGCGCTCCAGGAGGTGAGGTCCTCGTCGACGCTCACGTGGATGGGCGCGAACTCCATGCCCTGCATCTCGGGGTGGAACATCTCGACGAACTGTGCCGGCCATCCGCCGGCTTGTCCGCTGAAGATCGCGCCCAGTGCGGCCCGCTGCGGTTCGTCGGCGCGCTCGTCGAAGAAGACGGCGGCGCGCGGGTCGGTGTGCTCGCCGGCCCACGGGTTGCCGGTGAAGGAGGCGACCATCAGGACGTTGAGGCCGTCGAGCGGCACGTCGCCGTAGTTGCCCTCACGTATGTGCCAGGCCATGATGCCGTCGCAGTCGCCGTAGGTGGGCGGCTGGGCGAACGTGCAGGGGCAGGGGATGGCGCACTTGCACGTGTCGAACCAATCACCGGTGGTATGCCAGCGCGTACCCGTGGTAGCAGCTTGTTCGGTCATCTCGCTTCCCTCCAGCCACCCGAGGGCGTCGGTCCTGCGAGGCCGCTGTCCCGAGTCCGTTCCCGGGATCACCGGAGCGGCCTCCCTTCCAGCGTGCTCTCTCCGGGGCGCCCTGGGAAGGCACGCCACCCACGCGACCCTGGGCCGATGGGGCTGGATCACCCGGTCAGGGGCGTTTGCGGTGGTGTTCGTCGGATCCTCGGCTCCGCGCGGTGTTCGGCGTCGGCTCACTGGGCCAGGTGTCGCTCCAACGCAGCGAGGAATGTGTCCGGGGTCTCGGGGTGGCAGGCGTGGTCGCCGGGCAGGTCGAGGGCCCGGGTGTCGGATCGGTACCGCTGTGACCGGAGTCCAGCCGTGCGATCGATCGGCTCCGCTAACGGTTCGGCAGATCAGCCGCTGTAGCACCTGGCACTGATCGGTTGATACTTGGAATCCGCCGACCCCCTGAACTTTCGCACACCGGCGCGTCCAGCAGCAGCGCGGGAGGGCATCACTGCGATGGTGTTCCCCGCGATGACGGACTCGGAGGCGACCTTGGCTCTCACCACGGCAGGGGTGGCCCTGACAACGGGACTTTTGGGAATTGCCGTCGGCTTCGGAACAGCCCACCTCCAGAATCGAAGGAAGTTGGAGGAGCTTTTTTTCAAGTCCCTGGAGTTCGTCAAGAAAGGGTCCCAGGATAGAAATGTAGGAATCTCCGCAGCAGAGTTCTACTGGAATCGCAAGAGTCGCCGCCCCATGATCACCGGCTTCATGACCGGCATTGCCGTCTACCTCCTGCGGGAGTCGAAGCAGTGGGACGCCGCGCACGAGGCCTTCAACCTCGACCGCATCATGACCATGCTTCTCCAGCAGGAACCCACGAAGGCCAGCAAGGCTCACTACGAGGCTCTGTTGGAGGCCGTTCGGGTGAACAGGAACGAGAGTAGGGAGAACCAGAGGAGAAACAAGGAAGACCGGAGGGGGATCAAGGTCGGCGACCTCAAGCTGGACACATGGGAAAAGAAGTTGGTGCAGCCCGACATGAGAGGCGGACGCTCCAATGAAGAGTCTCAGTGAAAGGAAAAGGCCGCGAGTGCTACGTCTGCGGCGAGCGCGGCGTGGTGGCGGACCGGCCAGCCGGTGACCTGGCGGATCGAAGGCGGCGGCGGAGGTGGTGCGCTGTTCAGGGCAACGAGAGCCTGGCCCTTCCAGTGGGCGAGGAGTGTCCGGCCGCCCCTGTAGCCCCGTGTGGTGATTTTCTTGAACAGCACGCGAATGGTGATCCTCCCGCCCGTCTCGTCCCACCGTTGGGCCAGGTAGGGCTTGAACGGGTCGAGCTTGCTCGCCCGGGGGCACCGGTCCTTCATCATGTCCTGCCAGCGCGCGGCGTGCGCGTACTGAACTTGAATGAGTGATGTCGGGGAGCGGTGAGCCTGGTGGTGCCCCGAGCTGCTCCGCGGATGGCTGGTGCGCCAGGATGAGCGCATGACCGAGAGCGAAGCGGATCTGCTGGCGTTGTTGCGCGAGCTTGACGATCCGGGGTGGCTGGAGTGGCCGCAGGACTACGACCGTGGCGAGATCGCAGCCCGCTTCGGCACGCTGGTGGCCCGGCTCGAAGGCGACTTCGCAACACGCTGCACGGCTGAGCCTGGCACCCAGGACTCCAGCGAGTACGGACGCGTCACCGTGCCCGGGGAGGCGACTGTGTGCGGGACCCGGATCGTCGTCTGTGTGAGCAAGTTCGGCTCACTTGCTCTGGTCTGCGCGGACAATCCGGGCGCCTTCCTCGGGACGGACGAGGCCCAGGCCGAGGGCGAACTGGACGGCGCGGACCTTGCCAAGGTCGACCGGGCATTGGCCGAGCTCGGCTATGTGGCGGTTGCCGAGGAACTGCTGGAGAACGACTACGACGGGCCGAGCCGACTACCCTCGTATGTTCAGCGGCCAAGCTGGTGGAATCGCTTCTTCGGCTACTTCTGACGATCACCCCGACAGGGTCGGGTCGGCACCCGCCAGGCAGCCGTCGATGACCTCCGGCCGGTACTGGAGCATCTTGCACTCGATGGCGTGCTTGGTACGCGCCGGCGGGGGTACGTCGATGAGAGCTGTGCTTGCCATGATGGGCTGACCCCCGGAGTCATGCTGACCATTTGCAGACCCCGGATCGTGGATCGTGCCCCTGAGCTGGGTGGAAACGCCGACGGCGTGATAACAAGCAGAACCACCCCCGCCTGCAGAAGGCCAGGAAGCTCTGGGACGACAAGAACGTCTTCCACCACGCCCAGTCGATCACCCTGCTGTCCTGACCGCACATGCGGAGCCAGGTCGACCATCCGGTAGGCGGATCAAGTCGGGATGAACGGTGCCGGTAAAGAGACCCGTGAACGTCTACACCCATACCGGCTCAGCCCGCAGCACCCCACCCGTACCGGAGAATTGCCCGGTCTCGGACCTTCTGGAACAAAGCCTGCCCAGGGTTCATCAACTTACTTTCGGGCAGCGAAGAGTGATGGTCGATCAAACAACCTGCTTGCCGGGCGCTGTCAGGACAGACCTGCCGAGTCGGTGGTGACCGGCGACATTTCGGGACTGTGGGGAGCACGCCAACCTCGGCCCTATGGTAAGGAGATGACATCATTCCGTGGCAGGGAACGCCGCATGGTGGGGGAGATCGAGGATCTGGCTGCAGCGAAGCTCCCGCTGGAACAGTTCTTCCGGCAGCTCCTCACCGTCCTCGGGCCCACCCTCGGATCCGAAGCGGGCTGCCTGCACGGGGCCGATCCGGTCACCGGATTCCTGACCTCCACCGTTGCCGACGGCCTGCAGCCGGCCGCCTTCGAGCACGCCATCTGGTTGGAGATGTGGTCCGACGACGCCACCCGGTTCGTCGACATCCGGGCTGCCGGCCGCGTCGTGGAGACCGTCCACCGCGCCACCGGTGGCCGTCCCGAACGCAGCGTGCGCTACCGGGAGTTGCTCGCCGAGCACGGAATGGGCGACGAGCTGCGGATGAACTTCGATGTCGGCGGCGGGCGGTGGGGAGCCGCCGCATTGATGCGCGAGGCCGGATCGGCACCGTTCGGCGCGAGCGAGCAGAGACTGGCCGAACGGGCCGCCCGGGCTGTGGCCGCCGCCCTGCGCGACTACGCGTTGCCCACCGCGGGCACCCCTGACGGGCAGGACGTCCGAGCGGACCCGCAGGACGGGCCGTACCGGCTCGGGGTCGCCGTCATCGGCCCCACCGGTCAGCTCACCTCCGCGGACTCCGGGGCCCGGCAACTGTTCGAGGAGCTCTCCGAGTCGCAGTACCGCCCCGCCGGAGTACCGACTGCACTGGTCTACCTCTCCGAGCGGGTTCGCACCCACGCGTCCGCGAACGCGGGCGCCCACGCCTGGGCCCGGCTGCGCCGCCCCAACGGCCAGTGGCTCGCCGTCCACGCCTCGCTGCTCGACCAGTGCCCGCGGGGCAGCGTCGCCCTGGTCGTCCAACCCGCGAGCCCGGTCGACGTCATCCCGCTGTCCCTGCTGGCGCACCGGTTCTCCCCCCGCGAGCAGGAGGTGGTCCTCCAGGCAGTACGGGGCCTGAGCACCAGGGACATAGCCCACCGGCTCTTCCTGAGCCCGGCCACCGTCCAGGACCACCTGAAGTCGGCCTTCACCAAGACCGGCGTACGCAGCCGCCGCGAACTCGTCGCACTTCTCGCGGCCCCGTACACCGCCGGACTCGGCCGCCCCCCGGCCTGACGCCCCCGCCCGCCCGGTCCCGCCCCCATTCCCGCCCGCCCCCATCTCCGCCCGGCCCCGAAACCCGGCGCGAGCCCGGACAGCGCGAAGGCCTCACGTCACTGACCTGGGGCTTTGCCGTGGAGCGGTCCGAATCTGGTCGTCTCCCTACCACAGGGAAGAGGTCGTCACGCCTCCCGCAAACCTGGGATGTCACCGGTCGCCGCCGGATGGGAAGGTCTGTCCCGGCGCCGCCCCTGGAGAGGGGGTCGCCCCGCACCCATGACGCCTTCCCGGCAGAGGAGTTCCTGCCCCATGCCACGCGCCCCTCACCCCGGAGTCCCCGCCGGCCGACGAGGCCCCCGCCCTGCCTCCCGTGCCGCAGAGGAGCCCCGAACGCCCGAACGTCGGACGGCCCGGCCATCCGAGGGTGACCGGGCCACTCGTACGGGAGCCCTCGCGCCGTGCCCCGACGGCTCCGGACCGGACCCGGAACCGGAACCGGGGGCGAACCCGGACCCGGACCCGGAACCGGGGGCGGTACGGCCGGGCGGACTACGCACCGCCCCGCCCGGCCGTCACCACCGCGCCGCCGTCAGTTCCAGGGGTTGGCCTGCTGGTCGTTGATGGCGGTCCAGAAGCGGGCGTTCGGGGCGATGTTGCCGTACGCCCAGAAGCTCCACCCGCCGACGTAGTCCAGGTTCGGGCCGTAGCGGCCGTCGTGGAACTCGGCCTGGCGCCAGCCGGTGCCGAAGGCCGCCTGGCAGACGCTGTTCGCGGCGGCCTGGCTGTTCAGGCGCGAGCCCTTCACCGGCTGGCTGAGCGCGACGGTGCCGCCGGCCCAACCGTTGTAGAAGCCGATGCTGATGCCGTCCGGCGCCGGGCTGCCGTCCACGTTGATGCAGAGGACCGGCAGCGAGACGGACGGGAGGGTGTCGCCGTTGTACGGGTCGCTCGGCGTCGAGTGCGCCGGGCCGCCGACCTGGACGGTCCCTTCAGGGCCCGTCGCGAGCACCTGCCAGGTCATTCCCTTGTGGGTGGCCGGCCCGGCGGCCGCCGCGGTGGTCGCCGAGAGGGGGACGAGGGCCAGGCCGACTGCGACGGCCAGGGCTGCGGCCTGCTTCATGCGCTTCATCCAGCTTCTCCTTGAGTGTGGGGGAGCCGGCCCCGGCGGGGCCGGCGAGAGAAGACTCCCAACCGGATGCACAAAGTTGACACGACTCCGTCATTGAATGGTCACGAGCTTCGAAGGCGGCCGGGTCGGCTCGACGTCGGCCAACCACGGGAGGGACACATGGAGTTCAGGATTCTGGGGCCACTGGAGGTGTGGACCGACGACGGTAGGCGGGCCCGGACGGAAGGGGCCAAGCAGGAGCGGATGCTCGGCACCCTGCTGCTGAACGCCGGGGCCGTCGTCCCGGTGGCCCGCCTGGTCGACGCGCTCTGGGACGACGAACCGCCGGCCACGGCCCACCGCCAGGTACGGAACCTCGCCGGGCTGCTGCGGCGCAAGCTCGCCGCGGCCCAGGACGGGCCGCCGGTGCTGCTCACCGACGGCCCCGGCTACCGGATCGCACCGAACGGCCACCAGGTGGACGCCCTGACCTTCGCCCACCGGGTGTCGGTGGCGCGCCGACTGGCCGAGCGCGGCGAACCCGCCGCGGCCGTACAGGAGTTCCGATCGGCGCTGGACCTGTGGCGCGGCCCGGTGCTGGACGGGCTGTCCGGCAGTCTGCTGGCCGCCGGCTCGGTGGCACTGAACGAACTGCGGCTCACCGCCTGGGAGAACTGCCTGGACCTGGAGGCCGAACTCGGCCGGCACCGGCAGACCGTCCCGGAGCTGACCGCGCTGGTCGCCGAACACCCGCTCCGGGACCGCTTCGTGACGCAGCTCGTCCGGGCCCTGCACCGGGCGGGCCGACAGGCCGACGGGCTCGCCGCCTACCGCCGGTTCGCACGACAGCTGGCCGACGAACTGGGCCTCGACCCCGGGCCGGAACTCCAGCTCCTGCACCAGGAGTTGCTGAAGGACGGGCCCACCCCGGCCGCCCGCTCGCCCCGCACCCGGCAGCAGGGGCCCAGGCCCGCCCAACTGCCGCCCGCGCTGGCCACCTTCGTCGGACGGAGCGCGGAACTCGGCGCCCTGGACGGCCTCGCCGACCCGGCCGGCTCGGCCGTCGCCGCCGGCATCGGCGTGGTGACCGGCGGCGCCGGGACGGGCAAGACCGCCCTCGCCGTGCACTGGGCCCACCAGGTCCGCGAGCGCTTCCCCGACGGTCAGCTCCACATCAACCTGCGCGGGTACGCCCTCGGCCCGCCGCTGGCCCCGTACGAGGCGCTGGCCCGCTTCCTGCGGGCCCTCGGCACCGATCGCGAGCGGATACCCGGCACCATCGACGAGAGCGCCGCCCTGTACCGGTCGCTGCTCGCCGACCGCAGGGTACTGGTACTGCTCGACAACGCCCGCAACGCCGAACAGGTCCGCCCGCTGCTGCCCGGCTCGGCGGGCTCGCTGGCCCTGGTGACCAGTCGGGACGGGCTGGCCGGGCTCACCGCCTGCGACGGCGCCCGGCGGCTGGTGCTCGACGTCCTGCCCCAGCCCGAGGCCGTCGAACTGCTCGCCCGGATCACCGGCGCCGACCGCACCCGCGCCGAACCCCGCGCCGCCGCCGAACTCGCCGCCGCCTGCGGCCACCTGCCGCTCGCCCTCGGCATCGCCGCGGGCCGCCTCGTCGAACGATCCCACCGCACCCTGGTGGAACACGCCGCCGAACTGCGCGACGCGGAGGACCGCCTCACCGCGCTCCAGATCGACGGCGACGCCACCTCCGCCGTCCGGGTCGCCTTCGACCTCTCCTACCGCGCCCTGCAACCGACCGCCCAGCGGCTCTTCCGACTCCTCGCCCTGGCCCCCGGCAGCTGCGTCAGCACGGCCGCAGCCGCTGCGCTCTCCGGCTCGGCCACCGCCGCGACCAGGCCGGTACTCGAACACCTCGCCGCCGCCCACCTGCTCAGCCCCGCCGGCCCGGACCGCTACCGCCTGCACGACCTGCTGCGCTGCTACGCCGCCGAACGCGCCACCGCCGAAACCGGTCCCGCCGACCGCGCCGCCGCCCGGGAACGCCTCTGCTCCTGGTGCCTGCACCACGCGGAGGCGGCGGCCCGCCTGCTCACCCCGCAGCGCCGGCACCTGCCGCTCACCCCCGCGGGCCCCTGGTACGAGCCGCCGGGCTTCACCACCCCGGCCGAGGCGCGGCAGTGGTGCGAGAGCGAGCACTCCCACCTGGCGGAGACTGCCCGGTACGCCGCCGAGCACGGCCTCGACGGTCACGCCTGGCGGCTACTCGTGGCGCTCGGGAGCCACTTCCGGGCCGGCCCGCACCTGGCGGACTAGGTGGGCGTTTCAGCCAGGAACATGCCACCCGGTCGATCACCCTGCCGCCCTGACCGCACACGCGGAGCCGGGTCGACCATCACTCGGAGAGTCGGCCCGGCGGGCCGGTACCGCCTGTGCCGCATAGCCTGCTGTCGTGGCTGATGCACCTGAACTGCGGGTACTCCACGGATTGGTCCTGGGCGAGCACCAAGGGGTTTTCGACTCCTTGCAGGCCGAGGGATTCCGACCCCTGGACGTCAGTGGTCACGCCAACGGCACGGAGCGCGTCACCTCCATCTGGGAGAAGGCTCCGCCCTCCGACGTGCCCTGGGCCGCGCCGTGCGGCCTCACCGCCGCCGACCACCAAGCACTGTTCGGCACCCTCCCCGACCAGGGGTTCCTCCCCTTCACCGTGAGCGGGTACGAGACGCTCCGTGGCTCCCGGTTCACGTCCTTCTGGCTGAAGGTTCCCGGGGTCCTCCCCGAGTTCGTCGCCCACCACGACATGACCGGCGACGAGTTCCAGGCCAGGATCGACGAGCTGGAACGAAGCGGGTTCATGCCCTACGACGTCTGCGGTTACGGCGACGGCCCGATCAAGTTCGCCGCGCTCTGGCAACGACTCGACCCGCGTGACTGGGTGGCACGGCACGATCTGACCGATGCGGCCCTCGACCAGGAGGTGTCGATCCGGGACGCACAGGGATTCTCGCTGCGGGCGCTCAGCACCTACGAGGTGTTCGGCACCCCCTTCCACGCGGCCGTCTGGTCGAAGCACCCCGTCACCCTGAAGTTCGGCGCCAGCCTGACCGGGACTCAATTCGAACAGGACGACGTCTTCCTGCGGCGGGCCGGGTACCGGGCTGCGAGGATCCGGGGGCACAACAGCAGGAACGACGATCACCGCTATTCCGTCCTGTGGACCAAGCCCTACCTCGCCGACGACGAAGAACGCTTCATCAAGGGGGTCATGAACACCTTCATGACGGAGTACGGGGTGCCGGGTCTGCAGGTGGCACGGACCGACCGTGGACGGCTGTCGTACGCCGCCGGCTTCGGGTTCATCGGCCCGGACACCACCAGGCCGGTGAAGAGCACCTCCCTGTTCCGCATCGCCAGCATCTCCAAGCCGATCACGGCCGCCACGGTGTTCCGGCTGGTGGACCTGGGCCGGCTCACCCTGGACGACCGGGTCCTCGGCCCGGGAGGGCTCCTGGGGGAGACGTTCGGCGCCGCGCCCTACGACGCCCCCCTGCTGGCAATCACCGTGCGGCACCTGCTGGAGCACACCAGCGGGTGGACCACGTCGCAGGACCCCATGTTCGATCACTTCGAGCTGAGCCGCCACCAGCTGATCGACTGGTTTCTGGGACGCGGCGTCGACGGACGGCCGAACGCTCCTCTGACCAACCGACCCGGCGACTTCTGCGAGTACCTGAACATCGGGTACTGCCTGCTGGGCCGGGTGATCGAGGCGGTGACCGGGCTGTCCTACGAGACCGCCGTCCGCGACCACGTGCTGCGGCCCTGCGGCATCACCGCCATGCGCATCGCGGGCGACACCCTCGCCGACCGCCTGGTCGACGAGGTCGTCTACACCGAGACCGGCACCTCCTCCAGCCCGTACGACCTTCGTGTCTCCCGCATGGACGCCCACGGTGGTTGGCTGGCGTTGGCGAGCGACCTGATGCACTTCCTGGTGCACGTCGACGGTCTTCCCTATCAGCGGGACATCCTCTCGCCCGCATCCATCGCCACCATGTTCACTCCCACCACGGCGCCCTCGGCAGAGGGGGAGACGGTGAACTTCGCGAAGGGCTGGAGAATCCACGCCGGTAGCGGGAACCGGTGGCACCGGGGAGATCTCAGCGGAACCCAGACGGTGATCGTCAGCACCACGGACGACCAGGGGTGGGCGGTGCTGACGAACGGGCGCGACGGCTCGCGCCCTGAAGAGATGTTCGAGGAACTCGACCGACTGATGTGGCGCATCCAGGACGTTGTCACCGACTGGCCCGTCCTCAATCCCTTCCAGGACTGAAACTCCCGTTGCAGCTCGGCCCCGGAGTCCTACCTCTTGCCCCCGGTCGCAAAGCAGTCGGAGGTGCCGGCCGGCGGCGGGTCCGCGCAAGGACCGCGTCGTCAAGCGCGCGATCCCCGGGTACTACGCGCGCGGACCCGCCATCGACCGGGCTACCTACAGGCCCCGATCGGCATCGTCATGCTCACGACCGGCCCTTCGCGCCGTCCAGTCCCGCCTTGACTGAACGGCGGTGGTACTAGGTGAGACCGGCCAACAGTTCCGCGACAACCCCTGGCCGGCTGAAGTAGCCGACGTGCGAGGTCGCAAGGGTGTGCACCTCGAACGGGTTGTCCGGGGTCAGTGCGTCCGCCTTGCGGATCATGTGGTCCTGGACGGCCAGGGGGATGCCGCGGTCCTCGGTGAGGCGAACGAAGGTATGCGGGACGCGTCCCCACCCGTCGGCCCGGACCACCGCACCCGGCTCGAACACGGAGTAGTTCTCGTCCGGATCCATCGAGTCCAGCAGCAGCCGGAACTGGTGGTCCGTCGAGTCGGCCATGATGGCGGCCTTCAACTCCGCGAACAGCGCCGGATCGGCGTGTGCACTGCGCCAGTTCAGCCGGACCACACCGGGATCGGCCACGCCCTGGACGGCGATCCGCGCCGACGCGGCGTCCAGCAGGTTGTCGTCGACCACGTCCCACGGCTCGGTGAGCATGGCCGGATCGCTGAGGCAGAGCGCGGAGAGGTGGACCACCCGGTCGAGCAACTCCGGTGCGGCGTTGGCCACCGCACTGATCGTCAGACCGCCGAAGCTGCTGCCGACCAGGACGACCGGGCCGAGTCCGGCCAGCCGGCGCACGGTGTCCACCACGTGCCGGACGTTGTCCTGCAGCGTGACGCCGCGCATCGGGGAGGGGGCGGCGGCCAGTTCCGCGAGGTCCTGGGGCTGCCGGTAGTAGGCAGCCGGGCTGTCGGCGAGGTCGCCGTGGCCGGGCAGGTCCACGGCGTGCGAACGATGTCCGAGCAGGGCCAGTTCATTCTGCAACGGCCCCCAGGACCGGGCGTTGCTGGAGCCGCCGTGAACGAACACGAAAGTACGGCGCGAGTTTGCGCGCATGGTGAAGATCCTCGTCATCCTGAGGCGAACGGTGGACGTCGGGACCCGGTGCCGGCGGCAGAACAGCCGGCACCGCGGTCAGAACGACGACCGGGTGCGCGTGGCCTGCCAGTTGTGGATGACGGTATGCATGACGATCACCCTATCAGGCGGCGCGATCGCTGCAGCAGCGCAGCCCGCCGGCCGGCCGGCTCCAAGGGTGATCAGCCGGACAAGTCCTGGCAGGGGCCGGATCGGACCACTCGCACGAGTGAACTCCTGGGGCGGGGAATGCGCGTGTGGCTCCCGGGTGTTGGCGGTGTCAAGGATCCTACGAACGGGGAGGACGGCATGGCCGGAGCAGTGATCGTCGGAGCGGGGCCGGGGATCGGACAGGCGGTGGCGCTGCGGTTCGCGCGGGAGGGCCTGCCGGTCGGCCTGGTCGCGCGGAGCGGGGCGACGGCCGAGGCGGTGGCCGGGGCCGTGAGTCGGATCGGCGGCAAGGTCGCGGTGCGCACCGCCGACAGCACGGACGAGGAGGCGCTGCGGGCCGCGCTCGACGGGCTGGCGGAGGAGCTGGGGCAACCGGAGGTGCTGGTCTACAACGCGGCACTGATCCGGCCGGACGCCGTCGGTGAGTCGTCCGCCCGCGAGCAGTTGGACGCCTGGGCGGTGAATGTGGTGGGCGCGCTGACCTCCGCCGCGCATGTCGCACCGGGGATGGCGGAGCGCGGGCGGGGCACCGTCCTGGTGACCGGCGGCATGCCCGAGCCGAAGCCGCAGTACGTCAGCCTGTCCCTGGGCAAGGCGGGCGTGCGCGCGCTCGTCACGCTGCTGGACCAGACCTACGGCGCGGCGGGTGTGCACGCGGCCAGTGTGACGGTGGCCGGTGCGGTCGCCCCCGGCACCGCCTTCGACCCGGACGACATCGCGGAGCACTACTGGCGGCTGCACACCCAGCCGCGCGCAGACTGGGAGCAGGAGGTGGTTCACGGGGGCTGACGTCGGGTCACGAGGTCTCCTGCCGCAGGGCGTCGCGCAGGCGCGGCAGTTCGCGGTGGCGGGCTCGCGCGCCGCAGCGCGAGCCCGGCTGCGGCCGAGCCCGGCTGCGGCCGAGCCAGGAGCCACCTGCCCCACGGACGGACCGTCACGAACCCGGCGCCACGCGGCTACGCCGGAGGTCTGGGCTGCGTCGTCGTGTGCGCCTGCATTCAGGCAGGTCGGACAGGGTGGCGCTGACGCGTCGCGACGACGCGAGCTCATCCACCGCGTCCCTCCCAGGCGGTGAGCTCGGTCAGGTCACTCTCCGGGGAAGGAGACCTCCAGGTCGCGGCGGACGCCGTCCAGGACGCGCATGATGTCCAGCGTCTCGGCGAGCGGCATCAGATCGGACTCCAGCCGACCGGCGGCGATGCACCGGGCGGCCTCGGCGGCCTGGTAGCTCATGCCCCCGTCGCGCCGCTGGGGGACGAACGTGTCGAGCAGCTCGTTGTCCCGGCCGATGAGGCGGACCCGGGCGGCTCCGTAGAAGGGCCCGTCGATCTCCAGGCGGGCCTCCGCCCCCGAGATCGACGCCGTGGTCGGAGTACGGGCGAAGAGCGTCGTGTTCAGCACGCCGTGTGCGCCGGACGCGGTGGTGACGATGATCGAGGCCTGCCCGTCGACACCGGTGAAGGCCTTCGTGCCCACCGCCGTGACCGAGGCGAACGGCCCCAGCACCATCGAGGCGAAGGACACCGGGTAGACGCCGAGGTCGAGGAGGGCTCCGCCCGCCAGCTCGGGGGCGAAGAGGCGGTGCGCCGGATCGGGGTCCATCTGCTGTCCGTGGTCGGCCGTGACGGTGTGCACCTCGCCGAGCAGCCCGGACCCGAGCACCTGGCGGACCACGTCGACGTGCGGCAGGAAGCGCGTCCACATCGCCTCCATGAGGAACACCCCGCGCTCGCGGGCAGCCTCGATCAACTGCTCGGCCTCGCGGGCGTTGCGCGTGAACGCCTTCTCCACGAGGACGTGCCGGCCCGCCTCGATCGCCTGCATCGCGTGCTCGAAGTGGGCCGAGTGCGGCGACGCGACGTAGACGATGTCCACCCCGTCGTCCTCGACGAGATCGGCGTACCGTCCGTGGGCTCGGGGGATGTCGAACCGGTCGGCGAACGCCCGGGCCCGTGCGGCGTCGCGCGAGCCGACCGCCACGACCTTCTGCCCGGTGTGCTTCTGCAGGGTCTCCGTGAAGTGGGCCGCTATCCCGCCCGGTGCCATCACCCCCCAGTTCAGGGACGGTGCTTCACGAGGGGAGGGGGTCCGGGGTGCGGGCAGCGGGGTACCCGCCGTCCCGTCCGCCGCTGAGTCCGCGATGGTGGACCGGTCCTGCGTCATGGGGTTCCTCTCGGTTGACGGGCGGAGGCGGTGCGCGTGGCGCCCGCGACGGTGTTCCTGACCCGCCGTACGCGGCCCCGCTCCGACCCGTACGGCCAACATCAGGCGGCCGCTTCGACGACGGCTCCGCGCAAGCCGCGAGAGCCGTGTCCGCCTCTCCGCACGGACGGTAGTCGAGGAGGAGGCCGGTCGTCGCCCGTCCCACCAGGCGATCGACAGCCCAACGGTACGCGTTGGGCGAGTCCGGACCGGCCGCTCCCCCGGGGGAGCAGCTGCTCGACCCGCCGGACCTGCAAGAACGCCCTGCAGGACGCGGCCACTGGGCCATCCGTCACGCCTCGTACGGGCCGGCCTCGTCCCTGCCCACGAGCCCCAGCCCCAGCCCCGCCCCCGCCCCAGCCCCGCCCCCGCCATAGAACCTCGTTGCGCTGTCCGAAGGCGCCCGCCGGGTCGGCCCGGCGACACGCCGCGACGCCGGCACCCATGGCTGCGCAGAGCCCGTACGTTGACGAACCGTGAGCAAGGTCGCAGCGCTCGGCGCATTCGTCCTCTCGGTCACCGCCGCCACGACCACCACGGTCCCCGCGGCGGCCGAAGGACGCGAAACGGACCGGTACCGCCACCAGGCGGTCCGGTGGACCGCCTGCCGGGACGGCGCGCTCAGCGCGAACGGGACGCAGTGCGCGCGCATCACCGTCCCCCTGGACTACGGGCACCCCGACGGGCGCACCATCGAGGTCGCCATCTCGCGCATCGCCGCGGCCGACCCGTCGAGGCGGCGCGGCATCCTGCAGACCAACCCGGGCGGCCCCGGGGTCCACGGCCTGGGCATGCCCGGCGACCTGGTGCGGGCGATGGGCCCGGAGGTGGCGGCCGCGTACGACATCATCGGCATGGACACCCGCGGACTCGGCGAGAGCACCCCGCTGGACTGCGGGCTGCGCCGGGGCACCTGGCTCCACGCCCCGGGGGCGGACCGGGCGGGGTTCGACGAGAGCGTGCGGCTCTCCCGGGAGGACGCCCGCCGGTGCTGGGACACGCACCCCGAGCTGCTGCCCCACCTCTCGACCCGCAACATCGCCCGGGACGTGGACATCGTCCGCAGCGCCCTCGGCGAGCCCAGGACCTCATGGTTCGGACAGTCGTACGGGACGGTCCTCGGCGCCACCTACGCGCAGATGTTCCCCGACAGGGTGGACCGGCTGGTCCTGGACAGCGCGCCCGACCCCGCCGAGTACCCGCTGCGGACGGTGC
Source organism: Kitasatospora sp. NPDC042419 (assembly GCF_056437345.1). Taxonomy (NCBI): domain Bacteria; kingdom Bacillati; phylum Actinomycetota; class Actinomycetes; order Kitasatosporales; family Streptomycetaceae; genus Kitasatospora; species Kitasatospora sp. NPDC042419. The sequence continues at coordinate 31,603 of NZ_JBWKAW010000051.1, forward strand.
AGCGCGGCGGTCCCGCCAACGAGAAGGCGCTCGACGACTTCGCCGCGTGGGCCGCGCCCAGGGACTGCGACTACGGACTCGGCACCACGCCCGCGGCGGTGCGCGCGAGCATCGAGGAACTGATCCGGCGGGCCGCCGCGGACCCGGTCCGGGTCGGCGGGTACCGGATCACCGATCACGAGCTCCCGCTGCTGCTCCTGATCCCGGTCGGTGACGAACTCCTGAACCCGCAGCTCGCCGGCATGCTGCGGGTCCTGCTGGACGCGGCCGACGGGAAGCCCGTCACCGCACCGCCGCTGCTGCAGGGATCCCTGGCCGTGGTCTTCGATTCCGCGGGAAGGGAGCGGGCCGCCGACTACGCGGCCCAGCTGGGGGTGTACTGCGCCGACGCCCCCATGCCCCACGACCCCGAGTACTACTGGCACCAGGTGGAACGGAGCCGGTCGGCTCAGCCGGTCTTCGGACCGCTGACCCACGCACCGCTTCCCTGCGCGTTCTGGGAGGAGGAGCCGCGCGAGCCCCTGACCGGAATCGACAACCCGCTGCCCGCGCTCCAGGTCCAGGCCACCGGCGACACCCGGACGACCTACGAGTCGGGGCTGCGCATGCACCTGGCCATGCGCGGATCGAGACTCGTGACCGTCCCCGCCCGAACCCACACGGTCTACCTCGGATACCCCGACGACTGCGTCAGACGGACCGTCGACACCTACCTGCTGGACGGCACCCTTCCCCCGCGGGACATCACCTGCACTGCCGACGAGGGGCGAGCCCAGGCCCAGGAGCGCCGTCCGCCGCCGTCACCGCGGTAGGAGACGGTTCAGCGGTCCGGTCGCCGTCGTTCGGTGCGGCCGGGCGCCGGGACGGTTCACAGGCCGCCCGTGTGGAGAAGGCGGTTGGGTGAGTCGGGGCCGAGGCGGGTGGGGACACCCGTGGGCCCTCCGAAAGAGTGAAAGCCGGGTACCCGGTCGGTTAGGCTCCTGGAGCTCTGCGGCTCCGGGGGGCGTCCGCGAGCGCGAGGACGGAACGGGGTACTGTTCGGCCCGTAGCCCGCGTCGAGGTCGTACGACCGTGCCAGGACGGTCTTCTCCCGGCTCGACGCTGCTCGTGAGCACGCCGTACACGGACCGCTGGGCGTAGCGACGTGCCGGAAGGCGTGGCCGGAGGCCGAGGCGGTGGGAACGCGCCATGGCGCTTGAGGAGTCGACCCTGTGAACACCGCCGTCGCCCGCATGGTCACCGACGTCCTGCAGCCGCGCAACGCGCTGGTGGCCGGGCTGACCGGGCTGGGTGTCGCTGCGGCCGGCGACTGGACCGGCGTCGGGTGGGGACTGCTGGCGGCGCTGTGCGCCGGCGTCGTCCCCGCGGGCTACATCGAGTGGGAGCGCAAGCGCGGGACCTGGGGCGACCGCCACGTGGTCGACCGGACCAAGCGGGCGCCGATCTTCTTCGTCATCCTCGGCTCGATCGGCCTCGGCTCCCTCGCGATGGTCCTCGGCCGTGCACCGCGCGACGTCCTCATCGCCATGATCGCCCTGTGGGCGATGACCGTGGGCCTGCTGGCGGTCAACACGGTGTGGAAGATCAGCGTCGACAGCGCGGTCGCCAGCGCGGTGGTCACCGTGCTCGCGGTGGTGCACTCGCCGTGGTGGATCGCCGCGTACCCGCTGGCTGCCGCTGTGTGCTGGTCGCGGGTGGCGCTGACCTACCACACCACCGCGCAGACCGTGGCCGGGGCCACGCTCGGCGTGGCGACGGCCGCCGCCTGGCTCGTCTGAAGCCGCGACCGGGCGCGGGCCCCCGTTTCAACGGGGGCACGCTCTCTGCCGCACCTCCGCCACGAGCGCGTTGATTGCGGCCCGCCGGGTCGAGTCCTGTCCACGACACCCGGGCGATCGCGTCCGCCAGCTCGTCATGGATCCGCACTCGGATCAGGAGACCACGTACTACCACGAACCCGTCGGGGCTCCTGGCCGGAGCGGGGCGGGCGGGGCTCCGCGCCCTCGCGGTCCACGGTCTCCACGGGCCCGTCTACGAGGCGCTGAGAGCGGACGAACACCGCACCGGGCGAAGGGACTTGGGCGGGGGAGTCCTCGAAGCCGCCCTTGCGGCGGCGCGGTTCGCCGACAGCCGTCCGGAACTCGTGGTGTTCAGCCTGCACCTGCCGGCCCTCCCGCGCCGGCCGTGAACCGCCGTGGAGGCGGCCCGTCGGTTCACGCGGAGCGGGCCGTCTCCCGGTAGCGACGGGGGGACAGGCCCGTGGCGCGTTTGAAGGCATTGCTGAAGGCGCTCTCGGAGTCGTATCCGAGGGAGGATGCGATGGCCGACAGCGGCGTGTCCGCGCGGCGAAGGGTGTGCTGGGCCCGGTGCATCCGCCAGCGGCGGAGGTAGGCCAGCGGCGGGACGCCCGCCACGTCCTTGAAGCGCTTGGCGAAGCTCGTGCGGGACATCGCAGCCTCCCGGGCCAGTTCGGCGAGCGTCCAGGGCCGGGCGGGGTCGCCGTGCATCAGGCGCAGGGCGGGCGCGATGCGTTCGTCCGCCAGGGCGCTCAGCCAGCCCGTCGGGCAGGTGCCGGCGGCCGTCCCGTCTGCTGAGCGGGGCGCGGTCCGCGGCGACCGGCGTACGGCCGCCGCGGACCGGCGCCCCTGGACCTACTGCCGACGCCGTGTCGGGATACGCCGCCCTCGGCCGGGAAGCCGGCGGGACAGGCCAGGCGGGCCGTCCCGCTACTGCGGGTCGCGGTCGAAGACCGCCTGCGACCAGAAGTAGCCGAGCACCGTGAGCCCGAGGCACCAGGCGACGGCGAGCCATCCGTTGTGGCCGATCTCCGTGCCGAGCAGCAGGCCGCGGAGGGTCTCGATGGCGGGGGTGAAGGGCTGGTACTCGGCGATCGGCTGGAACCAGCCGGGCATGGACTCGACCGGGACGAAGGCGCTGGAGATGAGCGGGAGGACGATCAGCGGCAGTGCGTTGTTGCTGGCCGCTTCGACGTTCGGGCTGACCATGCCCATCCCGACCGCGATCCAGGTGAGGGCCAGGGCGACGAGAGCGAGCAGTCCGAAGGCCGCCAGCCATTCCAGGGCGGTGGCGTCCGTGGAGCGGAAGCCGATGGCGACGGCGACGGCGCCGACCAGGACCACGCTCATGACCGACTGCAGGACGCTGCCGACCACGTGTCCGACGAGCACCGACCCGCGGTGGATCGCCAT
>NZ_JBWKAW010000052.1:0-32898 GCF_056437345.1 Kitasatospora sp. NPDC042419
CCTCGGCGGCGCCGGCCGGGGCGGCGCGTGCCGCGGGGGCGTCGGGTGGGCGGTCGGCGCGGGGGCCGGGGGGGGGGGGGGGCCGGGGGGGCGGGCGCGGGGGGGGGGGGGGGGGGGGGGGGGGGGGGGGGGGGGGGGGGGGGGCGCCCGCCACGGGCCCTCCCGCCCCCGCCCTCCTGCCTGCCCCGCACTCGCCCCCTTGCCTGCCGTCCACTGTGGGAGCACCATCTCGTTATGGCTATGACATGTACAGACCCGGATCCTCCCGCACCCCGGGTCCTCCGGTACCCCGGGCCCGCCGCCACCCCGGGCCCTTCTCCGCCCCTCGAACCCTTGATCTAGGCTGGTGACGTGCTCATACTCGTTCGCCGTCGCCACGTGGACCTGCTCCGCGTGACCAGCATGTCCTGTCGACGCTCCAGCTGAACCTCGCACCCTCCCACCCTCAGCGCGGCCCCTGCCGGCCGTTCCCCCTCCCCGACCCCCGGGCACACCCGCCGCACCAGGCGCGTCCCCGGCGTCCCCGGTCACCACCGGAACCGGTCGGGACGAGACCCAGCGGATGTCACCCATGACGCAGCAGCACCCCACCACCCCCTCCACCGAGCCCGCCGCCGAGCCCGCCGCCGGGACCGCGGCCGGGACCGCTCCCTCCGGACTGGACAGCCTCCCGGTGATCGACCTCTCGCTCGCCGACGGCAGCCCGGAGGACCGCACCCGGCTGCACGACGAGCTCCGCGCCGCAGCCACCGACGTCGGCTTCTTCCAGCTCGTCGGCCACGGCGTCACCCCGGAGGAGACGGTCGCCCTCACCGCCGCCATGCGGGCCTTCTTCGCCCTCCCCGAGGCCGACCGCCTCGCCGTCGCCAACCTCAACTCCCCGCACTACCGGGGCTACACGCGCACCGGCGACGAGCGCACCGGCGGCAGCCAGGACTGGCGCGACCAGCTCGACATCGGCGCCGAACTGCCCCCGCACGTCCCCGCCTCCGACGAGCCGGCCTACTGGTGGCTGGAGGGCCCCAACCAGTGGCCCGAGTCGCTCCCGGAGCTGCGGACCGCCGCCCTCGGCTGGATCGACCGGCTCGGCGCCGTCGCCCGGCGGCTGCTGCACGAACTGCTCGCCGCGATCGGCGCCCGCCCCGACTTCTACGACCACGCCTTCGCCGGCCACCCGCACCTGCGGCTCAAGCTGGTCCGCTACCCGGGCACCGCGCCCGACGGCGCCGGCCAGGGCGTCGGCGCGCACAAGGACTACGGCTTCATCACCCTCCTCCTCCAGGACACCGTCGGCGGCCTCCAGGTGGAGCGCGCGGACGGCAGCTTCCTGGAGGTCCCGCCCATGGAGGGCGCCTTCGTGGTCAACCTCGGCGAGCTGCTGGAGGTCGCCACCGACGGCTACCTGAAGGCCACCAGCCACCGGGTGGTCAGCCCGGCCGGCGCCCGCGAGCGCTTCTCCGTCCCGTTCTTCTACAACCCGCGCCTCGACGCCCACGTCGAGCCGCTGGACTTCCCGCTCGCCCACCACGCCCCGGGCGCCACCCAGGACCCGGCCAACCCGCTCTACGCCGACTTCGGCTTCAACGAGTGGAAGGGCTACACGAGGGCGCACCCCGAGGTCACCCGCCGCCACCACCCCGACCTCGTCGACTCCCCCGCCCGCTGACGGCGGAGCCACCGCCGACGCGCACCCGGCCTCACGGGTGCGCGCCGGTCCCCGCACCGGCGGCTTCCCGGGGAACGGGCGGACGCCCGACGGGGTGTCAGGCGGCCCGTCCGGGGCGCCGGGAGGGGTCGGCCGGCCTCGAACGCCCAGCCACCGAGGGCGGACCGCGCGCTCCGGGGGCTGCCGTCGGCCTTGCAGGCGCGGGGGATCACGCCGTCGGTGCCGACGGCGAAGACCTCCGCCGCGTCGTCCACCGGGCGGCCCGACCGCCCACCGGGCCTGTCCGGCCGCCCACCGGGCCCGCCCACCGGGCCTGCCCGCCGCTCCGGTGGACCGGGTGACACAGCGCTGTCACACTCGTGCTGTCACAGCAGTGGTGCGAGACGCGTCGGGCGAGGAACGGGGAGGCGGGGGTGGACGTGCGGCTGACGGTGGACGAGCTCGCGGCACGGGCGGGCGTGACGGTGCGGACGGTGCGGTTCTACGGCACAAAGGGGCTGCTGCCGCCGCCCGTACTGGGGGCCCGGCGGGTGGGGTGGTACGGGGCCGAGCACCTGGACCGGCTGGGGCTGATCGAGGAGTTGCAGCGGCAGGGGCTGACCCTGGCGGCGATCGAGCGCTACCTGGGGCGGCTGCCGCACGACTCGACACCGCTGGACCTGGCGATCCACCGGGCGCTGGTCGCTTCCTGGACGCCGGAGGCACCGGAGGAGGTGGCCCGGGGGCAGGTGGAGCGACGGGCCGGCCGGCCGCTGTCGGAGGAGCAGCTGGACCGGCTGGCCGCGATGGGGGCGCTGGAGCGGACGACGGACCCCGAGGTGTTCCGGGTGGACCCCGGGCTGCTGCCGCTGGGCGTGCGGATCCTGGACGTGCCGATCCCGCTGGAGACCCTCCAGGCGGCGCGCGCGGTGGTGCTGGAGCACAGCCGGGCGACGGCGCGGGAGTTGCAGCGGCTGTTCCGGGAGACGGTGTGGAAGCCGTACCGGGAGAGCGAGCCGGCACCGGACGAGGTGGAGCGGATGAAGGCGCTCACGGACCACATCCAGCCCATGGTGGCGCAGGCGCTGGTGACGGCGTTCCAGCGGTCGCTGCGCGAGGAGCTGGGCGAAGACCTGGGCGAGGAACCGGACCGGGAGCCGAACCGGGAGCCGGGCGAGGAACCGGAACGGGAGCCGGGTCAGGAACCGGGCGAAGCGTCGGGCGAGGCCGTGGGAAGTCCCACGACCCCGCCCGGTGCGGTGGAGCGACCGGTGGACTGACGGCCCGTCAGTCCGCGAAGACCCGGCCCTCGGCGGCGATCCGCTCCAGCAGGGCCGGCGGCGCGAACCGCTCGCCGTACGCGGCGGCGAGTTCGCGGGCGCGGGCCGCGAAGCCGGCCGGGCCGCCCGGGTAGCCGTTGACGTACTGGAGGACGCCGCCGGTCCAGGCGGGGAAGCCGATGCCGAGGATGGAGCCGACGTTGGCGTCGGCGACGGAGGTGAGCACGCCCTCCTCCAGGCAGCGGACCGAGTCCAGCGCCTCGCTGAACAGCATCCGCTCCTTGAGGTCCTCGAAGGGGATCTCCACGGAGGCCTCGGTGAAGTGCTCGCGCAGGCCCGGCCAGAGCCGGCCTCGCCGGCCGTCCTCGCCGTACTCGTAGAAGCCGGCGCCGCCGCTGCGGCCGGGGCGGCCGAACTCGTCGACCATCCGGTCCACCACCGCGTCGGCCGGGTGGGCGGTCCACTCGCCGCCCGCGGCCTCGACGGCCCGCCTGTGCTCGTCGCGGATCTTCCGCGGCAGGGTCAGGGTCAGCTCGTCGAGCAGCGACAGCACCTTGGCGGGGTACCCGGCCTGGGCGGCGGCCTGCTCGACGGTGGCCGGGTCGACGCCCTCGCCGACCATGGCGACGCCCTCGTTGATGAACTGGCCGATCACCCGGGAGGTGAAGAAGCCGCGCGAGTCGTTGACCACGATCGGCGTCCGGTCGATCTGCCGGACCAGGTCGAACGCGCGGGCCAGCGCCTCGTCACCGGTCTGCGGCCCGCGGATGATCTCCACCAGCCGCATCCTGTCGACCGGCGAGAAGAAGTGCAGACCGATGAAGTCGGCGGTGCGCCCGACGCCCTCCGCGAGCAGGCCGATCGGCAGGGTGGAGGTGTTGGAGCAGAGCAGCGCGTCCGGCGCGACGACGCCCTCGACCTCCTGGAAGACCTTGTGCTTCAGCTCGGGGTTCTCGAAGACCGCCTCGATCACCGCGTCGCAGCCGGCCAGGTCGGCGGCCTCGGCGGTGGGGGTGATCCGGGCGAGCAGTTCGTCGCGCTGCGCCTCGGTGGTCCGGCCGCGGGCCACCGCCTTCGCCAGCAGCCCCTCGGAGTAGGCCTTTCCGCGCTCGGCGGCCTCGACGGTGACGTCCTTGAGGAGCACCTGGATGCCCGCCTTGGCACAGGTGTAGGCGATGCCGGCGCCCATCATGCCGGCGCCGAGCACGGCGACCTTGCGGACCGTCCGCTTCTCGAAGGAATCCGGCCGCCCGGCGCCGGAGTTGACCGCCTGCATGTCGAAGAAGAGGGCCTGGATCATGTTCTTGCTGGTCTGCCCGCAGGCCAGCTCGGTGAAGTAGCGGGCCTCGATGACCATGGCCGTGTCGACGTCCACCTGCGCGCCCTCGACCGCGGCGGCGAGCACGTTGCGCGGCGCCGGGTAGGGCGCGCCGGCGAGCTGCTTGCGCAGGTTGGACGGGAAGGCGGGCAGGTTGGCGGCGAGGGCCGGGGTGCTGGGGGTGCCGCCGGGGATCTTGTACCCCTTGACGTCCCAGGGCTGGACGGCGGTCGGGTTGGCCTCGATCCAGGCGTGCGCCCGGGCGGTCAACTCGTCGGAGCTGTCGACGAGTTCGTGGACCAGCCCGTTGTCGAGGGCCTGTGCCGGCCGGTACTGGCGGCCCTGCAGCAGGACCTTGAGCAGGGCGTCGGTGATGCCGAACAGCCGGACCGTGCGGACGACTCCGCCGCCGCCCGGGAGCAGGCCGAGGGTGACCTCGGGCAGGCCGATCCGGCTGGCGGGGGTGTCCAGGGCGATCCGGTGGTGGCAGGCGAGGGCGAGTTCCAGACCGCCGCCGAGCGCGCTGCCGTTGATCGCGGCGACCACCGGCTTGCCGAGCGTCTCCAGGGTGCGCAGGGCGCGCTTGATCCGCATCGACTTCTCGAAGACGGCGGCGGCGTCCTCGGGGCGGGCGGCGGAGAGCATCCTCAGGTCGCCGCCGGCGAAGAAGGTCTTCTTCGCGGAGGTGACGACGACGCCGCGCAGGTCGTCGCCGAGGGCGGCCAGCCGGGCGACGGCGGCCTCGAAGTCGGCCGTGAAGGCCTCGTTCATGGTGTTGACGGACTGGGTGGGGTCGTCGAGGACGAGGGTGACCACGCCCTCCTGGTCCTGCTCCCAGCGGATGGTGGTGTCAGACATGGGATCTACGTCTCCAGGAGGGGGGTCAGATGCGCTCGACGACGGTGGCGATGCCCATGCCGCCGCCCACGCAGAGGGTGGCCAGGCCGTAGCGGAGGTCGCGCCGCTCCAGCTCGTCGATCAGGGTGCCGAGGATCATCGCGCCGGTGGCGCCGAGCGGGTGGCCGAGGGCGATCGCGCCGCCGTTGACGTTCACCTGCTCGGGCGAGAAGCCCATCTCGCGGATGAAGCGCAGGGCGACGGCGGCGAAGGCCTCGTTGATCTCGACCAGGTCGATGTCGGCGGCGGTCAGCCCGGCCTTGGCGAGCGCCTTGCGGGTGGCGGGCGCCGGGCCGGTGAGCATGATGGTCGGCTCGGAGCCGGACACGGCGGCGGAGACGATCCTGGCGCGCGGGCGCAGCCCGTACCGCTCGCCGACCTCGCGGTTGCCGATGGCGACGAGGGCCGCGCCGTCCACGATGCCGGAGGAGTTGCCGGCGTGGTGGACGTGGTCGATGGCCTCCACCCAGTGGTACTTCTGCAGGGCGACGGCGTCGAAGCCGCCGGCCTCGCCGATGCCCGCGAAGGAGGGCTTGAGCCCGGACAGCGTCTCGACCGTGGTGCCGGGGCGGATGAACTCGTCGCGCTCCAGGACGACCAGGCCGTTGCGGTCGCGCACCGGGACGACCGAGCGGTCGAAGAACCCGTCGGCCTGGGCCTTGGCGGCGCGCGCCTGGGACTCGGCGGCGAAGGCGTCGACGTCGGTGCGGGAGTAGCCCTCGATGGTGGCGATCAGGTCGGCACCGACGCCCTGCGGGACGAAGTAGCCCTCGTAGTTGGTCATCGGGTCCATCGCCCAGGCGCCGCCGTCGGAGCCCATCCGGACCCGGGACATCGACTCGACGCCACCGGCCAGGACGAGGTCCTCCCAGCCCGAACGGACCTTGGCGGCGGCCAGGTTGACGGCTTCGAGGCCGGAGGCGCAGAAGCGGTTCTCCTGGACGCCCGCCACGGTGTCGGGCAGGCCGGCCGCGATGGCGGCGATCCGGGCGATGTCGGACCCCTGGTCGCCGATCGGGCTGACCACGCCGAGCACGATGTCGTCGACCGCCGCCGGGTCCAGGCCGGGGAAGCGGTGGCGCAGTTCGTGGATCAGGCCGACGACGAGGTCGATCGGCTTGGTGCCGTGCAGCGAGCCGGTGGCCTTGCCCCGGCCGCGCGGGGTGCGGATCGCGTCGTAGACGTACGCTTCGGTGGTCACGGTGAAGAGCCTTTCGGGCGCGGGAGCCTGCGCGGTTGGGCGGGCGGTTCGGGTCTGCGGTTCGGGTCTGCGGTCCGGCCCGCGGACGGGCCGGCGGTGGGGCCTGCGGAAGTGCGGTGCGGTCAGCCGAGGATGGAGCGGCCGACGATCTCCTTCATGATCTCGGTGGTCCCGCCGTAGATGGTCTGGATACGGCCGTCGGTGAACGCCCGGGCGACCGGATACTCGCTCATGTACCCGTATCCGCCGTGGAGTTGGAGGCAACGGTCGGCGGTGCGCTTCTGCAGTTCGGTGGCCCACCACTTGGCCATCGAGGCATCGGCCGGGGTGAGCGCGTACCGGTTGTGCTCGGTGATGCAGCGGTCGACGAAGGCGCGGGTGACCGCGCACTCGGTGGCCAGTTCGGCGATCTCGAAGCGGACGTGCTGGAGCTTGGCCAGCGGCCGCCCGAAGGCCTCGCGCCCCTTGACGTACTCGGTGGTGATCTCGACCAGGTACTCGGCCTCGGCGATCGCGGCGGCAGCGATGGCGAGCCGCTCCTGGGCGAGGTTCTGCATCAGGTGGACGAAGCCCCCGTTCAGCTCGCCGAGCAGGTTCTCCTTGGGGACGCGGACGTCCTGGAAGAACAGCTCGGCGGTGTCCTGGGCCTTCTGGCCGATCTTGTCGAGGTTGCGGCCGCGTTCGAAGCCCGGCATGCCGCGCTCGACCACCAGCAGGCTGAGGCCGTGCGCGCCGCCCTCGGGGGTGGTGCGGGCGACCACGACCACCAGGTCGGCGAGGATCCCGTTGGAGATGAAGGTCTTGGCGCCGTTGAGCAGGTAGTGGTCACCCCGGTCGTCCGCCCGGGTGCGGATGCCCTGGAGGTCGGATCCGGTGCCGGGCTCGGTCATCGCGATGGCGGTGATCAGCTCGCCGGTGCAGAAGCCGGGCAGCCAGCGGCGCTTCTGCTCCTCGGTGGCGAGCGAGGTGAGGTAGGGGCCGATGATGTCGTTGTGCAGTCCGATCGCCAGACCGGAGGCGCCGGCCCGGGCGAACTCCTCGGCCAGCACGGCGGCGTAGCGGAAGTCGGCGGTGCCCCCGCCGCCGTACTCCGCGGGGACGGCGAGCCCGAGCAGGCCCTGCCGGCCGGCGGCCGGCCAGGCCTCGCGGTCGACGATGCCGGCCTTCTCCCAGCGGTCGTAGTGCGGCAGCACCTCCTTGGCGAGGAAGGACCGGACGGTCGCCCGGAAGTCCTCGTGCTCGTCGGTGAAGAGGTCGCGTTGCACGGCGGGCTCCTTGGGGGTCGAGGAGGGCTGCGAGCCGGTGGGGTGCGGGTCGGGGAGGGCTGCGGGGGCGGGTCGGGGTGGGTCGGGGTGGGTCAGGGCAGGGCGGGCGGGACGCGGCGCGGGCCGTCAGCCGGTGCCCGGCGACCCCGCCGCGAGCGAGGGCACACCCCAGTCGCGGGCGACCTCCGCGGTGTCGGCGCCCGGCCGGGCGGGCGGACGGCGCAGCTCCCCCGGGGTGGCGGAGAACCGCGGGGCGGGCGCGGGCTGGGTGACGCCGTCCACCTCGACGTAGGTGGACCGGCTCACCAGGTGTTCGTGCGCGGCTGCCTGACGCATCGTCAGCACCGGCTCCACGCAGGCGTCGGAGCCGGCGAAGACGGCCTCCCACTCGGCCCGGGTGCGGCCGGCGAACCGGGCGGCGATCCGGGCCCGCAGCTCGGGCCAGCGGGCGGTCTCCCACTGGCCGGGTGCGTCGGGGCCGAGCTCCAGCAGCCGGGCGAACTCGGCGTAGAACTGCGGCTCCAGCGCGCCGACCGCGAGGTGGCCGCCGTCGGCGGCGGGGTAGACGGCGTAGAACGGCGCGCCGCCGTCGAGCAGGTTGGCGCCCCGCCGGTCCTGCCAGCGGCCGCCGGCGAGCAGGCCCAGGAGGACGGCGGTGAGGTGGGCCGCGCCGTCGACGACGGCGGCGTCGACGACCTGGCCGGCGCCGGTGGCCCGGGCGTGGTGCAGTGCGGCGAGGAGGCCGACGACCAGGTAGAGCGAGCCGCCGGCGTAGTCGCCGAGCAGGTTGGCGGGGACGGCCGGCGGCTCGTCCGGGTCCGCGCCCGCCCGGCCGACGAGGCCGAGCACCCCGGCCACCGCCGTGTACCCGATGTCGTGGCCGGCCCGGGCGGCCAGCGGCCCCTGCTGGCCCCAGCCGGTCATCCGGCCGTACACCAGCGCCGGGTTGCGGGCGTGGCAGTCGTCCGGTCCGACCCCGAGGCGTTCGGCGACGCCGGGCCGGTAGCCCTCGATCAGCAGGTCGGCGCGGGCGACCAGGTCGAGCACCCGGGCGGGCCCGTCGGCGGACTTGAGGTCGATCACGACCGAGCGCTTGTTGCGGTTGGCGACGTCGTACGCCGGCTCGATGCCGAGCGGCGAGGGCTCCGGGCGGTCCACCCGGACCACGTCCGCGCCGAGGTCGCCCAGCAGCATGGCGGCGAAGGGGCCGGGGCCGATCCCCGCGAGTTCGACCACGCGGACCCCGGCCAGCGGGCCGCCGTTCCCACGCACACCACTGCCACGCACGGGCGCCACTGCCCCTCCGAGGTCTGACAGTAAAGCTGTAACACTCGCGATGATAGGGAAGCGACCCGCCGGTAACAAGACCTTCGGGGCCGGAGCACCCGGGTCGTCGCGCCCCGCCCGGGGCACCCGCCGCTCGGCCCCGGGGCGCCCGCCGCTCCGCCCACTCCTCCACCGGATGGCGCGCACTCCTCCTCCGGGCCGCTTCCGCCCACCGCCGGATCCCCCCGGCGGGGGAGGCGGATCCCGTCCGCGGAGGACGTGCCGACGGGACCGGGCGCGGGAGCGTGGGGGCATGACCTCAACGACCGCGCTCCGTCCGACCCCGGCACCCACCACACCTCCCGTCGGCCGGGTGGCCGCCCTGGCCGCCGGGGTGGCCGTCGCGGCGACCCTGCCGTACCTCGCCCTCAAGCTGCTCTGGCTCACCGGCCACCCGGTCGGCGCCGGCGACTCCATGGACGACCTCTGGCTCGCCAACCTGCTCACCTTCGGCATGGACGCCATCGCCGTCCTGCTGGCGCTGTCCTTCGTCCGGCCGTGGGGACTGCGGGCCCCGGCCGGGCTGCTGGCGTTCCCGATGTGGGTGGCGACCGGGCTGCTCGGGACCATTCTGGTGGCGATGCCGCTGTCGGTGCTCAGCACCCTGGTGCTCGGGCCCGAGGAGTCCACCGGCGAGGGGGCCGGCGGGGTCTCCGACTGGGTGTTCACCGTCGTGTACGGCGGCTTCGCCGTCCAGGGCCTCGCGTTGATCACCGGATTCCTGCTGTACGCCCGGCGGCGCTGGGCCGGCCTGCTGCGCGACCGGATCGGGGACCTGCCCGCCACTCCCACGCTCACCGTGCAACGGTCGCTCGCGGGTGTCGCCGCGCTGCTCGCCCTCGGGGTGGCGGCAGCCCGGCTGTACTGGGCGTTCGGCGGCGGCGCCGGGCTGCCGCTGGAGTGGCGGGAGCACCACGGGCGGAGCATCGCGGTGCTGGACGGGGTGACCGCCGTGATGGCGCTGTCCGCGGCGGCCGCGCTGCTCGTCCTGGTGTTCCGGCTCCGGCCGGGGTGGCGGCTGCGGGTGCCGCTGGCGGTGGCCTGGACGGCGGCCGGATCACTGTTCGGCTGGGGGTCCTGGCAGCTGGTGGCACTCGGGATGAGCACCGAGGTGACCGACCTGGACCGGGCCGTGCCCGGGCTGATGCCCCTGGTGGAGTCGGTCCAGGTGGTGACCGGCCTGCTGGTGCTGGCGGCCGGCGCGATCGCCCTGGTCGAACGGGCGGCGGCCCGGGACACCGCGTGGAGCGCCGCAACCACCGGCCGCACCGGCGCCGCTGACGTAGAGTCTGCGCAGTGATCACGGGGGCGGGCGCGGGCGCGGGTACCGGCAGGAGCGGGACGGCACGACGGGCGGCGGGAGCGCTGTTCGGGCGGCGGGCCCGACTGCGCTGGGCGCACCTGGTCCTCGGCGGCGCCCTGCTGATGCCGTACTGGATGCTCTCGGCCGTCCTGCTGGGCAGCCTCGACCAGCGCAACAGCCCGCTGCGCCAGCTCCTGCTCCACTTCGCCGCGCTCGGGCTGTCGCTCCCGATGGCCGCCGTCACCGCGCTGGTGCCGATCGCCCGGGCGCTGGAGGGCGCCGCCGCGCGGGCGCTCTGCGAGCCCGCCCGCCCGGACGAGGTCGCCACCGGTCCCGCCCGGTCCTGGGCGGCCCGGTGGCGCACCGCCGCCTGGTACGTCCTGCACCTGCTGTTCGGCGGCATCGTCAGCGGCATGACGCTGGCCGGGGCGCCGTTCGCGGTGGTGCTGCTGGTCTCCCCCACCGGGCTGGAGGAGATGGTGCGGTTCTGGGAGGACCACGGCTTCCCCAGCTGGCTGCCCGGCCCGCTGATGGGCCTCGCGCTGCTCAGCCTGATCGTCTCCACCAGCGCCGGGCTCGGCGCGCTGCTCGGCCGCTGGGCGCCCGTCCTGCTCGGCCCGACCCCGGACGAACGGGTGGCCGCCGCCGAACGGCGGGCCACCGTCCTCGCCCAGCGCAACCGGCTCGCCCGCGAGCTGCACGACTCGGTCGGCCACGCGCTCAGCGCCGTCGGCATCCAGGCCTCGGCCGCCGCCCGGGTGCTGCGGACCGACCCGGACTTCGCCGCCGAGGCGCTGGCGGCCATCGAGGAGACCGCGCGCGGCGCCGTCGCCGAACTGGACGCCGTCCTGGGCCTGCTGAGGGAGGAGGACCGTGCCGAACCCGGCCCCGCCGGGCCCACCCTCGCCGGGCTGGACGACCTGCTGCGCCAGCTGGCCCGCACCGGGGTGAAGGTCGACGCCGAACTGTCCCCCGGGCTGGACCGGCTGCCGGCCGCGTTCTCCCGCGAGGCGTACCGGATCGTGCAGGAGGGGCTCACCAACGTGCTCCGGCACGCCGGCCCCGCGCCCGCCCGGCTGCGGGTCGGACCGGCCGGCGGGCGGCTGGAGATCGAACTGACCAACCCGCTCGGCCCCGCCCGGCCCAGCCGCCCCGGCGGCGGCCGCGGGCTGCGCGGGATCGGCGAGCGGGCGGCGGCGCTGCGCGGCGGCTGCGAGGCCGGGCCGGCGGACGACGGAACGACGTGGCGGCTGGCCGTCTGGCTGCCCGTGGGAGTGGGAGGGGAACGATGAACGACACTGCACGCACCGGGGGTCCCGTGGAAGCCGCGGGCGCCGTGGGAACGACGGGTCCCGTGGAGGCCGCGGGCGCCGGGAAGCCGGCGGACGGCCCCGTCCGGGTGGTGATCGCCGACGACGAGCGGCTGGTCCGGATGGGCCTGCGGGTGGTGATCGACGCCGAGCCGGACCTCACCGTGGTCGGCGAGGCCGCCGACGGCGCCGCGGTCGTACCGCTGGTGCGCGAACTGCGCCCGGACGTGGTGCTGATGGACGTCCGGATGCCCGGCATCGACGGCATCCGCGCCACCGAGCAGCTGGTCGGCGGCATGGCCGACCCGCCCCGGATCCTGGTGGTCACCACCTTCGAGCACGACGACCACGTCTACGACGCCCTGCGCGCGGGCGCCGCCGGGTTCCTGCTGAAGCGGGCCCGGGCGGAGGAGATGGTGCAGGCGGTGCGGCTGATCGCGCGCGGCGACTCACTGCTCTTCCCGGCGGCCGTCCGCGAGCTCGCCCTCCGGTACGGCTCGGCCGACCGGGCGCCCGAGCGGGACCGGGGTCCGATCGGCCGGCTGACCGAACGGGAGGGCCAGGTGCTGCGGCTGATGGCGGCCGGGCTCAACAACGGCGAGATCGCGGCGAAGCTCGTGGTCAGCCAGGAGACCGTCAAGACGCACGTCGGCAGCGTGCTCGCCAAGCTGAGCGCCCGGGACCGCACCCAGGCGGTGATCACCGCGTACGAGTCGGGGTTCGTGCTCCCGGGCTGAGCCGCCGGGGCGGGCCGGACGGGCCGGACGGTCCGGGCGGTCCGGGCGGTCCGGCCGGACCGCTCAGACCGAGACCGCCCGGCGGCCGGACCGCCTCCGGCCGAGCAGTCGACGGGCCGCGAGCTCGGCCGCGCCCATCGCCGCGGCGGCCCGCTCGGCCGCCCGGCCCTGCCGGTAGGCGGCGTTCAGCAGGCCGTCCCCGCCGGCCCGTCCGGTGCCGCCCGGCGGGTCCACCGCGTCCAGGTAGGCCGTGACGGCGGCCAGGACGGCCTCCAGCTCCGGGCGCATCCCGCGCGGGGCGAACTCGGCCGCCTGCTGGACGGCCAGCGCGCGATCGCGCAGCCGGGCGACGTCACGGGCGGAGACCGGCGCGGAGAGGGAACGCAGGAGCAGGTCCGTCGCGCGCAGCAGGCCGATGACGTCGGCGAGTTCGGCGCCGAGGGCGTCCTTGGCGCGGTTCCGCTGGGTGAGCCACCAGCCGACGGCGGCGACGACGAACATCACGGCGGCCGGGACCAGCACCGCTTCCAGGCCGACCGGGGCACCGCCCTGCGCCACGAGGAGGGTCGAAACGGTCATGCCCGCACCCCCTCGGTCGGGCACGGACAGATCCGGTCGCCCGGGAGGGCGGCCGGGCGGGCTGTGGGAGGGTGGAGCACGGGTCGGTCCTTCCGTGTGGTGCGGTGGGCTGTTCCTCCGGCTCGTCCGGCACCCGGGGCAGGGAATCCGCGGGGTCGCCGGACGGGCGGCGGCTCAGTCGAGCGGGTGGCGTGGGAAAGAGCGCGAGGACACCGAGTGCCGCTTGCGCCAGTCGAAGCCGGACTCGCGGGCCGAGAACCGGATGTCCAGCCCGACGGTCACCAGGTGCATGAACCCGATGCCGGCCTGGAAGCCGACCACCGCCTCGATCCGTCCGGTCAGCACCAGGGGAACGCAGACGGCGGTGGCCACCAGCAGGGCGACCGCCCGCAGCGGCAGCCTCGCGACGATCCGGTCGGTCCGGCGACGGCTGACCGAGCGCTGCTCGGCCGCCCGCAGCATCAGCCCGGCGGCCATCCGCCGCTGCTGCTCGGCGAGGTCCGCCTCCGCCCCGTCCCATGTCCGGTACCGCGGTCCCGACCGGGTCGTCAGACCTGGCGGGGTGCCGCGCTTGAATCCCGAAGAAGTCACCGACCAGCCTCCTTGTCGTCCGTCGTCGGCCGCGTCCGGAGCGCGAAAGATCTCCTGCTTGAGGCCGTGGAGATTCCACATGAGCTGCGTGCCGGGCACAGAGGTCCGTGCCAGGCCGGGGAGTTGACTGTGGGACACGTGAAAAAGCCTAGAGAGCGGCCAGGGGCCGACCTTCATCGCGCGGAACCGGCCGCCCGGGCCGCCCGGCAGCCTGCCGGGAGCCGGCCGGGAGGTTCCTTCCGCCCCGGGCCTACCGGCGGGTAGAGTGCGACCTTCCCCTCACGACCGTCCGATACCTCCCGTATCGCCTGAAACGAACTGGTGGCCGCATGTCAGTCCGGACCAGCCCGGCGCTCTGGTGGCGCCTCGGCATCGTGCTCTCGGCGGGCCTCGGCCTGACCCTCCAGACCGCGCCGCTGGTGTACTTCACCGTCCAGAGCAACGTGATCGTGCTCGGCTACTTCATCGGCGCCGTGTACTGGATGGTCAAGCGCGACACCGTCGACGCCCCCGCGCCCCGGCTGCGCGGCGCCGCCACGCTGTACATCCTGATCACCGGCCTGGTCTCGCACGTCCTGCTGGAGCACGGCGCCAACCCGCTGCCCGGGCTCTTCGACGGACCGGACAAGCTCCAGCACTGGTCGTCGTTCTTCCTGCACTACGTCACGCCGGTGCTGGTCATCGCCGACTGGCTGGTGCTCCGGCCGCGCAACGCGTCCTCCTGGCGCGACATCCCGCTCTGGCTGGCGTTCCCGCTCGGCTACGCGGCGATCGTGCTGGCCCGCAACGCGCTCTTCTCCAACTACCCGATGCCGTACCCCTACTTCTTCTTCGACCCGACGACCGAGGGGTACGGCTACGTCTGGGGCCAGATCGCCCTGCTGACGGTCGAGTTCGTCGTGCTGGGGGCCGCCGTGGTGGGCCTGGACCGGCTGGGCACCCTGGTCGCCGGCAAGCTCCGCCGGACCACCGCCCCCGCCGAGGCCTGACCGGCCCCTCCGCCCTGACCCACCCTGCCCCGCCCCGCCCCGTCCCCGCGGCGGCCGGCCCGGACTCCCGCTCAGATCCTCCAGGAGCGGATCCGGTCGGCCGCCGCGAACACGTCCGCCCGCCCCTCGGCGACGTCCCGGGCCAGCTCCACCAGGGCGCCGTACGGCGGGTCGATGCCCTCCTCGGCCGCGTGCATGTAGGCGGCCGTGGTCATGCAGGCGTAGAGGTTGTTGCGCACCGGCAGCGGCCGCAGCAGCACGATGGTGTGCATCAGCGTGGCCGCGCACCACGCCGGATCGGCGTCGTGGCCGAGCTGCGCGGTGTTCACCCGGTGCCGAGCGACGGCCGCCTGCAGGGCCGAGTAGTCCCGCACGCTCAGGTCCTCGGGCGAGGCCTGCTCCTGGACGTCGAGCAGCCAGCGCAGATCGACGTGCAGCAGCATCATCGCGGCACCCTTCCCGCCCCCACCGCCTCGGCGGCCCCGTCCGGTCCACCCGTCCCGCGCATCCCGCCCGCACGTCCCGCCCGTGGCCGTGCCGAGGCCGCGCCCGCGCTCAGGCGGCCGGCGCGTCCTCCGGGAACGCCTCGTCGAACTCCGCCCGGTGGGCGTTCCAGAACGCCACCGCGTGGTCGACGAAGACCCGCCGCTGCTGCTCCCGCACACTGAGGTCGTGCACGTACGCCTTGACGCTCTTCCCGTCGGCGGCGGCCGCCGCGCGGATGGCGGCGAGTTCGTGCTCCGTGTACTCGATATTGAGCGCTGGCATGGCGCCGATGGTACTGGAGCGTACGGGAGTTGGGTACCGGACCGGCACCGCCGGCCGACCCGTCGAACGGGCCCGTGTCCGTACGCCTCCGGGCGGAGGCGGGGTGGCGGCGGCGTACCCCTGGGGTCTCGGTGGGGACCGCTCTGCGGGTGGACGTGCCGGGGCGGGGCGGGTCCGTACCGTCGGTCGTGGGCGGCGGAGGGGTTCCGCGGGGGAGGCCTGGACCTGGGGGCGGCGGGGGCTGCGGCGGACCTCCCCGGTAGCACCGGGGGCCGCCGGGGGCCGCCGCCCGGCCCGTACCCCGGGCGGACGCGACCGGCAGAGCCCCCGCAACCCGCACAACCCGCACAACGATCGCGACCCGGCACGACGGCCGCGATCACAGGCACGCCGGGGCGGGCGGCGACCGCCCCCGACCATCCGAGACGATCCGAGACGACCGGAGACGGACGATGAAGCACGGGAACACCCCGACCAGGACGGCGAAGCAGCGCACGCGAGCCCGGCCGGCGGCCCGCAGGGCGGCCCGGACGACGGGGATCGCGGCGGTGGTGCTCGCGGTGACCGCGGGCGCGGTCGGCGCCGCCGGGGCGGTGCCCGCAGGCGACGGCGGAGCGGCCCGGCCCGGAGCCGGGCGGCTCACGGGCGCCTGGCAGGTGGACGGGTACGGGACGATCATCGAGTTCACCGGAACCGCGCTCACCACCTACGACGTGACCCGGATCAGCTGCACCCCCGGCTGGCTGAAGGGCGAGCAGGTCGGCGCCCCGGGGCACGGCGGGGCCGTCAGGTTCGGCCGGCCCGGCAAGGCGTACGGCGAGCTGACGGTCACCCCCGACGGCCGCAACCGGGCCGTGTACAAGGAGGACGGGGCCAGCGCGATCAAGCACCTGGCCCGGATGCCGGGCGGCCTGCCGGCGCTCTGCCGGCAGCCGGCGCCGCAGGACCCGCTCGCCGCCTTCGACCGGTTCTGGGCGACCTTCGAGGAGAACTACCCCTTCTTCGCCGCCAAGGGGACCGACTGGCGTGCGGTCGGGGCCGCCCAGCGGGCGCGGATCACCCCGCGGACCACCGCCGACGAGCTCCAGCAGGTCTTCGTCGACCTGCTCCGGCCGCTCGGCGACGCCCACACCGCCCTGGCGCGCAAGCGCGCCGACGGGGGGCTCAGCGCCGTCTTCAGCGGTCTGCGGCCGGGCACCCGGGAGCCCACCGACGAGGTGCGGGAGCCGGCGGCGAAGGCCGTCGCCGCCCAACTGGTGGCCCCGGAGCGGACGTTCGGCAACGGCCTGTTGGGTGTCGGCGAACTCCCGTGCGGCATCGGCTACCTGAGGGTGAGCGCCTTCGACGGATACGTCGACGACGGCGGCTACCAGGACCACGCCGCCGAGCTGGACCGGGCACTGGACGTGCTGCTGGCCCACCCCCGGCGGCTGAACGGCCTGGTGGTCGACGTACGGCTGAACGGCGGCGGCTCGGACGAACTGGGGCTGCGGATCGCCGCCCGGCTCACCGACCGGCCGTACCTCGCCTACCGCAAGATCGCCCGGAACGACCCGGCCGACCCGGCCCGCTTCACCTCCCCGCAGCCGGTCCTGGTCCGGCCGGCCCCCACGCCCCGGTTCACCGGCCCGGTGGCCCTGCTCACCGCCGGTTCGACGGTGAGCGCGGGAGAGACCTTCACCCAGGCACTGATGGAGCGGCGCCCGGCCGCGGTCCGGATCGGCGAGAACACCCAGGGGGTCTTCTCCGACATCATGGTCAAGCCCGTCTCGGACACCTTCACGGCCGTCCTGCCGAACGAGGAGTTCCTCACCCGCGCCGGCACCACCTTCGACGGCCCCGGCATCCCCCCGGACGTCCCCACCCCGGTCTTCACCGACGAGGAGCTGAACCGGGGGCAGGACTCCGCCCTGACCGCCGCCCGGCGCCTGCTCGGCGGCGGACACGGCGAGGGGTAGCCGGGCGGCAGGGCCGGCGGCCGCACCCGCTGCCCGCCGCCGCCCGACCGCCGCCGCCCGACCACCTGCCCGACCACCCGACCACCCGGCCGGCCACCCGCCCGTCACATCGGATCCACCGTCCTCAGCTCGCCGTCCAGCTCCAGCCAGCGGGTGATGCCGAGGCCGCGCAGGAACGGCAGGTCGTGGCTGGCCACGATCAGCGCGCCCTGGTAGGCGGCGAGCGCCTGGGTGAGCTGGCGGACGCTGGCCAGGTCGAGGTTGTTGGTCGGCTCGTCGAGCAGCAGCAGCTGCGGCGGCGGGTCGGCCAGCAGCAGTGCCGCCAGGGTGGCGCGGAACCGCTCGCCGCCGGAGAGGGTGGCGGCGAGCTGGTCGGCCCGGCCGCCGCGGAACAGGAACCGGGCGAGCCTGGCCCGGATCGCGTTGTCCCCGGCGGTCGGCGCGAACAGCTTGACGTTCCCCACGACGGTCAGCGCGTCGTCCAGCAGGTCGAGTCGCTGCGGGAGGTGGCGCAGTGGCACCGGCGCGGTCACCTCGCCCACCAGCGGGGCGAGTTCGCCGGCGATGGTGCGCAGCAGGGTGGTCTTGCCGGAGCCGTTGCGGCCGACCAGGGCGATCCGCTCGGGCCCGCGCAGGTCGAGGTCGGCGGTGGTGCCGTAGGGCAGCCGGACCTTGTCCAGGGTGAGCACGGTGCGACCGGCCGGGACGGCGGTGCGCGGCAGGTCGATCCGGATCTCGGCGTCGTCCCGGACCGCCTCCTCGGCGGCGGTGAGCCGGCGCTTGGCCTCCTCCAGCCGCTCGGTGTGCATGCCCTGGAGGCGGCCGGCCGTCTCCTGGCCCTGGCGCTTGAGCTTGCCGGCGAAGATGTGCGGGTCGTTGCGGGTGACGGAGCGCTTCTTGCCGTAGCTGGCGCTGCGGTCCAGCTTCATCCGCGACTCGCTCAAGTCCCGCTTCTGGCGCTGGACGTCGGCCTCGGCGTTGCGCAGCAGCCGCTCGGCCGTCTCCTGCTGGGCGGCGACGGTGCGCTCGTACTCGGCGAAGTTTCCGCCGTACCAGGTGACCTGGCCGTCCCTCAGTTCGGCGATCTGGTCGACGTGCTGGAGCAGTTCGCGGTCATGGCTGACGATCACCATCACGCCGCCCCAGCCGGCGACCGTCTCGTAGAGCCGCTCGCGGGCGGCCCGGTCGAGGTTGTTGGTGGGCTCGTCGAGCAGCAGGACGTCGGGGCGGCGCAGCAGCAGGGCCGCGAGCCGCATCAGCACCGCTTCGCCGCCGGACAGTTCGCCGGTGGTGCGGTCCAGGTCGAGCCGCTGCAGGCCGAGCCGGTCGAGGAGGGCACGGGCGCGCTCCTCGACGTCCCAGTCGTCGCCGACCGCGTCGAAGTGGCGCTGGTCGGTGGAGCCCGCCTCGACGGCGTGCAGGGCCTCGCGGACGGTCCGGACGCCGAGCGCCTCGTCGACCCGCAGGCCGGTGTCCAGGGTGAGGCCCTGCGGCAGGTAGCCGATCTCGCCGGCCACCTTGACGGTGCCGGAGGTGGGGGTGAGCTCGCCGGCCAGCAGGCGCAGCAGCGTGGACTTGCCCGCGCCGTTGAGCCCGATCAGTCCGGTGCGCCCGGGGCCGACGGCGAGGTGGAAGCCGTCGAGGACGGGCCTGCCGTCCGGCCACTCGAAGGAGAGGTCGGTGCAGAGGAGCGAGGTGGTGGGTTGTGCCATGGAAGCCTCCCGGGGGTTGCCGGACGTGGCCGGTCACCGGCCGTGGTCGTGGAGCGACCGGGCGGCCGTCGGGCGGGGGCGTGATCGCGCAGCGATGACGCCGTCGCGGGACGGCGGGGCGGGTCGCGGGGCGACGCGTGGTCGCGGAGCAACACGGGAGACACCGCGGGTACGGAGGCGGAGGCCGGGAGGGGTGGGCCGGGAACGGGCCGGGGTCGTCAGCAGGACGAGGGTCGCCGGGCCGGCTCACCACTGAGGTCGGGCACTCGCACACTCACGGACCGCGGGCAGCGACAGGGCTGCGGCGCGGCGGGGGCGGTGTCTCGGGACCTCAGTAGAGCAACGGCCTTCTCCTGTTCTGGTGGCTGACGGGGAACACGCTACGAAGGTCCGCGGAGCCTCGCAACCGGTTTTTCCGCCGCCCGCCTCCCGGCCTGTCCCCCGGCCCGTCCCCCCGCCGCTCCCGCCGCTCCCCCGCCCCGTTCCCCTGCCGCTCCCCCGCCGTCCCGCCGGCCGTTCCGTTGGCCGTTCCGTGCCGATCGCGTGCCGATCCGGTGACAGCCGCGCCCCGGACCGGTCCGGGGCGCGGGACCGGTCCGACCCGCATGGCAGACTCCTCCCCTGCCACACCCGCCACACCCGCGGCCCCCAGGGGCCCGCGGCGCCGTGGCGTGCATCCACAGGGGGAATTGAACTCATGTCACCGATATCCCGGGCGACGCGTGCCGCGCTGGGCGCCTCCGTCGTCGCGCTGACCATGGTCGTCGCGACCGCGTGCGGTCCGGAGAACAGCGACCCGGTAGCGGCGCCGACCGCACCGGCCACCGCGGCCACCGCCGGCTCCACCGACAAGCCGGGCGCGGCACCGATCAAGCTGCCCAGCGTCGACGAGCTGAAGAAGTGGGGCTTCGACGACTGGGACAAGTGGGCCCAGCAGAACGTGATCACCCCGGCCGTCAAGGGCTACTGGGACCTGCAGAAGATCCTGAAGGCCAAGCCCTACAAGCCGGGCCCGGGCACCCAGCCCACCGCGCAGCCGACGGCCGCCCAGCCCACCGGCGCGGCGCCCACCCAGCCGCCCGCGCAGCCCACGGCCCAGCCCACCCAGCCGGCCCAGCCGACCGCGCAGCCGCCGGGGGACGGCGGCAACGACCCGCAGCCGAAGCTGATCGAGGAGAAGCCCGTCCCGCACCCGTTCGCCAAGCAGTACCACGTGAACGGCAAGCTGTTCTTCCAGAAGGGCAGCGACGAGTACGTGTGCTCCGGCACCGTGGTCTCCGACCCGGCGAACCCGGGCAAGAGCAACCTGGTGTGGACGGCCAGCCACTGCCTGCACGGCGGCAAGGGCGGCAAGTACCACACCAACATCACCTTCGCCCCGGCGTTCAACAGCACCGGCGTGCTGAGCGGCGGCAAGCAGGGCTCGCTGGCCCAGGCCGAGCCGTACGGCGAGTGGGGCGCGGTCGCGGGCATGATCTCCCCGCAGTGGGCGGGCGAGGCGGACCCGGAGAACGGCGGCCCGTGGAGCCAGTACGACTTCGGCATCCTCAAGGTGGCCAACCCGGACGGCAGCGGGAAGTCGCTGGAGGAGGTCGTCGGCGGCTCGGTGCCGATCTGGTTCAACGCCCCGCGTGACCAGATCACCTCCGTGAGCAGCTACGGCTACCCGGCCGGCAAGCCCTTCGACGGCATGGAGCTGGAGCACTGCGACAGCGGCAAGCCGGCCCGCCGGTCGATGGACCCGGCCCGCCCGACGATGCTGATGATCGGCTGCAACGGCACCGGCGGCGACAGCGGCGGCGGCTGGTTCACCACCAAGGACGGCAAGCAGGTGCTGGTCTCGGACACCTCCATCGGCGGGTTCGACAACACCTGGGAGGCCGGCCCGTACCTGGACGACGTGGCCCAGCACGCGCTGGACTACTTCTCCAAGAAGAGCAAGTGACCTCGGGCACGTTCTGAGCCCGTGCCCGCCGGGGCCGCAGCACCTCCGCTGCGGCCCCGGCGGCGTTCCCGCGGTCCCCGGGCGGCAGTTCGCCGGGCGCCGGTGCGGGCGTCCGGACGTCCCCGGGCCGGCGGCTCCCCCGTCCCGCCCGCGCCGGCCCCCGCGACCCGCCTAGAATCGGGTCCATCATGAGCGCCACACTCGTCGTCAAGGACCTCGCCGCCGGCCACGGCGAGCGCACCCTCTTCTCCGGCCTGGACCTGGTCGTCGCCCCCGGCGACGTGATCGGCCTGGTCGGCGTCAACGGGGCCGGGAAGTCGACCCTGCTCCGCCTGCTGGCGGGCCTGGACACCCCCGAGGGCGGCTCGCTGCGCCTCAGCCCGGCCTCCGCCAACATCGGCCACCTGCCGCAGGAGCCGGAGCGCCGCCCGGGCGAGTCGGTCCGCGACTTCCTGGCCCGCCGGACCGGGGTCGCCGCCGCGCAGGCCGAGCTCGACGAGGCCACCCAGGGCCTGGTGGACGGCGTGGCCGGCGCCGACGACGCCTACGCGGTGAGCCTGGACCGCTGGCTGGAGCTGGGCGGCGCCGACCTGGAGGAGCGGGCCGAGGAGGTCGCCGACTCGCTCGGCCTGAAGGTCTCCCTCGACCTGCCGATGACCGCGCTCTCGGGCGGCCAGGCCGCCCGGGCCGGCCTCGCCTCGCTGCTGCTCTCCCGCTACGACGTCTTCCTGCTCGACGAGCCCACCAACGACCTCGACCTGGACGGCCTGGAGCGGCTGGAGTCCTTCGTCAAGGGCCGGCGCGCGGGCACCGTGCTGATCAGCCACGACCGCGAGTTCCTGGCCCGCACCGTCACCAAGGTGCTGGAGCTGGACCTGCACCAGCAGCAGGTCAACCTGTACGGCGGCGGCTACGACGCGTACCTGGAGGAGCGTGCGACGGCCCGCCGGCACGCCCGCGACGAGTACGAGGAGTACGCCGACACCAAGGCCGGCCTGGAGGCCCGGGCCCGGATGCAGCGCGGCTGGATGGAGCACGGCGTGCGCAACGCCCGCCGCAAGTCCTCCGACAACGACAAGATCGGCCGTGCGATGCGGACCGAGTCCACCGAGAAGCAGGCCTCCAAGGCGCGGCAGACCCAGCGCATGATCGAGCGGCTGGACGTCGTCGAGGAGCCGCGCAAGGAGTGGGAGCTGCGGATGGAGATCGCCACCGCGCCGCGCTCCGGTTCGGTGGTCGCCACCCTGCGCGGGGCGACCGCCCGGCGCGGGGACTTCGCCTTCGGCCCGGTGGACCTGCAGATCGACTGGGCCGACAAGGTCGCCATCACCGGCGCCAACGGCGCGGGCAAGTCCACGCTGCTGGCCGCGCTGCTCGGCCGGCTCGAACTCGACTCCGGCAGCGCCGTGCTGGGCTCCGGCGTGGTCGTCGGCGAGGTCGACCAGGCGCGCGGGCTGTTCCTGGGCGGCGAGCCGCTGTCCGACGCGTTCGCCGCCGCCGTACCGGAGTTGTCGCCGGAGGAGGTGCGCACCCTGCTCGCCAAGTTCGGTCTGAAGGCGGCGCACGTGCTGCGCCCGGCCGGCACCCTCTCCCCCGGCGAGCGGACCCGCGCGGCGCTGGCGCTGCTCCAGGCGCGCGGGGTGAACCTGCTGGTGCTGGACGAGCCCACCAACCACCTGGACCTGCCCGCCATCGAGCAGCTGGAGTCGGCGCTGGCCTCGTACACCGGCACGCTGCTGCTGGTCACCCACGACCGGCGGATGCTGGACACCGTCTCGGTGAACCGGCGGATCGAGGTCGCCGGCGGCCGGGTGCAGGAGAGCTGAGCCGCCGGGCCCGCCGGCCCGACCCGCGACCGGCCGGAGAAGTGGTCTGGACCTGACCCCTTCCCCGGCCGGTCGTCATGTGCTGTGCTGTCGGCCATGGTTGACAGCACTGTGGCAGCCGGGACGCCGTACCCGAGCGTCCCGCTCCGCCCGATGACGGTGCCCGCCCACGAGGCCGAGGCACGGAGCAGGTCCTTCCACGACGTGATGGCGCAGCGCCGGACCGTCCGCGACTACTCGACCCGTCCGATCCCGGACGGCGTGGTCGAGTGGGCGATCCGTACCGCCAACACCGCGCCGAGCGGCGCGCACGTCCAGCCGTGGCGGTTCGTGGTGATCACCGATCCGGAGCGCAAGCGGCGGCTGCGCGAGGCCGCCGAGGCGGAGGAGCGCGAGTTCTACGCGCACCGGGCCTCCGCGGAGTGGCTGGCCGCGCTGGCGCCGATCGGCACCGACTGGCAGAAGCCGTTCCTGGAGGACGCGCCGGCCGTGATCGTCGTCTTCGAGGTGCACAAGGGCCCCAACTCGCCGCGCCCGTACTACACCAAGGAGTCGGTGGGGATCGCGGTCGGCCTGCTGCTCGCCTCGCTGCACCAGGCGGGCCTGGCCACCCTCACCCACACCCCGAGCCCGATGAAGTTCCTCAACGAGGTGTGCGAACGGCCGCTGGAGGAGCGGGCGGCGTACGTGATCCCGGTCGGCTACCCGGCCGAGGGGGCGCGCGTGCCGGATCTGCAGCGCAAGGAGCTCGACGAGGTGCTGGTACACCTCTGACGCGCCCCCGGAGGGTGCCGCCGCCCCGCGACGGCCGGTGGTGACAGGTACAGGACGTCGACATAATCGCTGTCATGAGCCACGTCATGCCACAACCGTGCGGGGACGTGCCCAGGCCCGGGACGCCGCGCACCGCCCGCGGAGCGGCCACCCCCGGAGCGGTCACCCCCGAAGCGGCCACCCCCGGCCGGCCGCCGGAACTCCTGCGGCCGGCCGGCGGGATCACCCTGCAGCGCCGCTCCCCCGCCCACGCACCCGCGCTCAACGCCGCCGTCCGGGCCAACCTGGACCACCTGCGGCCCTGGCTGGAGTGGGCCGCCGAGGCGCCCACCACCGCCCAGACCGCCGAACTCGCCGAGGCCGGCTCCGCCGCCTGGGACGCCGGCACCGACTTCATCTACCTGGTCGGCCTCGACGCCGAGCCCGGCCGGGTGATCGGCTCGTTCGGCCTGCACGGGCGGATCGGCCCGGGCGCGCTGGAGCTCGGCTACTGGCTGAGCGCCGACCACCTCGGCCGCGGCATCGCCACCGCGGCCGCCCGGGCGGTCACCGGGGCGGCGCTGGCCCTGCCCGGCATCGAGCGGGTCGAGATCCACTGCGACGAGGCCAACACCGCCAGCGCCGCCGTGCCGCGCAGGCTCGGCTACCGCCTCGACCGGATCGCCGACGCCGCCCTGCGGGCGCCGGGCGAGACCGGCCGGAAGATGGTCTGGGTCCGGGAGCGCTGAGCGCCGCCGGCGGGGCGCCCGGCGCGCCGGCCCGGGCCGTCACAGGGGGGTGGTTCAGTACCGCCCGCCGGTCGGCGCCGGCAGCGCGTCCAGCTCGGCGAGGTCGGCCGCCGAGAGCGCCAGGTCGGCCGCCCCCGCGTTGTCGGCCAGGTAGCGCGGCGTCTTGGTGCCCGGGATCGGCAGCACGTACCGGCCCTGCGCCAGCACCCACGCCAGCGCCACCTGCGCGGGCGTCGCACCGAGCCGCTCCGCGACCGCCCTGACCTTCTCCACCAGCGCGAGGTTCGCCTTCAGCGCGTCCTGCTGGAAGCGCGGCAGCGAGCGGCGGAAGTCGTCCGCCGGCAGCTCGTCGAAGGACGAGATGCTGCCGGTCAGGAAGCCCCGGCCGAGCGGCGAGAACGGCAGGAAGGCGATGCCCTCCGCCTCGGTGTACGGCAGCACCTCGGCCAGCGCGTCGCGGGTCCAGAGCGACAGCTCGGACTGCACGGACGCCACCGGGTGCACCGCCTGGGCCCGCTTGATCTCCTCGACGCCCACCTCGGAGAGGCCGATCCGGCGGGCCTTGCCGGCGTCGACCGCCTCGGCCAGCGCGCCCCAGGTCTCCTCGATCGGCACCTCCGGGTCCACCCGGTGCAGCTGGTACAGGTCGACGTGGTCGGTGCCGAGCCTGCGCAGGCTCTCGTCGATCGCCCGGCGGACGTGCTCGGGCCGGCCGTTGCGGACCACCCGCTCGGTGCCGGTGCCCGGCACCAGGCCCACCTTGGTCGCCAGCACCGCGCGCTCCCGGTGGGGGCCGGCCAGGGCGGCGCCGACCACCTCCTCGTTGCTGTACGGGCCGTAGATGTCGGCGGTGTCGATCAGCGTGACACCGAGGTCCAGCGCCTGCCGGATCACCCTCACCGAGGTCTCGTCGTCCCGGCTCTGCGGGTTGTAGGCCCAGGTCATCCCCATGCATCCGAGGCCGATCACTCCGACCTCGGGGCCCTCGCTGCCGAGCGTGGCGTTGCGCATGACGGTTCTCCTTCGTGGATCAACGGCGGGTGGTTCGACGGCCGGTGGCCCGGCCCGGGCTCTCCGGCCGGGACCGGGCTCCCGGGAGGATCACCGGTGAACAGCCTCTCCCTTGGAGTGCGCTCTAGGTCAAGCCCGCCCGGCCGCGGCGGCGTGTCGCACCCGGCCGTCCACCAGCCACTCGCGGAACCCGCCGGCGAGCACCAGCTCCGCGAGCCGCCCGTACCCGCCCGCGCCGGGGTGCGCGCCGTCCCCGCCGAGAGCCTCCCCCACCCACAGCGGGTCCTCGGCCAGCGCCCGCGTCACGTCGACGAACGGCACCCCGCGGGCGGCGCAGACCCCGGCGATCCCGTCGGCCAGCCGCAGCTGCCGGGTCAGACGCTCCGCACCCCCGTCCGCCACCGGCGGCGGCCCCACCACCAGCACCGCGAACCCGCGTTCGCGGGCGCCGTCCAGCAGTTCGGCGACGTTCAGCAGGCACTGCTCCGACTCCACCCGGGGGCGGCCGTCCTCGATCGTGGTGTCGTTGGCACCCACCGACACCACCAGGCGGTTGTCCGCGCCCGGCAGCGCGCGCACCCCCGTCTCGCTCCAGCAGCGGGCCAGCACGTCGGCCGAGGTGTTCCGCCGCACGCCCAGGTTGAACACGGTCACGTCGGCGGAGGCGGCGCCCCCACCCCTCCCCGCGCCCACCGCGCCCCCGACGGCGTCGGCCCAGGTCGCCGCCATCACCCGGCCCACCCAGCCGCGGAACTCCGGGTCACCGACCCCCTGGGTGAACGAGTCCCCGAGGAAACCGATGCGCAGATCCTTCGTCATCTCTCCGGTCATGCCGGAACCTTAAGGTCCACGTAAGCCGGACTGCGACCTGCCTTTGCTGCACCGAGAGTTCTTGACGTGCCCAGGAGGTCTAGTCCAGGTTGATGCACAGCACCGCGCAACTCCCCCACCGGACCACCCCGTCCACCGCCGCCCGCCGCGCCACCTCCCCCCTCGCGCGACGGGCGGCGGCCCCGTCCCCGAGAGGCACCCCCATGCCACGCGCGCCCCACGACGCCCCCGCCCGGCACCGCCGGCCGGCCACCCGCACCAAGCTCCTCGGCCTCGCCGCCGCCGTCGCCCTCGCGGCCGGCGGCCTCGCCGCCATCGCCGGGAACGCCGGCGCGGCCGGCGGCAACCTGCTCGGCAACGCCGGGTTCGAGAGCGGCGCACTCGGCCCGTGGAGCTGTTCCGGCACCACCGGCGGCATCGTCGGCTCCGGTGCGCACGGCGGCTCGTACGCGCTCCGGGGCGCCGCCGGCAGCAGCGACACCGCGCAGTGCGGCCAGAACGTCGCGGTGCAGCCCAACACCAAGTACACCCTGAGCGCGTGGGTCCAGGGCCAGTACGTGTACCTCGGCGCGACCGGCAGCGGGGTCACCGACCCGGCCGTCTGGACCCCCGGCGGAACCGGCTGGCAGCAGCTCGACACCACCTTCACCACCGGGCCGGCCACCACCAGCGTCACCGTCTACCTGCACGGCTGGTACGGGCAGGGCGCTTACCAGGCCGACGACGTCGTGCTCTCCGGCCCCGGCGGCACCCCGAGCACCCCGCCGCCCACCACGCCCACCACCGCGCCGCCGACCAGCACTCCGCCCACCACGCCGAACCCCACCGGCCCCACCACCCCGGCACCCGGCGTCGCGCTCCCGGTCGCCCCGTACATCGACATGGGCGCCTGGCCCACGCCGTCGCTGTCCGCGATGGCCGAGGCCGGCAACCTGAAGTCCTTCACCATGGGCTTCGTCACCGGCGTCGGCTGCAAGGCCAGCTGGTTCAACGCCTACGACCCGCGCACCGGGTGGGCCAAGGACCAGATCGACGCCCTGCGCGCGGCCGGCGGCGACGTCAAGCTCTCCTTCGGCGGCGCCAGCGGCAGCGAACTCGCCGCCGCCTGCACCACGGTGAACTCGCTGTTCGCCGAGTACGACGCCGTGGTGAAGGCCTACGGCCTGCGCTACGTCGACTTCGACATCGAGGGCGCCGCGATCGCCGACACCGCCGCCAACGAGCGCCGGTCCGCCGCGCTCGCCCGGCTGCAGAAGGCCCACCCCGGCCTCAAGGTCTCCTTCACCCTGCCGGTGCTGCCCGAGGGCCTGACCTCCGAGGGCGTCGCCATAGTCCGCTCGGCCCGGGACGCCGGCGTGGACGTCGACGTCGTCAACATCATGGCGATGGACTACTACCGCGCCGGAGCCGACTACGGCGACGCCGCCGTGCAGGCCGCGCAGTCGCTCCACGACCAGCTCAAGGTGCTCCACCCGGCGAAGACCGACGCACAGCTGTGGGCCACGGTCGGGGTCACGCCGATGATCGGCGAGAACGACGACCACCAGATCTACAACCAGGCGGACGCCCAGCAGTTGGTCGCCTTCGCGCGGCAGCACCGGCTCGGCATGCTGGCCTTCTGGGACGCCACCCGGGACGCCAACGCGTGCACCGGCGGCCTGTTCAAGTGCACCAACATCCCGCAGCAGCCGTACGAGTTCGCGAAGATCTTCGCCCAGTACGGCGGCTGAGCGGACACCGGTCCGACGCGCCCGCCGGTGCCGGCGGCCCCCTCCCACGGGTGGGGACCGCCGGCACCGGCACGTCCGGGCCGGCCCTCTCACCCCTCCCCCGCCGCTCTCCCAGGTGGATATTCGATCGTGCGTTCACCGGACCTCCCGTTACAGTCCTCCCACTGCCCGGGTGTCGCGCAGAGGCAGGCGCGCCGCCCTCTCACGGCGGATACGCCGGTTCGAATCCGGCCTCCCGGGCAGGACCGGGTCCCGTAGCGCAGAGGCAGGCGCACCGTGACCGCATCACGGAGTACGCCGGTTCGAATCCGGCCGGGACCACTTCGGTGGGGCGCACGAGGGGGGCGGACATGGCGGTCCGGAGCGAGGACGGCACGACGACCGAAGAGGTCTCCCCCGAGGAACTCGCCGCGTTCAGCCGCACCCTCGGCCGCCTGCGCGCGCTGCCCGTCGGCCACCGGACCAGGCAGCACGCCGAGCGCCAGTTGGAGTCCTTCGTCCGCGAGAGCCGCAAGCGCCGCCGCCAGGACCGGCGCACCGTGGACCGCGCCGCCGACGCCGAGCTGCTCGCCACCACCGCCACCGGCGCGCGCGACCGCCGCGAGGACGCGCCCCTCACCCCCGCGCCCACCGCCGGGCCCGTCGGCGAACTCCGGGGCGGGCGCCGCTGCTACGTCTGCAAGCAGCCCTACCGCGAGGTGGACGCCTTCTACCACATGCTCTGCCGCTCCTGCGCCGCCGACAACGCCGCCCGCCGCACCCTCACCACCGATCTGCACGGCCGCCGTGCGCTGCTGACCGGCGGCCGGGTGAAGATCGGCTTCCAGCTGGCGCTGATGATGCTGCGCGACGGCGCCGAGCTGGTCGTCACCAGCCGGTTCCCGCACGACACCGTGCGGCGCTTCCGGGCGGCGGAGGGCAGCCGGGCCTGGTGGGACCGGCTCACCGTGGTCGGCATCGACCTGCGCGACCCGCGCCAGATCCTCGGCCTCACCGAGCAACTGCGCTCCGACGGAAGCCCGTTGGACATCCTGGTCAACAACGCCGCGCAGACCCTGCGGCGCCCGCCCGAGTCGTACGCCCTGCTGGCCGCCGGCGAGCGGTCCGCGCTGCCCACGGCCGAGGCCGGTGCCGTGGTGCACGCCCCCGGGTTCCGGCCGATGCCCGCCCTGGCCCCGGCCTGGCCGACCACCGGACTCGCCCTCCCCGACGCGTCGGCCGTCCCCGCCGTGCTGCCGCGGCAGGCCGACGAGGCCGGCCTGCTGCCGGACCTCGCGCCCGCCAACTCCTGGTCTGCCCGGCTCGGTTCACTCGACCCGGCCGAGCTGCTGGAGACCCAGCTGGTGAACGCGCTCGCCCCGGCACTGCTCTGCGACCGGCTGCTACCGCTGCTGCTCGCCTCCCCGTGGCCGCGCCGCTACATCGTCAACGTCACGGCCGTGGAGGGCCGGTTCGCCGTCCTCAACAAGACCGGCGGCCACCCGCACACCAACATGGCCAAGGCCGCGCTCAACATGCTCACCCGCACCAGCGCCGAGGAACTCGCCGCCCGGGGCGTGCACATGTGCGCCGTCGACACCGGCTGGATCACCGACGAGAACCCGGCCCCCAAGAAGACCCGGCTCGCCACCGCCGGTTTCCGCACCCCGCTCGACATCGTCGACGGCGCCGCCCGCGTCTACGACCCGATCGTCCGCGGCGAGGCCGGCTCCCCGGCCTCGGGCGTCTTCCTCAAGGACTACCGCGAGGCGGCCTGGTGACGCCGCCCGGCCCCACGCCGTGGGACGCCCCGTAGGCACGCACGTCGACGCCGATCCCGCCAGCGCTCCCCCTCCCGCTAGCGCTCCCGCTCCTGCTCCTGCTCCCGTCGGATGACCACGGTGCCCGCCTCCAGGTCGACGCCCGTGTGGGGCTGGGCGCCGGCACGGTCGTCGTCGCGCAGGGCGAGCCGGGCCTGACGCTGCTCGACCTGCACACGCTTGCCCGCGCTGAACAGCGCGTGCAGCTCCTCGAACGCCGTCATCCCCAGCCCGACGCCGCCGCCGGACCGCTCAGGCCCGGCAGCGCGCCCGGCCCGTCCGCCGTTCCACCGCGCACGGCGGACGGACACCAGGACGACGAGCCCGATCAGCAGCGTCACGAGAACCATCAGAACGGTCACCACCATGCCCGTCCAACGCCCCGGCCGTGCACGGACGTTCCCCCCGCGGCCCTACCGGTAGCCGGTGGTGTCGGCCGGGAGACCCGGGTCCTGGACCTCCACCATGTACCGCCAGGCGTCGGGCCGGCTGCCGTCGAGGTCGGTGAAGCCGTAGACCCGCGCCAGCCGGCCGCTGCTGAGCGACTGCCCGTTCCAGCGGGCCACTTCGGGGTCGGCGGCCAGCGCCGCGACCGCGCGGCCGACGTACGACGTCGACTCGGAGATGGCGAAGTGCGGGATGCGCCCGGTGGCGTCGCGCCAGTTGTCCTCGGTGACGCCGCAGGTGTCGAGCATCATCTCGGACCGCATCCAGCCGGGGGTGAGCGCCACCGCGGTCGCGCCGCGCGGACCGAGTTCGTGGCCGAGCGCGAACGCCATCCGCAGCACCGCGGACTTGGCGATGTCGTAGAAGAACGACACCCGGTAGCGGTCCGCGTTGTACTCGGCCGTGCCGTCGGTCATCTCGACCACCAGTCCGCCGGGCGTGCGCAGCAGCAGCGGCAGCGCGTGATGACTGGTGATCGCGTGGGTGTCGACGGCGAGGCGGAGCAGCCGCAGGCCCTTGTCGAGGTCGTGCTCCCAGACCGTGCTCTCCCACTCGAAGAGCAGTTCTCCGCCCCAGATGTCGTTGACCAGGACGTCCAGCCGGCCGCCCTGCTCGGTGTCGATCCGCTTCACCAGCGCCTCGACCTGCGCCGGCTCCAGGTGGTCGCAGACCACGGGGATGCCCGTGCCGCCCGCGGCCGTGACCAGGCCGGCGGTCTCCTCGATGGTCTCCGGCCGGTCGTACTCCGAACGCTTCCCCTCGGTGCTGCGCCCGGTCACGTAGACGGTCGCGCCCTGGGCGCCCAGTTCGACGGCGATCCCCCGGCCCGCGCCCCTGGTCGCGCCGGCGACCAGGGCGACCTTGTCCTCCAGTGCTTTCGGCATGGCCGGAGCCTACGTCGGGGGTCCGGCAATCCGGCGGCGGCAGGCCGCCGGACCACCCCCCGTGCCGTGCGGAGGTGGTCCACCCGCCCCTGGGGGTGGACCACCCCCGCTGCTGCCCCGGCCCGGTGACGCCTCCGCCCGCCGCGCCGGCGCCCGTCACACGACCGGCGCCGGCTCCTCGGCTTCCTCGGCGTCCGCGACCTCCAGGCCGTAGGCGACGACCGCCTGGCGCAGCCCGCCCGGGTACCCGGCGAGGGCGGGGGTGAAGTCCCAGTCCCCGGCCTCGTCCCGGTCGAAGCGGCCGAGGCGCATCGCGATGTTGGACTCCGCACCGTCGGCGAGGTGGACGACGGCCGCGTCCTGGTCGGCGCCCGCTTCGAGGATCAGCGCCGGGCCGGCGAACCCGGCCATGGTGGCCGCGGGGTGGTTCTCGGTGTCGGCGGCGGCGATCACGACGAGCCGGTCGGCCTCGGCGGGCAGCGCGTCGAAGTCGACCATCAGACAGGCGTTGGCGTCGTCGTAGCCGGTGACGAGCCGGACCGAACCGTCCGGCGTGGAGGTGTTGTTGTAGAAGACGAGGTGGTCGTCGGAGAGCGCGCGGTTGCCCCGGCAGACCAGCGCGGCGATGTCGTACTCCTCCTCCCCGGTCCAGTGCAGCAGGAGGCGGGAGGGCTCGGCGGCCACCTCGATCGCGGGGGCGCCGTCGGCCGACTCGTCCGCGGCGGCGGCGCTCGCGTAGGCGGGCGCGAACATCTCGTGGAAGCCGTGGTGCTTGAGCAGGCCGACCAGCTCCGAGCCGTTGATCAGCGTGATCGGCTTGCCGGAGACGAACTGGTGCGAGCTGGGGCCGAACTTGCTGGTGGTGACCAGCACGGCCTTGGTGGCCGCGCGGTCGTGCTGGAGCGTGCCGTAGAGGTCCCGCACGACCGACGGCGTCACCGTGTCCCGGTAGCGCTTGACCTGCACGATCACGTTCCCGCCGCGGAACGGGTCGCTGTCGATGCCGCGGACGTCCACCCCGCCGTCCTTCGACCGGGCGGTCAGCTCGACCTTCATGCCCATCGACTCCATCAGCCGGGCTATCAGCCGCTCGAACTCGATCGGGTCCATCTCCAGCAGCAACTGGAGTTCGCGCACCCGCCGTGCCATCCGGCCGCGGTTGGCGTTGGTGTCGTCACGGAGGTGCCGGAACAGCATCCGCTGCGCGCAGCGCTCGGCGGTGTCGGGGTTGCTGAGGCGGTGGAGCTTGCGGCTCCGGGACATAGGTACTCCCTCGAACGCACAAGGCTGACGTATCGTCAGGTGCGTGTCAGAAATGGCGACTTCAGGACGGCTTGGGCGTGTCCCCCGCTGGGTAAGTGAGTAGGTTACCGCCACGCCTAGGCTTTCGGCATGACGACGAACAACAGCGACCTTCTCGTGATGACGACGACACACGACGAGGAGGCGAAGGCCCGGGCGCTGGCGGCGGACGTGGTGCGGGCACGGCTCGCGGCCTGCGCGCAGGTGTACCCGATCCGGTCCGTGTACTGGTGGGACGGTGAGGTCCAGGACGCGGCGGAGTGGCGGATCGACCTCAAGACACGCGCCGAACTGGCTTCCGCACTGGTGGAGTTCATCGGCGATCGGCACGATTACGACACCCCCGAGGTCGTCGCCGTACCGGTGGTGGCGGGCAGCGCCGCGTACCTGGAGTGGGTGCGGACGGAGACGGCGGGGCGGTGAGAGGAACGCAGGAAGTCGACGGGATCGACTTCCTGCGCGGGAATCAAGCCGGGCTCAGGGGGACGCGGTGGCGGTGGCCGCGGCGGGTGGGGTGAGGAGCGGCGGCCCGACGCGGTGAGGGAGCGCCCACGCGGTGAGGGCGAGGAGGAGGGCGATCGGAAGGACGGTCAGGACGGTGACCGTGGCGGGGGTGGAACGGCGTTCAGACATCGGCGGCGCCGAGATCGAGTGTGAGGTGGGCCGCCGGGCGAGGTGTCAGCTCGT
This sequence comes from Kitasatospora sp. NPDC042419, assembly GCF_056437345.1. Classification (NCBI taxonomy): domain Bacteria; kingdom Bacillati; phylum Actinomycetota; class Actinomycetes; order Kitasatosporales; family Streptomycetaceae; genus Kitasatospora; species Kitasatospora sp. NPDC042419. The sequence goes on from NZ_JBWKAW010000052.1 coordinate 32,844, forward strand.
GAGCTGCTCCTTTTCCCAGCGGCCTCCTCCCGAACCCGCCGTGCGACGTTAATCG
>NZ_JBWKAW010000053.1:0-28742 GCF_056437345.1 Kitasatospora sp. NPDC042419
CGATCGCGCCGTGTCCTCCGGACACATGACGCGCCGTCACTACCGTGACGGAATGCTGTAACGCCACTCCGTGGCTCTTCGCTAACTGAGAGGAGGGCTCCAGTACAACTCTCGCCCATCAGTGGGCCTCTTCGGGGGCCGGCCCTTGTACCGCTTCCGAACCCCTGGACGGCCTCCTCCCCCGTGAACTCGGTTCTTTAGGGCTCTGAACTGGGATTTCTTCTGCGGTCTCGGGCTCTTCCTGCGCGGGCGGGCCACTCCCGCGGTCGGCCAGCTTCTTCGGGGGACGCCCTCCGGGCGCCTGCTCTGTTCTGTACCGAGCTCCGATATGTCACGGTACCCGCATCGTTACAAGTCGTTGACTGGAAAATCTGTGACTCTAAGTCAGCTACGGGCCTGTCCAACTGGTCTGAACCAGTAAGGCAATTCTTACGCCCCAATCGGGCCCTGTACAGGCATCAGGGGCATTTTCTGTAACGCGCCTGATTGGCGGTCGCCTGTATCCGGCTGATGACCCTTCATATCCTACGTGTTTCCCACTGTAGACGGGAAAGTTGTACCGGATGATATCAGCCTGAGCCTGTATCAGAATTGCACGATCAGGGAATCACGCCTGATGCCCCGTCTCCCCTCCAGGTTGTACCGGGGATTCATGCTGTGGCGGTTCGAGAATTGTACCGGGCATTCGGAGGGGCGGGGCCGGCCGCTGGCTGGGTTACCTCGGGGGCCGGGCTCGTTGGCTTGGGTGTGAGCGACGAGGCGGCGCCGGTGGACGGCGGCTCGATGTACGCCGTCGATGTCGGCAGCGGGCCGTTGCGGCCGTTGGGTATGCGGGCGTGGGCCGACGAGGGGCAGCGGGCGCAGGTGGTCTTCGCGGCCTCGCACTGGGTCGAGACGTTCGCGTCGGCCGGCGGCCGCGGGCCGGATCCGCACCTGGCCGGGCTGGCGTTCGGTGGGTGGGCGCGGTTCGACGATTTCGAGGGCTGGGCGGAGCCGGCGGCTGGCTGGGCGGCTGTCCTGGACGCGGCCGGGGACGTCCTGACGGTGACCGGCCGGGCCTGCGTCTGCTTCTACGAGGGCGGCCTGAACAGCTCGCGCGTCTGGCGCCGCATCGCGCGCCGCCACGGGGTCTTATTCGCCTTGGCCGGCGGCATCACCGGCCCTTGGGGATCGCGGAGGCGCAGCGGCGGGGGGGGAGATGTACGCGCTGTTGTGTCCGGTGGTGCTGGTCTGAGCTGGGGTGGGGCGCAGTTGCGGCCCGGTGGGGCGGGCGGGCGGCTGGTGGGGGTGGTCAGGCGCCGAGGCCGATGTGGCGGACGTAGGTGTAGGCGCCCCAGTCGGAGTCGAGGTCGGCGATGACGTCGTCCCAGATCTCCTCGAGCTTGCCGATGTCGCTGGTGATCATGGCGTCGACGGCGTCGTCCCAGATGTAGCGGACCTGCAGGGTGCGGAGGCGCAGGTTGTCGCGGCGGCGGGGTTCGTCGACGACGTCCTGGTTGATGGGGTGGATCTCGACCCGGGTGCCCTTGCCGTTGTTATTGAGGTGCTGCTTGAAGGAGCCGGGGTTGTTGAGGATGTTGGCGGCCCGGAGGTTCCAGTAGGCGGTGTCGATGGCGTCGAGGTTGGCGGGGAGGGGGTTTTGGGTGCCCTTGGTCCAGGCGCTGATGGTCTTGGGGACGGCGGTGATGCCAGCGTCGGCCATGGCTTGGGCGCCGCCTTGGGTGGTGGTGAGGTACTTCATGCGGGCGGTGAGGCCGCGGCGGGTAGTGACGGGGGATTTGATGCCGCCTTCGATGATCATCCGTTCCAGGGCGTCTTCGAGGGCGCGGGCGAGGACGATTTTTCCGTGGCGGTTTTCGGGGTCGTCGGCGGCGCCGTATTTGCCGAAGTTCTTCCAGCCGTCGGTCGACATTAGGCGGCCTTCCCGAGGGTGTACTGGGTCTTGAGCTTCAGCTGGGCGGTGAGGCGGCCTTCTTCGAATACCGTGCGCCAGGGGACGTCTCCGGTGATGTGGAGTTCGTCGGTGCCGCGGAGGCGGACAATGGTGAGGCCGTATTCGTGGGCGCGGTATGCCTTGTACCAGAGGTTGGCGAATGCCTGGCTACGGAAGATGTGCATCCAGTCGGGTCGGCGGAGGTCGCGGTTGGTGGTGGATTCGCCGATGGTGGAGACGAAAATTGAGTAGATGGCCTTGATGTATTCTTCGGTGACTTTGTCGCCTTCGAGGACGGCTTTCTCGCGGGCGGTGGTGAGGACGCGGCGGAATTTCTCCGCGATGTTCTCGGAGGCGCCGGAGGTCCATGCCTGGGTGATGTGCGGGGGGTCGCAGAGGTCGAGCTTGTGGCAGCGGATCAGGAGGCGGATGGTGGCGTCGTCCAGGAAGACCGGGCCGGGCTCGCGGCGGTTGCCGATCGGGTCGGGCAGGTGCGGGTGGTGCCAGGTGGGGCGTTCGGGCAGGAGGTAGATGCCGGAGCGCTTGGGGTCGAAGCCGCCGTTGGGCTGGTGAACGAGGGAGCCGATGGGCAGCCAGGCCTTCAGGGCGCTGCAGTAGGCGGCGTTGGTGTCGAGGACGTCGACGGCCACGCTGGTGAGGGTGCCGTCCTTGAGCTGGGTCATGAGTGGGCCGTTCTCCCACTTGTGGCGGCCTTCCCAGATGTCGTCGGCTCCCTTCTTGGTCTTTTTGCTGAGGAATTCGAGGCGTTCCGGGTAGACGGTGTGTTCGTAGTTTCCACCGACTCGGGTTGCTTCGAAGAGGGCCATTGAGTTGGGAATTGCTTTGTTCTCCAGGGCGGCGATGGTGGCCTTGGTGTCGCCGTCGTGTTCCTGGAGGGCCTGGTCGACGACTGAGCTGATCATGTCGAGGTAGTAGCCGTAGTCCCGGCCGGCGTAGTCCCCGCCGCCGGTGCGGGCGGGCCTGGAGGTGGCCGTACGCGGCGCGTGGTCCCGGGTCGGGCGCAGCGGGTGGGTGGGGGGTTGGTCGGGTGTCAGGTTGGCCAGGGTGTCCAGGGCGGTGGCGGTGGCCGGGGTGGCCTCGGCGTCGGCGTCGGGCCGGGGCGCAGTGGGGGTGTTCTGGGCGGGGTGGCCGGGGGTGGCGACGGTGGGCCAGGCGGAGGCCGTGGAGGCCTGTGTGGGCGCCTCCGGCGCCGGGGCGTAGGGGTCGTGGGGGGTGGGGTCGGTGAGGCGGGCGTGGGTGGGGTCGCTGGTGAGGGTGAGGGTGGCTTGGGTGCCGAGGTCGCGTTCGGCGATGGTGAGGCGGAGTCGGGTGGTGGGGGCGTCGGGGTGGGGGTGGAGGGTGAGGGTGGTGTCGAGGCCGAGGGTGGTGATCAGGTCGTGCTGGTCGGTGTCGAGGATGGCGAGGACCGGGACGTGGTGGGTGCGGGCGAGGTGGGCGAGGGCCTGGGCGGCGTCGGTGAGGCGAGGGCCGGACAGAGGCAGGCGGGGGTCGTCGAGGGCCTGGAGTCGGTCGACGACGACCAAGGCCAGGCCGGGCTGGCCGGTGGTGTGGGTGAGGCCGGCTGCGAGATCGGCGGCGGTCTCGGCGATGGCGTCGGGGGTGAGGTCGGTGCCGTCGTCGATGTAGAGGCGGGCGGCGGCGAGGTGGGCCTGGAGGGCGGTGACGTCGGCCTGTTCAGTGGGGGTGAGGCGGCCAGCGCGCAGGCGGCGGTAGTCGACGGGCAGGTGGGCGGCGGCGATCCGGGCGGCGACGTCGGCGCGGGTGAGGCCGGAGGCGGCGTAGAGGACCGGCAGGCCGTGTTCGAGGGCGGTGGTGCGGGCGGCGGCGGTCGCGAGGAGGCTTGCGCCGATGCCGGGGGCGGCGGCGGCGAGGTAGAAGCGGCCGGGCTGGAGGCCGCCAAGGGCCTGGTCGAGGGTGGGGATGCCGGTGGACAGGGCGCGCGGGCCTGCCGGGGTGGTGTGCGGGTCGGGGGTTGGGGGGGTGAGGACGGTGGTGAGGGCGTCCGCGAGCGGGGCGAGGCGGCGCGGGGGCCGCGGAGTGGCGGGCGCTGCGGGGGGCGTGGTGGCCGGCTGGCCGGCCGGCGGGGGCGTGGCTGCGGGGTCCCGCAGGACGGGTTCGCCGGCGGTCGGGGAGTGCGCGCTCGAGGTGGCCGGTTCGGCGTCGGCGGGAGTGGCCGAGTCGGCGGTCAACGGGAGCAGGGTGTCCGGGGCGGCCAAGGGCATGACGTCGGCGGGGTCGACCAGCGGCAGGAGCGCGGTTGGGGTGGGGGCGGGGGCGGCCGGGGCGGGGAACAGGGTGTCGTCCGGTGCATCGACTTCGGTGCTGGACGGGGGTGTTGACGTCTGGCGGGTGGTGCTGGCCGGGGCGTTGCGGTTGTGCGGGGTCGGAGCGGTCGACGACGTGGGTGTGCTCGGGGTGGCCGGGGTGGGCGTGACAACTCCGTTGCTTGGTGGGGTCGTTGCTGCCGCATCGGGTTCACCAGGGGTGGGTCGGCCGGGGTGGCCGGTGAGCGGGAGGGGGGTGCCGTCGGGGGTGGCGGGGAGCAGCACGGCGAGGGGGGTGATGTGGCGGCGCAGGACCTGGGGGTGGCCGGTGGCGGCGGCTTGGATGAGGTCGCCGAGTTTCTTGCGGGCGTCGGCGGTGCCGTGTGCGGTGGCGGTGGTCAGGTCCCAGCCCAGGGCGGTGGCGGTAGTGGGGTCGGTGAGCAGGGCGTGGTGGGTGCCGCGGGCCAGGGGGGTGGAGGTGCCATGGCCGGCGGCGCTGATCAGCTGCGGGAGGGTGCTGCGGGCCTGGTGCAGTGTCTGCGGGCTCGGAGCCAGGACCAGGTCGAGGACCGGGGGAAGCGGTGCGGGCGCCAGGCCGGACGCCGGGGTCGGGGGTTCGGCGGGGGCTTCGCCGGCCTGGCTGGTGGCCAGCCGCAGGGCGGCCGGCACGGTGCCGTCGGCCGGGGCGGCCGGGTCGTCACCGGTCGGCGCCGCCGGGGTGAGGGCCGGAACGGGGGCCGGGGCAGCCGTCGGGGCGCCGTCGGCACCCGGGGTGGTGGGGGCGTCGGGGGTCGGAACGGCCGGGGTGGTGGGCACGCGAGTGTCCTGGGGGTTCGGAGCGGGCTCGGGCGGAGGGGTGGGGGCGCCCGGCACCGGGGGGCCGGTGGTCTCGCCGACGGCCGGAGCGGCACCGGGCGGTGGCGCGGGGACGGCTGGAGCGGCGGGCGCCGGATGCCGACCGACGGGATCCGGGCCGGTCCCGGCCGCCGACGATGCGGCGGCGGCCAGCACGGCCGATGAAGCGTCAATGGCGTTGATAATAAGGAGAGTTGTGGTGTCAGGGGCGCCCGGGTGGGGGACGTCGCCGCCCGGGACCGGGACCGGGACCGGGCGCGACGGGGCCGGGACAGCGGTGGAGTCGGTCTCCGGATCGGCGGGCAGGGCTTGGCCGGGGCCGGACGGGGTATCGGTCTCCGCCCGGGCCGGTTCCACCCCGGCGGCGAACCCGGCTGCGGCGAGCGCGCCCAGTGCGGGCCGCAGGTGGTCAGCCACCAGCTGCTCCAGGGCCTTGTACATCTGGTCGGCCCGCTGGCTGGTCGGGCCGCCGAACGCGGCACGGGGAGCAGTGAGCAGCGCGAGCCAGTGCGGACCGGTGAGCTTGCCCCGGGCGGCGGCTCCGAGGGCGGATTTCAGCTTGCGGCCGGCCGGGGTGGCCAGGTGACCGCGTGCCGGGTTCACCAGCTGGTAGGCGGGCATGGCCAGGTTCTGGCGCGGCCCGCGCGGGATCGACGTCCACAGCGGGTCCGCCGGGCCGGGAAGGACCAGGCCTGCGGCCGCCCCCAGCACCGAGGTCGGGGCCGGGGCGGCGGGTGTGGGGGCGGTCCGGCCGGACCGCCGCGAGGAGCCGGCCCCGCGTGCGCCTTCGCGCGGGGTGGGGCCGGAGCTGGCAGGAGCGGGCGCAGCACCCGCGATCGCGCAGGCGGCGGCGGTCGGGGCCGGGGCGCTGGCGCCCCCTGCGGCCGGGAGGAGCGGGTCCTCGCCGGCCGGAGCCGTGCCGGTGCCAGTGCCGGCACCAGCCGTGCTGCTGGTGCCACCCGCAGTTGCACGGGAGGAACGCGAACGGGAGGAGGGCACCAGGGACTCCAAGGACGCAGAAGGAGTGAGGAGGGTAGACCAGCCCCGGCCGGGGCCGGCGACCAGGCGGGCTGCCGGGCCGGCAGCGGGCCCGCGCACGGACGACAGCCCGCACCCGGGCGGTGGGTGTACCCGCACCCACCAAAGGTGTAACGCCTGGCGCCAGTCTAGCCACACCGGTACACAGCGTGGGGCCGATTGTTGTAACGAGAACGGGTGAAAGGCGCGCTGTCCGGGGGCCGGCCCCACAGGGCGAGGCCCGGCGCGACACCCGGCGGACCGGGCACGGGCCCGGCCGGGGCGCAGCGCGACGGAGGGCACAGGGCGGGCGCACCCGGGAGACCGGCAGACGGGCGGGTCGGGCGGGAGGAACGGACGGCGGACGGAACCCGTGACGGACCTGCAGGGCTCCGGGCCGGCCCGGGTGGCAGAGAGCGGGCACGGGCGGCCGCCGGGGCACGGCCCGGTACAGCGGCGGAGAAGCCACTCCCCCACCGGACCGGCCGGAACAGCCCAGCAGCGGGAGGCAGCGGCGGGCCGGGAGGCATGCGGCCGGGAGAGCACACTCCCCCGCCCCCGGCCAAAGCCGCAGGGCCTCCGCGAACCACGCGCTGCAGGCCCTGAGCCGGCCTGACGGCCGACGCAACGACGGGCGGAGGCTCACGAGCAGGCCGGACGGGGACGACGGCCGGGTGGGACGGCGGGACGGCACGCGTGGCGAACATGGGAGGCCTGCGGCCGGCACGTCTTGCCAAGCCTCGTACCCGCTGGTCAGGGCCCAAGCAGCGATCCGCTGTCCTCAGCCTGAACCGTCAATCGGGCCGGTTCGGCTGAGGACAGTTCATATGTCTGCGTCGACGAGCGGGTGCACGATGGAGCCGGCCTGATGGCGCTTCTTGACGTGGAGCTGGGTGGGGATGCGGCGCCGCAGCTCTCCTACATGGCTGACCACGCCTACTGCCCGGTTTCCGGCTCGCAGGTGGTCGAGCACGTCCATGACGTCGGTCAGGCTCTGCTCGTCGAGGCTGCCGAAGCCCTCGTCGATAAAGAGCGTCCCCAGCGGTCGGCCACTGGCTTCCTGGGTCACGACGTCGGCCAACCCCAGAGCCAGGGCCAGGGCGGTGGTGAAGGTCTCTCCCCCGGACAGGGTGGAGGTCTCACGTTCCACGCCCGTCCAGCCGTCACGTATGCGCAGGCCTAGGCCGGCTTTTGCACGGCCTTGTCCGGTCTCCTTCTCGTGGCTGTGGCGAAGTTGGTAGCGGTCGTTGGTCATGATGCTTAGGCGCTTGTTGGCCGCGTCCGCGATCTGTTCGAGGCGGCCCGCGAGGACGTATGCCTCCAGCTCCATGCTCAGCGTGTTGACCGCGCCGGTTCCGGCTGCGACGCCGGCAAGACGGTCGACGAGCGCGCTCTCGGCCCTGAGCGGCTCCGCCGCTGCTACACGAGCGTCCAGGTCAGCGGTCAGGTGGGCCAGGTTCTGGGCGCGCTCCAGGGCCTGCTGGAGCTTGACGGCCGCGTCGGTGGCACTGCTCTCGGCGTGCGCCAGGGCTTCTTGTGCCACTGCAGGGTCGGCTTGCGGCTGGCGGGCTGCTTCGAGGATTTCTGCTTCGGCGAGGATGCTGTCGACCACCGCGAACTGCTTCCCCCACTGATCCAGTTGCTCGTGCCAATGCTGCAGCACCGAGGAGGAGGAGAGCGCTGCGGTTGCTTCGGCGAGGTCGTCGAAGCCCGCTTGCACGGTGGCGTCGGCAGTGGTGCGCTGCGTCTCGGCCAGGTGTGCCTCGGCGCTCTCGGTGGCCTGAGCGGCATCCAGGGCGGTGGCCAGGCGATCGGCAGTGGTGGTCAGCGAGGTGAGCCGCTTGGTCAGTGATGCTTCCCCGGCGCGCGCCTGTGTCAGGACGGCGGCGAGCTGGCTCTCCTGCTGGGCCAGCAGGGTGCTGCGGGCCTGGATCTCGGTCAGCGCTTCGCGGGTGCGGTTACGCTGGTTCGTTTGTGTCTCGTGCTCGTTCTGGAGGCGGGTCAGTGCTTCTTGGGCGGGATGCAGTTCGGCCGCTTCGGCCTGCGCGCGGTCTTGCGTGGCTGTGGCGTCGGCGAGCTTTGCTTGAAGGTCGGGTACTGGATCGGTTCCGGCGGCCCCGACGGTGCGGGCGTGCTGTGCGGCGAGGTCGCTGCGCAGGTTCATCGCCTCTTCGTGGGCCTTGCGGGCCTCGTCGTAGTTCTCTTGTGCGATGTCCTCGTCCTGGCGGGTGGGTTGGTCTGCGGCGGGCCGGGCGGGGGCGGGGTGAACGGGTGATCCGCAGACTTGGCACGGCTGGCCGGTTTCCAGCACAGCGGCGAGCTCGCCCGCCATGCCGTCCATGCGGCGCTGCCGCAGGTCCAGCAAGGTCTGATGTGCCCTCAGCATCTCCTTCTCGCGCTCGGTCTCATCGGTGGTGGTGCGGCTGAGCCTGACGGCGAGGGCGTCGCGTTCGACCGCGGTCGCGAGCTGAAGCGTGAGCGACTTGTGGGTCGTCTCCAGGGACGGCAGGTCTTGAACGGCACGCTCGAGATCGGCGATCTTGCCGGTGTGGTGTTCCAGGGTGGTAAGCCAGTCCTTGAGCCAGGCTTCGGCCTCGTCGTGTTCCTCCTGGGCGCGCTTCTCCTTCTCGCGCAGGGCGTCCAGTTGCTCGGACAGGGCCGCGTGCCGCTCCTCCTCGGGCAGAAGGCCCTCCAGTCGTCCCTTCTCGGCATGGAGTCGTTGATGGGCCGCCTGCAGTCCGGGGATGTCCTCACTGGTGTCCTGTGCGTCCAGGAGCAGACGCGCGCGGCTCTCTGCGTCCTTCGCGGCTTTCAGGGCCTTGGTGTGGGCTGCCGTCTGGTCAAGGAGAGGGCGTAGCGGCTCGGCGCGGCGACCGGCCTCGAGTTGCTGGCGCAGGCGCGGGTGGTCGGTGGCGGTCTCCTCCAAAGCGGCGCGCTGGGCAACTGCCCTTTGGTGCCGGGCTTGCTTCCCCGCCAGGTCGCTGGTCTTGCTCAAGTGGTCCTTGGCGGCTTGGTGGGTCTGTTCGGCCTGCCGCGCTTGTGCGGCAGCGACTGTGCAGTCGTCCTCGGCGGTGGCGGCCAGGCGTCGTGCCCACGGGAGCCAGGCGGTGAGGTGACGCTCGTCGGGCCGGGCGTCGGTGCGGGCTGTCAGGGTGGGGCCGGCCTCCTGGTCGATGCGCTCTGCCAGGAGCAGGATGTGTGCGGTTGCATCGTCGGCCTCACGGTGGAGGGCTTTGGCGCGGTTGGCGAGCCAGACGGTCAGGTCGCGGAAGCGCCGGGTGCCGAACAGCTTGCCGAGCAGCTTCCGGCGTTCTTCGGCGCCCGCGTGCAGGAACGCGGCAAACTCGCCCTGCGGAAGCAGCACGACCTGGCAGAACTGTTCCTTGGTCAGTCCCAGGATGTCGGTGACTTCCTTGTTGGCTTCCTGGTGGCTGGAGGAGATCGCCTGCCAGTGGTGGGCGCCGTCGGGACCAGTGATGCGCTCCAGGAACTGGACGGTGGCTTCGGCGGTGGCGATGCCGTTCTTGGCCCGGGTGCTGGGATAGCTCTGCTTGGGCGTGCGCATGATCTTGAAGCGGCGGTCCGCCGCGGTGAACTCCAGGGCGACCGCGGTGCGAATGCCGACTGGGGCGTGGTGGCTGCGCAGACGGTGCTCGGGGCGCTGGCCGGGCACTCTTCCGTACAGGGCGAAGCAGAGCGCGTCCAGGACGCTGGTCTTGCCCGCCCCGGTGTCGCCGTGCAGGAGGAACACGCCCGAGTTGGTCAGTTCGTCGAAGTCGACGGTCTCGGTGCCGGCGAAGGGACCGAACGCCGTGATGGTCAGGTGGTGCGGGCGCATCAGCTGGCCTCTCGCTCAGCGGCGGCGGTGCGGACCTCTTCCAGTCCCTGCAGGAGCAACTGCTGCTCGGTGTCGGTCGCGTGGCTGTGGGTGACGTAGCTCAGGAAGTCGACGGCGATCTCGTGGTCTGTTCGTCCCTCGACCCGGGAGCGGAACGTCGTGTCGTCCGCGGGCTGCTCTTCGGCGGTGAAGGTGAGCTTGAGGATGTGGGGAAAGCGCTGCCGCAACTGTTCCATGGCCATGTAGGGGCGGTCCGGGTCGCTCAGGGAGACATGCAGCCAGGACTGCTCGAACCGGGTGTGGTCCGGGTCCTTCAGGAGGTCCTTGAGGTTGCCGGTGATGTGGTGAAGCGGTCGTGTCACCCGGCAGGGGATCTTCTCGGCGGTCACGCCGCCGTCGGCGCCCAGGTCGACCAGCCACATAGCCTTGGCGTAAGGGGCCTCGGAGAACGAGTAGGCGATCGGGGAGCCGCTGTAGCGGATACGGTCGCTGATGGTCTGGCAGCGGTGCAGGTGCCCAAGGGCGACGTAGTCGGCGCCGGTGAACACCGATGCCGGAACGCTCGGGACGCCGCCGGCGCTGATGTCGCGCTCGCTGTCGGTGGTCTTGGCGTCTGTGACGAAGGCGTGGGCGAGCACGACGGACCGGGTTCCGGGCCGGGCGGCCAGGTCCGCGCGGACCCGGTCCATCGCAGCAGTGAGCACGGCTTGGTGGCTGGCAGCCTCCGCACCAAGGCTGACGTGGACCAGGGCGGGCTCGAAGTAGGGCAGGCCGTAGAAGGCGACGGGTCCGTGCTCGTCCTCGACGACGGCGGGGCGCGCGCAGTCGGAGGGATCGGTGCGCAGGTGGATGCCGGCCCGTTCGATCAGGCGTGCGTTGACTCCCAGGCGCCGCGGGGAGTCGTGGTTCCCGCTGATCATGATCAGCGGGACTCCGAGGCTGGCGAGTTCTTCGAGGACCCAGGTGAACAGGTCGATGGCGTCCAGCGGCGGGATGGCGCGGTCGAACACGTCGCCGGCAACGGCGACGACCTGGATGTTCTTGGTGCGCACCAGGTCCACCAGATCTTCGAGGAAGGCCTGCTGGGCTTTGATGAGCGACTCGCGGTGCAGGGAGCGGCCCAGGTGCCAGTCGGAGGTGTGCAGGATCCGCATGCGCAGTGACAGTACCTGCCGCACGGTCTTCCCCGCGAACGAACGTGCGCATCAGCTGAGTTCGCTAGTCTCAGGAGGCGGTCGGGCGGTAATGGCTTGGTCGCCGAGGGCCTGTCCTGCACTCATTTGGGCACGGCTCCGGCCGGCGGGCCCTTGGGGGCGCCGTGCTGCCCGCGTGGCGAGTGGGGTGGACGTTCTAGGATGGTGTGCCCCACAGCATCACAGTTATGTGCCAGCAGAACTGACGGTGCGACACACCTGTCGCAGTGGTCGGGTTGGCCCGGGAGCCATGGAGCGGTCGAGGCAGTGCACCTGAAGAGCTTCAGCGTCAGCGGGTTTCGATCGCTGACCGACGTCGCCGACATCCCGGTGAGCAGGCCGACGATCCTGGCCGGGCACAACGACGGGGGCAAGAGCGCCGTGCTCGACGCGCTGGCGTTCCTGCTGGGCAAGCGGTCCCTGTCCGAGGACGACCGCAGCTACAGCGGCACCGACCCCGAGCAGGAGCCCTGTGAGGGTGCCGGCCGGATGCCGAGCACGAGCGTGACCGGGGTGTTCCTGCTGGACGAGTGGGAGCAGGGTGCGTTCGGCCTGCCGGCCGAGGTGAAGGTGCGCCGGTGGGCGGCTCTGGAGGCTTCGCCGCGTCTCCAGGTGTGGGGGCCGGTGCCCGACGACGAGCGACTGGTGGACCTGTCGCGGCATCTGGTGCCCGCGTTGAAGGAGTTGGTGGCGGAACTGGGGCTGGCACCGCTCTCGCAACGGCGGGCCGACCTGGAGGCGGCGTTGCGGCAGTACGCCGCCGGGCACTCCACCGAGGGCTGGGGCCCGGCCCCTGTCGGCTTCGACAAGCGCATGCCGGCGTTCCTGCCGTTCGACGGCAAGGCCGCACGGCCCGACGACCAGATCAAGACCGCGCTGAGCGGCCGCTTCCAGCACCACATGGCCGACCCCGAGCTCAAGGGCCGCCTGGGCGCGATAGAGCTGGACGTCCAGGAGCGTCTTCGGATCGACGCCAAGTCGCTGTGCGAGCACATCCAGGACCGGTGCCCCGACCTGGCTGAGGTCTTCGTGGAGCCCGAGGTGTCCTTCACCCAGGGCTTCCGCGGCGCTCCGCTGCGCATCGCCCGCACCGCCGGAGAGCCGGTCGGACTGGAGCGGTCGGGGCTGGGCAGCAACCGTCGCGTGTCCCTGGCGATCTGGGAGTGGAACAACGAGCTGCTGATAGAAGAGGAAATCACCGCCGCGGCGGAGGAATCGGCCGACGACGGGGAACCGGTGGCTCCGCCCGTACAGACCATCGTGGTCTACGACGAGCCCGACACCCATCTGGACTACGGCCACCAGCGGCGGATCATGAACCTGATCCGTGAGCAGAGCGCACTCCCCCACGTCAGCGTCATGGTCGCCACACACTCGATGAACCTGATCGACGGCGTCGACATCAGCGACGTCGTCCATCTGAAGCTGGAGAACCACCGCACCGTGGTGGAACGGCTGGGCGCGGGGGTGGTCGGCCCTGGCATCGACATCCACCTGGGAAAGATCGCCGCCGCAGTCGGGCTGCGGAACACCGTGCTGCTCCACGAACGCTGCTTCCTGGCAGTGGAGGGCGACACCGAGCAGCGTGCCTTCCCCGTGCTGTTCCGGCTGTGCGAGGAGCTGTCGCTACAGGCCGCCGGCATCGCCTTGTGGGCGTGCTTCAACAATGAAGGCGCGCTGCACCTGGCCCGCTACCTCGTGGAGTGGGATCGGGCGGTGATGCTCGTGGTCGACGCCGACAGCCGCAATGTCAGCAAGAGCATCTTCAAGGAGGCGAAGCTCACCCAGTTCTTCGGGACCAGCGCTGACCGGTACGTGAAGTTCCTCGGCGAACCGGACCAGGCCGCCGAGGGCCAGGAACGCTACAACGAGCTGGAGGAGATCTTCACCGATCCAGTGTGGGCAAAGGTCGCCAACAAGGCCTGGCCGAAGGAGGAGGGCGAGTGGTCGGCGTCCGAGTTCACCGCGCTGCGCATCCCGGGCAAGAAGTTCAGCGAGCAGGTCAAGGAGCTCCTTCAGATCGGCAGCCCGAAGGGACCGGGTGGCAAGCCGGACATGATGTACACGCTCGCCGCCACGCTGGACACCCCCGATGACGTCCCGCTCCAGTTGCGCTCGGTCTTCTCCGAGCTCAGGACGCTAGCGGGATGACCGCGGCCGACAGGACCTGCCCGTCGGGCCGCTGACGGGCCCGGCGGGCCTGCATCCGCTCCTTGCGCTGTTCCAGGGTCGGCGGCTCCCACCTGTGCCAGCCAACGGGCGGCTTCCAGCGCTGCATGTGCTGGCGCTCCTCCACACCGCACCAGCGGCAGCCGCCGGGTGAAGGTATGTGCACGTCGAGACCCTTCACGGGCATGTCCACTCCTCTCGCGACGTCTTCGATTCTGCCCCCTGGCACTGACATCACGCACTGCAGGCGCATGGCCGAAGAGTCGGCCGCACACGAGGGTGCTGAGCCTTCGGTCAGGTCGGCGTCGCCGTGGTGGTCGGGCCCACGGGCGGATGCTGCTGCTCACAACGCGCTCCTGGGGAGCTCGGAGTCGCGGCCACGCTCATGCTCGCCGCGGGGTCGACATCGAGGTCGTCTCCGAGACGCTCGGCCACTCGGATCCCCGGATCACCCGCGACACCTACCAGACCGTCCTCGACGGCCTGGCGAAGGATGCGGCCGAGAAGGTCGTGGAGCTGGTTCCCCACGGCCGCCGCCCGCTGTCGGGGGGGTGGTGGAGGACGACGGCGCCCTGACGCCCCGCCGCCTTCCGTCGCTGGCACCGCCTCGGAAGCCGACGGAGCCCCCCGCGCCGAGTAACACGGACGAGCATAGACAACGAACGACAGGGCCCCGGTCACTCTGTGACCGGGTCCCTGCTGCTCTCCCCCGACTGCTTACTCCGGTGCACCGAGTTGATCCCCAGGGCCGCGGCGACGCCGTTCCTCTGCCCGTCGGGCCAGGTCGTCCAGCCCCTCCTGCGTCATGCCTTCCTTCCACACCGGCAAGTGCACGGCCGAAAGCCACGGTCCGACCGGACGGGAGCCGTCCCCAAGCAGGGCGTACGGGCGAACCTGCGTCGGCACGTGCAACGTAGTGGTCATGACCTTCTGGATGCCCGCACCCACTGTGAGGATGTCCGCCGGCCACACGGCGTTCGATTGCGGGGCGAGCCTGCCGGACGAGCCGACCAGAGGCTCTCCAGCCGGGAATTGGTAGACCGCAGGCACGTCAAACCCGAACTCCAGGTCGATTCCCACGGCGTCGGCGTCGAAGATCACGGCCCCGGCGTTGGTAACCCGAATGCCCAGGTAACGCCCGAGCTCCTGCCCGTTCAGGAAATTGGCGCGCAACAGCGCCTCGACCGGCATCTGAGTCATACCGCTCCGGTCGTCGATGAGGAGCCCGAGCAGCTCGACCTTGGCCACCGGAGTGGTCAGCGCGATCACGATCTGCTGCACCTGGTCATCGGTCAGCACCAACGCAGCATCCTCCCCCCGCTGGTTCACCTGGGCCTTCTTCCAGACCAGCAACTCCTCGATCGTGTAGACCTCGGGGTGATCATCCACCCACTTGTGGTGCTTGTAGCAGAGCAGCAGGAGGTTCTCCTCCTCGTTGACCGGCCCGAAGCCAGCAACGTAGCGCGGGCCGCCCGGGCTCTCTGCCCTGATGTGAGCGATCTGCGAGTTCGGGCTGAGCTGACCCTGGTGCTCCTCGATGAGCGGCTCGGCGCAGGTCATCTTGTAGGCACAGCGCAGAGCCCGGCCGTAGAGGAGTTTGCACAGTCGAGGGGTCGGGCTAAAAGTGCTCATGACCACGATCGTATGCGTCGACTCAGACAGCAGTCGAGCCATCACTCGCAATACGCCAATGCTATCAAATGCCTTATGGCAAAGGAATGTTAGTTCCCCTCATTGCCAGTGGGTTCATCAAGAATCAGCAGGTGCCTCTCGAACCATCAGACGAGCCGGAAGCCCTAGCCGTCGCCCTCCACTCGCATCTGCCGGAGAGCCGCTTCGGCTCTACCGACCTAGCTTTCGGATGCCGAGTGGGCTGTGCTGTCGCGGTTCCTGCCGGCTTCGGGGTCGACGGATCGGCCGCGGTCGGACGACCGGGTGGTGCTGAACGGGATCGTGTGGAAGCTGCGGACCGGCACGTCCTGGCGGGACGTGCCGGAGCGCTACGGGTCCTGGCAGACCCTGTACACGCGTTTCCGCAGGTGGGCTCTGGACGGGACGTTCTCGCGGATGCTGCGTGCGATCCAGGCGGAGAAGGACGCGGCCGGGGACATCGACTGGCTGGTGTCGGTCGACTCCACGGTCGTGCGGGCCCACCAGCACGCCACCGGCGACAAAAGGGGCCGCCGACCGGGACGAAGCGGGTGATCACGCCCTCGGCCGATCCCGCGGAGGACTGAGTACCAAGCTCCACCTGTCCTACGACGGACGCGGCCGCCCGCTCGGCTTCCTTCGTCCTCACGGGCGGCAACACCAACGACTGCACCCGCCTCGAAGCCGTCCTGGAGGACATCCGGGTCCCGATGGTCGGGCCGGGGCGCCCGCGCACCCGGCCCGACCACGTAGTCGCCGACAAGGGCTTGTCGGCGAAGCGCAGGTTCGAGCGGGCACCGCTCGGCGGGGCGCGGGTCAGCCGGGGAGTTCCTGCCGGGCGCGGGCGGCCTGGAGCTGGGCCGCGCAGCGGGCGGTGCGGCCGGATGGGAAGTCGGTTTCAGTGAGCCATTGGCCGTAGTCGGCGGAGGGTGTGGGGACGAGCCAGACGGGGGTGTTGAGAAGGAGGGCTTTCAGGCAGGTGTCGCCTGTTTCGCCGATGGGGTCGAAGTCTTCGTGGAAGGCGACGACGAGGCCGGGTTCTTCGTCGAGGAGCATGTGGAGGTGGCGTTCGGCGGTGGTGGTGTGCCAGGTGCGGGGGCGGCGGGCGCGGTCGGCGTCCCATGCCGTGGGGTAGCAGCGGTGGCGCCAGGCGGGCAGGGCCTGCTGTGTGCACCATCGGTGGGCCGCCCGGTCGGCGCCGGTGGCGGCTCCTTCGATGATGACGAGGTGGGTGTCGTGGCGGGTGGCGAGGCGGTCGAGGACGGTGTGGATGGTGTCGGGCCAGGGCCAGCGGCGGCTTCCGCACACGAGGACGCGGGAGTCATACATCGGCGCCTCGGCCGTGGTGTGCGTCGGGCAGCGCGGGGTGGATGTGCCGGTGGTGGGCGACAAGGTCGAGTAGTTCCCACTGCGGAGGAAGGTGGTCGGCCCGGCCCATCTGCGCAGTTGCCTCTGCCGCGCGGTCGGCTGCCCCTGGCACCGGCGGACCGGCGCCTGCACCGGGCTTGTCGTCCTGTCGCTCTTCCGGCGCCGGAACGGGCACATGTGGTACCTCGCCGATGTCTGCGAGGGGTGCACCCGTGCAA
Organism: Kitasatospora sp. NPDC042419; assembly: GCF_056437345.1. Classification (NCBI taxonomy): domain Bacteria; kingdom Bacillati; phylum Actinomycetota; class Actinomycetes; order Kitasatosporales; family Streptomycetaceae; genus Kitasatospora; species Kitasatospora sp. NPDC042419. The sequence goes on from NZ_JBWKAW010000053.1 coordinate 16,527, forward strand.
TCCGGGGAGCTGCCGAGGTCCCGGTCCGCTCCCCCCGCTGCCCCGGCCCCCGGGCACCGGGCCGCGCGCGGGCGCCGGGGCGGCGGTGAGGCCACGTCGCCGCGCCAGCAGCGGCTCGCGGCCCGCGCCGCGCTCATGTACACCGCTGCGTCGCTGGAGGCGTCGGTGGGGCCCGAGGCCCGGCTGCTCGCCGTGGTCTGCACGCTGCGGGTGCGGCCGTCGGGCCTGTCGCCGCTGCCGCCTGGTCTGCTCAAGGTTCTGCGGATCCCGGGCCCCGCCGCTCTCGCCGAGCTCCAGGCGGCGGGCTGGTTGCGCTACCTCTCCCGGGCGCAGAACGGGGGGCCTGTCGTGTTCCTTCCCGAACTCGTCGGCCGGCCCGGGCGGCTGCGGGCGGGCCAGTGGGCGCTGCGTGCTCTGGCCGATCGGCGGCTGGCGGGTTCCGGTGCCCGCGCGCGGCTGGCCGCTCTGACGGTGGCCGCGTGGCAGGAGGAGTCCGGGGTGCCGTTCCTCCTCGATCCGGACGGTGGCGCGCGGGTGTGCGGGCTGGAGTGTCCGGAGGCGTTCGAGGTGGCCCTGGCCGGGATCGGCGCGGTGGGGCTGCTCGATCGCTGGGGTCTTCTGCTGTGCACGCCTGCGCGGTGACGTCCCGGCGACTTCTCCTTCTCCGCGGACCGGCCCCCGCCCCGGTCGCGCGGGGGTCTGCTTTGTCGGCGATCCACGGTTCCGGCTCGACGTCCGGGGTGCTGTCGCAGGGGTTGCCGCTGGCGGACAGGGCCTCGCTGCGCCGACGAGTGTGCTTGCCGTGGGCCGGAGCGGGACGGCGCGTGTTCCCGCAGGCTGCGTGCCGTGGCAGAGCGGCCCCTTGCGATCGGCGTGGGCGAGGTCCCGCTCACGCCGACCGACGGAGACGGGCGGGGCTGTCCCGATCCGTCCGCGGGTTCGAAGCCCGTCGGCACCGCAGCCAACCCGGAACTCCCGGCGCCAGCAGCTCGGCGTCGGTCCGGGTCCACGGCCCTCGAGCCGGAGGCCGTTCCTGTGCGCAGGGCCGGGGGCCGGCCGGCGCGCGTCGCCTCGCGCCGGTGCGACACAGGTCAGGGCCCTGCGCGTGTTCCCGTGGAGTCGCCTTTCCTCGAACGACTCCACGGGGTTCCGGTTCGGCCGGAGCACGGCTGCTGTGGTGCGGGTCAGATCCAGGTGTAGTTCTCGTCGGTGATCGGCTCGAGCTCGAACCTGTGAACCAGGGCGGTGGGGCTGGCCAGTGCGGCGGGTGCCCGGTCGGCGACCGGGCACCCGCACCGCTCAGCCCATCCGCCTGAAGCGGTTCAGGGACCGGGCGCTCATGCCGAACAGCACGTTCGGCTGGTTGTACTTGAAGGTGTAGTCGGCGATGAGAGCGGCGGCGATGAACACGCCATTGGTCACGTACAGCCCGGTCGCCCGTTCCATGATGTGCTTCACGCTGTAGCTGCTCTCAGTGGGCGTCTTGATCGGCGTGATGTTCTCGCGCAGCCACATGACCGTCTCCATTACGGCGGCCACGCTTCCGGCGAGTTCCTGGCGGTGGGCGGCGAGCTCAGCCCGCCGCTGTTCGGCGGTCTTGCGCATGGGATTGAAGACACCGATGCCGAAGTCACCGAGCTGCGGGTGCTCCTGCATGATCTGGTCCAAGAGGATGGTGTACCGGCGGGTCACCATAAACCCTGCTCCGGTGACTGCCTGGTTGCCGCGGACGTCCTTCTTGTGGCGGCGGTCTTTGGTCATCGTGTGCTCCATCAAGCAGGACGCCCCACGTCCGTCCCGCCGCAGACACGTGGATGACCTGGCGAAACGCTGTTGCGCGATTCGGAGAACCTTGTCTTCGCCGCCACGGTGGACGTGGGCCACCATGGCTCGGAGCGGGCAGGCGCGAACTGCCGTGCACAGCATACGCCCCGCCCGCTCCCGTCTCCCGGTTCGAACTCGGGTGCGTCCGTTCGTCCTTCGGGCAGGAACGCCCCTGACTGGAGTGTTGCTCCTTCTGCCACGGGGACGGGATGTGGTGGGCACAGCCGTGGGCTTCCGGCCCGTGTCGCGGACGCGGGCTCACCCGCAGCCGTCCCAGGAGCATCCGAGAAGGAGCAGCCCTTGGCATTCGTTGCCGGAGCCGTTCACTGACGGTGCGGACGGTGGCGATGCTGTCCTGAAAGTCGTCATGCGCCAGGGCGCGCGGGGCGCTAGCGACGGCTGGCGTGCTATGAGGTCGTTCGGTCCGCCTGCTGGCGGCCTGGCACACGGCGGTGAACCAAGGGGATTTCATGGCACGGGAGTTACGGATTCTGCATCAGGATCACCACGGGGTACGCAGGACGCTGCCGGCCGGGCAGCTTGCCGGGGTTCCGCTGGCCCAGCGCGGCGAGGTGTGGCAGCCGTCGCGGCATCCTGCGCAGCGCAGCATCGTCACCTGGTGGTGGTCGGCGACGAGCGGTCGGCACGTGGGTTGCCGGTCGTTGGACCGGCTGTCGACGGCGATGCTGCTGGACTTCCATCCGGGTGTGGTCGATCTCAGCGGGTGGTCCGCGCAGCTCATCTGGCGTGAGCGTGGGCGGGAGCGGCGGCTGGTGCCGGACTTCTTCGTGCGGACCTCGGGCGGGGCAACGTTGGTGGTGGCGTGCCCTCCGAAGGCGGGGCCAGGCGAGCGGTTCGAGCGGCAGTTGGACGTGCTGCGGGCTGCGTGTGAAGAGGCTGGGTGGCAGCTCGCGGCGCCCAGGCTGCCGTCGGTGGTGGCGCTGGCCAACCTGCGGTGGGTGTCGCGGCGGCGGCATCCGCGGTTCGGCGACGTGGGGGTGGAGGCGGCGTTGGCCGAGGCGTTCGCAGAGCCGCGCCCGCTGATGGAGGGGGTCCAGGGGTGCGGGGTGCCGCAGGCGTTGGCTCTGCCGCGGCTCTATCACATGCTGTGGCACCGCAGGCTGGGAGTTGACTGGAGCCGGCCGCTGGGCGCGGGGACTGTGGTGGGGCCGATGGGTGCGGGCGAGCCGGACGCAGTGCGCCGCCCGATGACGGTGGAGGAGCGGTGACGGTCGACGTTGTGCCGCCGCAGACGGCGCTGGTGGTGCGGAGCGCGCCGCGCGGGGTGCTGGTCCGCGGGGACGGGGTGCGCTGGCGCGGTGCCGGTACACGGTCGCCGGTCTGGACGGGGCGACGGTGCGACTGGCGTGCCCGGACGGTGACAGGGCTCCGGTGGCGGTGCTGCTGCCGGTGCTGGCCGCGGCGTCGGACTTCGCGGTTCTCGACCGTGCCGGGCATCCGGTCGCGCGGGCGGAACTTCCGAACTTCGCGTTGCTCGAGGGCGTCCCCGTGAAGGCGGCCCAGGACGCGCTTGTGTGGGAGAGAGCGGTGGTCGAAGTGGACACCGGGCTGCCTCCGGGCGCACCTCCCGGGAGGGCTCCGAGGCCCGAGTTCGACCCGTCGGCGACGACCCTGATCGAGCGGTACCAGGCGAAGTCGGCCGAGCTGAACGCGGTGCTGGGATGGTCGGTGTCCTGGCAGACGGTGCAGGCCAAGCGGCTGAAGTACCGCAAGGCGCGGACCGTGGTGGCGCTGGTGGATGGGCGCAGTACCAAGGCCAAGAAGGAGCTGGGGCTGACCGATCAGCGGGTGGTGGACCAGTTGCTGCTCCTGGTGGACCGGCAGCAGCGGCGCACAGACGCGCCGTGTGACGCACGCCGGCTGTTCAAGCAGCTCGGGCGGGCGGTGCGCGCCGCGCACGGGCAAGGGGTGAAGGTCCCCGCCGAGCCGACCCTGTACAGGCTGCTGAAGCGCCTCGGTGTGGAGGCGCGGGATCTGGGGGCGGCCCACGGGCGGCGGACGGGCGGGGCGGTTCCGCCGTTTTCGGTGACGTCGGCGACGATGCCGGGTGAGCTGGTGCAGATCGATTCGACCGATCTGGATGTGTGGGTGCTGGGTGACGACGGCATGCCCGCGCGGGTGGAGCTCACTGCCGCGGTGTGTGTGGCGACCCGCAGCATCATCGCCGCGGTCGTGCGGCCCAAGCAGGCTCGTCGGCGCAAGGGCCGGGCAGCTGGGCAGGGCGGCCTGGTGTCGGGGCAGCGGGCCAGGGGGCGGGCGACGAAGGCGGTGGACGCCTGCGAGCTGCTGGCGCAGTCCCTGGTTCCAGTTCCGATGCGGCCCGGGTTCGATACGGCCGTGCACGCCAGTGGGTCCGATCTGCCGTTCGATGAGCTCGTTGCCGTCGATCCGCGGTTCGCGCGGGCCGCGGCCCGGCCGGTGATCATCCCGGATCTGATCGTGATCGACCACGGCACCGTGTTCGCCGGGCGGACGTTCTTCGACGCCTGCGCCTACCTGGGCATCTCCGTGCGCCCGGCGAGGCGGCGCACACCAGAGGACAAGGCGATCGTGGAGCGCACGTTCGAGTCGATCAAGTCGATGTTCAGCCAGCACCTCAACACCTACACCGGCAACGACCCGGTGCGGGTGCGGCGGTCCATCGCCGGCGAGCGGTTGTGGACGCTGGCGGAGCTCGACGACATGCTCCAGCAGTGGATCGCGCTGGAGTGGCAGAACAGGCCGCACCCGGAGCTCGCCGACCCGCACGACGCCTACCTGCCGGAGCTGACGCCGAACCAGATGTATACCGCCTGCGTGGCCGTCGAGGGCTACCTGCCGATTCCGCTGAACCGCGACGACTACCTCCGTCTGCTGCCCACCGCCTGGGTGGGTGTGAGCGACCAGGGCATCCGGTTCAGGAACCGCACTTACGACCACCCGGGGCGCCATCCGCAGGAGGGCCTGAACCCGTACCGCAGGAAGCCCTCCGGGCTGAACAGTCACAAGCGCGGCGGGTGGGAGCTGCGGTACACCCCGAACGACCCGTCGAGGGTGTGGCTGCGCGACCACCGCGCCAACACCTGGGTGGAGGCGACGTGGGTGCACCACGCCAAGGTCGGCGGGCCGTGGACGCAGTTCCTGTGGGACATCGCCGCGTCCCAGCACGTGGAGCGCGGCGGCCGGGTCAAGGATGAGGAGGCGATCGCCGAAGTGCTGGCCGAACTGCTCGAGCGGGCAGGCCGCGGCCCCGACCGACAGGGACCGGTGACCCTGCCCGACGGGTACACGCCCATGCCGGCGCCGCGCCCCGCCGCGGTGTTCGACCCCTACGCGGGCGGCGCCCCGGTGGACCGGTCGAGTCTGCTCGCCCTCCCCGCGGCCGCGCACGACGATCCGCTGGCCCTGGGCGATGCCGGGCTGGCCCCTGCGAGGGACACGCACGACGAGCCAGCGGACATCGACTGGGCGCTGGCCGCTGCTCCCCCCGACTTGTCGCTGACCGTCTGGGATCCCCGGGCCGCGGGCGCGGCGGGCGACGGCACGGGCGCGGACTTCCGGGAACAGTACCGGCGCATCATCGCCGAGTTCCGCCAGCCGCCCACCGACGATTCGGACACCACATAGCCAGCCGCCGCCGCAGGGCGGCCGAGAAGGCACACACAACGCACACGGCGGCCGCCGCAGGCAGGCGCACCAAGGAGAAGAGGTCGCAATGGGGATGGGTCTGACACCCGAAGAGGCACGGCTGTTGCTCGACAGGCGCGCGCCCGAGCAGTTGTTCCTGGCACCGCCCGCCCCGGAGTGGCCGGAGGACTGTCACACCTGGCGGGCCACGGCCGGTCGGCGGAGCGAGCCGCCGGACCTGGCGGACTGTGCCCCGGAGGGCACCGACGTCACCGACCACGACGGGCGGCTGCTGTTCCACGGGACGATGCGCACCGTGATGACACCGGCTATCACGACCGCGCTGGTCGTGGTGGCCGAGCACGTCCTGTCGAACCGACAGCGCATCCATGGGCGGATCGGGATCGTCCTGGACGGCCCGCGCGGGACCGGGAAGAGCACGATGCTGCATGCGATCGGCGTGCACTGGGCGCGGCGGCTTCGCGAGCTGTACGGGCCGGACGAGAACCGGCACCCGGTGGTCCCACTGAGCGTGCCTCCACCTGTGCGCGGCAACGTGCGCAACTGGGCCGGCCTGTTCGCCCGCTACCTCGGCCAGGAACGCGACGGCGGCGACCCGACCGAGTCTGTGATCAAGACGATGCGCAACGCGCGGACGATGCTCGTCCTCGTCGACGGCATGGAGCGGCTGCGCACGGCGGTGGACGCCGAGTTGGCGTTCCAGTACCTGGATGTGATCGCCGAGGAGACGGGCGCGACGTTCGTCTACTGCGGCCGGAGCGCGCAGTACATCGTCGATCCGGTCACCCGGGACAACGACACCCGTCTCGAGCCGGGCGAGGAGCCGTGGAACGACCACACGGTGCTGCGCACCAGCCGGATCGGCTTCGACGACGAAGGGAAGAGGAAGTTTTTGCGCGTCGTCAATCTGTTCGACGCGGACCTGCGGCTGTTCCGCCACCAGCGCGGCGACCTGCTGGAACTGGCGCCTTACCTGCACAAGCGCAGCCAGGGCTACATGCGGACGCTGTCCCACCTGATCTGTCAGGGGGCGCAGAAGGCGATCCTGTCGAAGCGGGAGCAGATCACGGAGGCCCTCCTGGAAGAGATCTCGATCGGCCGGGTCAAGCAGCTGTGACCTGCCTGGGTCCGGCGCAGCGCCTGCCGGTCCCGGGGGTCCGGGCCGGCAGGTGACCGCCGCGCCGCCTCAGCGCTCGAGCCCGCTGCGGTACGGGCGCGCGGCGCGGGCTGCGACGGCGCAGAGCGCGTCGAGTGCCTGCAGCGCGCGGCGCTGCTCGGCGTCGAGTGCGCCGGGGTGCTCCCGAGCCTTGTGCAGCCGCTCTCCCAGCGGGAATGTCCCGTCCGGGTCGCGGTCCGCAGCGTGCGGCTCGCGGTGCTGGGCGGGGACGTCGAGGTGGCCCTCGCGGGCCAGGAACACGCCGGCGCACTCGAGAAACCGGTGGAAGCCGGCGCGGCGGCGGTCGAGGCTGTTGGGGTAGACGCTGTCGAAGAGGGGCGGGATGCCCAGTTCGAGCAGCAACTGCTGTTGGCCCTCGTGTAGATCGAGGAACCGGCGCCGTTGTGTGAGGACCCAGTCCCCGCAGCGGCGCTCGTCGCGGGTTCCTTCACCGTAGGGGTGCGGGGAGTCGAGGACCCAGGCGAGTCCGCGGGCGGCCACGGTGTTCCTGGCGTGGAAGTACTTGCGTTGCCATTCCAGCGGCCAGGGCGGGTTCCAGTGGGGGTCGAGGGCGGCGAGCGCCTGCTGGTGCGCGGCGGGGAGCCTGCCGGTCGTGGCGCGGCGGCGCTGGGCGGCCAACCACTTCCCGATCGGGTAGCCCCCGATGTCCTCGTTGAGAGGCATGGCGAGGTGGCCCCATCTGGCCGCCCCGAGGCGGACGTGTCCGAGCATGGCGTCGAAGGTGTTCACCGGCGGCGTCCACCGCATGCCGAGTTCGTCCAGGGCATGTTTGCGGCTGGCCAGCAGACGGCCCATCAGGTGGCGCAGCCGGATGTTGGCCAGGCACTCGCCGAGGGCGAAGCCGCCGAAGTGGACGTAGTCGACCGGCACGTCGAGGTGTCCGTACCGGGTGCGGTAGGAGGCGGCGGATTCCATGGCCTGCTTCCAGTTCCCGACGGCCGGCAGGGTGATTTTCAGGCCGAGGGCGCGTGCGAGCTGGGCTGCCCGTTCGGGGTGGGCGTAGTGGATCTGCTCCTTGTCGATGCGAGGGGTGAGGTGGGCGCGTGGGGGCAGCGCGATGCGGTCCATGAACGACTGGTCGTGTGCGCGAAGTGCCTGCAGGAGGGTCAGCAGGTTCCCGAACGTGGGGTCATTGAGCAGGTCGGCAGTATCAGTGCCGTGTTTGAGGTAGACGGGGATGACGAGTGTGGCTTTCTTCCCCGCTCCCGGTTTTTGGCGCAGGCCGCGGCCGATGGCCTGGATCGCGTCGATGGTGCTGTAGCGGGGGTCGGCGAAGACCACCGCGTCGACGTCGGGCATGTCGACGCCCTCGTTGAGGACCCGCACGTTCGACAGCACCGCGCACGTCCGGCTGGGGTCTGCGAAGTCGTCCAGCAGCTCGCGGCGCCAGTCGGCGGGCTGCTCGCCGTGGATGGCCCGTGCCCACAGGTCGTCGATGCGCAGCGGCGCGTCGACTTCGTGGGCGGTGGTGGGCAGGGTTCGGGCGAATGCCTCCGCAACGGCGACGCGGTTGTGGAAGACGAGGACGCGGCGCAGCCCGTGCTCGGTGATCGCGCGGAGCACGCTCACCTGGACGGCGGCGTTGCGCAGCCCGTCGTGGTGGGCGCTGGTGCCGGGAGCGTGGGAGGCGAGCAGGGGGTGCAGGTCGGTGTCGTAGACGATGGGCATGACGACTTGGTAGTCGGCCAGGATGCCGCGTTCGATGGCTTCTGGCATGCCGAGTTCGAACACGGTCGAGCCGAAAATCTCCCGGTGGTCCATGGTCGCCATGGGCATGCGTTCCATGAACGGCTTCGGCTCGCAGGGCGAGGGTTCGGACGCATCGTCCTGGGCGGTGGCGTCCCAGATCCTGGGGGTGGCGGTCATGTAGATAAGGGTCTTCGCGGGAATCTGGGCGTCGTCGTGGACGAGGCCCCAGCCCTCTCCGAACGCGGCACAGGTGCGGTGGGCCTCGTCAACGATGACCAGGTCCCAGGCCGGCAGGCCGTACAGCTCGTGGGCTTCACGGATACGGTGCAGCGAGCCGTAGGTGGCGAACACCGTGACGGGCTCGTCCGCGTGCGCGGTGCGGGCGATCGCCTGGGGGTGACGGGTCATCATCGCCTCGTCCGTGGACAGGCCGCTGTCGTTCTGGCTCAGGGAGCAGACGCCGAGGGCGAGGCCCGTTCGGCCGGCCTCGCGCCAGCGCCGGACGGTCTGGGTCACCAGGGCCTTGGTGGGCATCAGGACCAGGACCGCGCCGTACCGGGCGACGAGTTGCGCCGCCTGCTGCGCGATCAGGGTCTTTCCGCTTCCGCACGCGGCCGCCACTGTCATCCGTCGTTCCCCGGCGGCGACGGCCGCCTCGATGGCGGCGAGTGCCTCGATCTGGTGCGCACGCAGCTTCATTCCGTATCCCTGTTGCGGGGGTGTGGGCGTTCGGATCGCGCGGGAATGTACCGGTGATCCGGGGCGCGGCTCGGGCCCGGCAGAAGGTATTCGGCCAAGTTGCGCGCCCGTGGTACGGGGTACGCGAGCGGGCCGTGTTCGGCGGGCGCCAGGCGGCCGTGGAGAAGGGGGTTCAGGACGGTGGATGGCGGCCCACCGCCGCGTGGGGCAGCCGCGGACCCGGGCGCTCGGGCGCGGGCTGCTCCGGACGGGGCGGGATACGCGTCCCCGATGCGGGTGGGGCTGCGGTGGGGTGACGCGAGAGGAGCTCAGATGTCGTACGGCAACCGGTGGAGGTCCCAACTGGCCCATGATCCAGGCAAGGCGGCAGGCCGAGGCGGATGCCGGCCCGGCCCGGCGTGAGGGTGCGGCCCAGCGGGCATCGGCGGAGCGGTGGAAGTCGGCGTTCGAGGCGCTGGCCGGCGAGGTACGGCACGGGCCGCGATGAGCCGCACGGGCACGGAGAGCACCGTGAGGGTGGCCGATGCGGCTGCCTCACCTGCTGGGAGACGCTCATCACCGGGCTCGTGTCGAAGGCCGAGGAAGGCGGTGGCACGGCCGGAGGTCGCGGTGGCGGCGCGGACAGCTCGTCGTTCTCCTTCGACCATCTCTTCGGCGGCTCGGGCCAGCCGCGGCGTCCCTGACCCGAAGGTGTAGGGCGCGCGGGAGGCGGGAAGGACGGACCGGGCGCAGACAGGGGCTGCCAGTGGTTGCGGGCGGGACCTCGAGGGGCCGCTCAACCATGTGCCGGCCCCGGACTCCGAACCGCCTCAGCGGCGGCGTCCGGCGCCGCGAGCGCGGCGACTGGTACGGCGGACCCGCTTCGCGAGGTCTTCGAGGGCCTTCAGTGCCCGGCGCCGCTCGCAATCGAGGACGTCCGACCGTGCGCGGGCTTCGCGCAGCCGGATGCCGAGGGGGAATGTCCGGTCGGCCCCGCTGGCGCCCCATCGCGGCTCCACGTGGCGGTCGGGGACGTTGAGGTGGCCCTCTCGGGCCAGAAACACAGCGGCGGACTGCAGCAGGTGGTAGAAGGAGGCGCGCCAATCGTTGCCGTGGATGTAGGGGTAGACGCTATCGGGCATCGGCGGCGCACCCAGCGCGAGCAGGAGGTCTTGCTGGCCTTCCTGCAGGTCGAAGAACCTCTCCTGCTGTATGGACAGCCAGTCCCGGAACTCGCGTCGCGGCCAGGGCGAGCGCCCGTCCGGTGACCGCCCGAAGTGGAGCTTCTGGTCCAAGCCGTACTTCGCCACCTCGGACTTGGCGGTGGCGTACCTGCGTTGCCACTCCATCGGCCACGGCGGGTTCCAGTGGGGATCGATCTTCGAGAGTGCCTGCTGGTGGGCGGCCAGCAGCAGCCCCTTGTCGGCACGGCGCCGCTGGTTGGCGAGCCACTTGCCCAGCGGGTGGCCGCCGACGTCCTCCTGCACCGGCACCGCAAGGTGGCCCTGCCCGGCGTGCCACCGGCTTGCGTGCTCGAGCATCGACTCGAAGGTGCGCTGAGGCGCTGACCACCGCATTCCCAGGGCGTCGAGCGCCGCCTTGCGCTCTGCGGGCAGACGGCCCATCAGGTGCCGCAGCCGGATGTTGGCCAGGCATTCGCCGAGGGCGAATCCGTCGAAATGGACATGGTCGACGGGCACATCGAGATGCTCGAACCGCTCGCGATAGGAGGTCGCCGACTCCATGACCTTCTTCCAACTACCGATCGCCGGAAGGGTGATCTTGAGACCGAGCGCGCGGGCGAGCTGCAGTGCCCGCTCGGGCTGGGCGTAGTGGAGGTACTCCTTTCCCAGACGCTGGCTGGGCTGCGCGCCCACCGGAAGGGCGATGCGGTCCATGAACGACTGGTCGTGCGCGCGCAGGGCCTGCAGCAGTGTCAGCAGGTTGCCGAAGGCAGGATCCTGGAACGACTGGGCCGTCAGGGCGCCGTTCGGCAGGTAGACGGGGATGACGATCGTGGCTTTCTTCCCCGCTCCTGGGCGCTGGCGCAGGCCGCGGCCGATGGCCTGGATCGCGTCGATGATGCTGTAGCGGGGGTCGGCGAAGACCACCGCGTCGACGTCGGGCATGTCGACGCCCTCGTTGAGGACCCGCACGTTCGACAGCACCGCGCACGCCCAGAGGGGGTCGGCGAAGGCCGCGAGCAGATCGCGACGGTAGTCAGCGGGCTGCTTCCCGTGGATAACCCGTGCCCACAGGTCCTCGATCCGCAGCGGCTCACCCACTTCCCGGGCAGTGACTGGCAGGGTGCGGGCGAAGCCCTCCGCGAGGGTGACGCGGTTGTGGAAGACCAGGACGCGGCGCAGCCCGTGCTCGGTGATCGCGCGGAGCACGCTCACCTGGACGGCGGCGTTGCGCAGCCCGTCGTGGTGGGCGCTGGTGCCGGGCAGGCGGGCGGCGAGCAGGGGGTGCAGGTCGGTGTCGTAGACGATGGGCATGACGACCTGGTAGTCGGCCAGGATGCCGCGTTCGATGGCCGCCGGCATGCCGAGCTCGAACACGGTCGGACCGAAGATCTCCTGGCGGTCCATGGTCGCCATGGGCATGCGTTCCATGAACGATGCCGGCTCCCCCGGCCGTTGCGGTAGGACGTTGTCCGGCGTCCAGATCCTGGGGGTGGCGGTCATGTAGATACGGGTCTTCGCGGGAATCTGGACGTCGTCGTGGATGATCCCCCAGCCCTCTCCGAACGCGGCGCAGGTGCGGTGGGCCTCATCGACGATCGCCAGATCCCAAGCCAGCAGGCCGTACAGCTCGTGGGCTTCACGGATACGGTGCAGCGAGCCGTAGGTGGCGAACACCGTGACGGGCCCCTCCGCTTCCCGGACCGCGCGGGCGATTGTCCCCGGGTCCCGAGTCATCCGCGCCTCGGTGCGGGGGTTCAGTCCGCTGTCGGCCTGGGTCAGGGAGCACACGCCCAGGGCCTCGCCACAGTGCCCGGCCGCCCGCCAGCGGCGGATCGTCTGGGTCACCAGTGCCCGCGTGGGCATCAGGACCAGCACCGCGCCGTCCCAGGCCAGGCACTGCGCCGCCTTCTGCGCGATCAGAAGCCGTTGTCGTATCGATCTTGGTGGACGTGGGTTCGACTGGACAGCACGGTCGGGTGATCTTGCCGATTGCCGAGCATGAAGACAGGGCCT
>NZ_JBWKAW010000054.1:0-28446 GCF_056437345.1 Kitasatospora sp. NPDC042419
GTCGCGGGCTCGGCGGCCAGCTGCATCGCCGTGAGCGTGCCGTCCACGGCCACCAACCGGTTCCGCCCGGCCGGAAGTTCATCCAGCGTCTCCTCGTCCGTCAGCGTCAGCACCGCACCGCTGTCCGCGAGCATGAACGAGATCCGCTCCGCCGGATACTCCGGATCGATCGGCAGGAACGCCGCCCCCGCCTTCCACACCGCCAGGATCGCCGTCACAGCCTCGACACCACGCGGCAAGCACACACCCACCACCGACTCCGCACCGACACCCTGACCCACCAGATACCGCGCAAGACGATTCGCCCGCACGTCCAACTCCGCGAACGACACCTCCACACCGTCCGCGACCACCGCCACCGCGTCCGGCGTCCGCACCACCTGCGCCTCGAACAGCTCCGGCACCAGAGCCGAACCCTGCTCCACCACCGTGGAGTTCCACTCGGTCAGCACCTGCGCGCGCTCCCGCGCCGACAGCACCTCCACCGCGCTCAGCCGCGCGCCCGGGTCCCCGGCCACCCGCTCCAGCACCCGCACCAGACGCCGCGCCAACCGCCCGACCGACTCCGCCTCGAACAGGTCCGCCGCACCGATCACCGCACCACGAAGGCCTGCCGGCGCTCCCTGCGCATCGAAGTCCTCGCCCAGCAGCACGTCCAGGTCGAAGCGCGCGGCCGCCTCGGCAGCCGTCGTCAGCGGGGCCGTCTCCACACCGGGGAGCTCGACCACGGCCCGGGCGTTGTTCTGCATGGTGAACACGGTCTGGAACAGCGGATGCCGCCCCATCGACCGCGCCGGCGCCAACTCCTCGACCAGCTTCTCGAACGGCACGTCCTGATGCGCGAACGCCGACAGACTCGTCTCCCGCACCCTCCGCAACACCTCACGGAACGTCGGATCACCCGACAGATCCGCCCGAACCACCAACGTGTTCACGAAGAACCCGACCAGATCGTCCAACGCCGCATCCGTACGACCCGCGTTCGCCGCACCGATCGGCACATCCGTCCCCGCACCCAGGCGCGACAACAACACCGCCAGCGCCGACTGCAGCACCATGAACATCGTCACACCCTCGGCCCGCGCCACCCGCGCCAACTCCGCGTGCAACACCGCCGGAACCACCACCGGCACCTCATGACCCCGGTTCGACGCCACCACCGGACGCACCCGGTCCACCGGCAACGCCAACTCCTCCGGCACACCCGCCAACGCACCACGCCAGTACTCCACCTGACGCGACAGCAGACTGTCCGGGTCGTCCCCGTCACCCAACAACTCACGCTGCCACAACGCGTAGTCCGCGTACTGCACCGGCAACGGCACCCACACCGGCACCCGACCCGCGCAACGCGCCGCGTACGCGACCGACAGATCACGCGCCAACGGCGCCCACGACCACCCGTCCGCCGCGATGTGGTGCACCACCACCACCAGAACATGCTCGCCCGGCCCCGTGGAGAACACCCACGCCCGGATCGGCACCTCCACCGCCAGATCGAACAGATGACCCGCCGCCCCGGCCACAGCGGCGTCCAACTCCTCCGACGCCACCTCCACCACCGACAGCTCCCACTCCAACTCCTCGACCGGGACCACCCGCTGCCACGGCTCACCGTCCTCGCCCACCGCGAACACGGTGCGCAGCAGTTCGTGCCGCGCCAGGGTGTCGCGCAGCGCGCCCCGGAGGGCCTGCCGGTCGAGGTCACCGGTCAGGCGCAGGGCGACGGGGATGTTGTAGGTGGCGCTGGGGCCCTCCAGCTGGCCGATGAACCACATCCGGCGCTGGGCGAAGGACAGCGGGACCCGCTCGGGCCGTCCGCCCGCGGTCAGCTGCAGCCTGGCCGTGTCCGCGTCCGCCAACCGGGTGGCGAGGCCCGCCGCGGTGGGCGTCTCGAACAGGGCGCGCAGCGGCAGCTCGACGCCCAGCACGGCGCGGATCCGGCTGATCAGCCGGGTCGCGAGCAGGGAGTGGCCGCCGAGGGCGAAGAAGTCCTCGTCGACCCCGACCGCGGCCTCGGCCAGGCCGAGGACCTGTGCGAACGCCCCGCGGAGGAGCTCTTCCTGAACGGTCGCCGGGGCCCGGCCGGCGGCGGCCGGGGTGTGCCCGGGGGCCGGCAGGGCCTTGCGGTCGAGCTTGCCGTTGGCGGTCAGCGGCAGGGCGTCCAGCACCACGACCGCCGACGGCACCATGTACGGGGGCAGGCTCCGCCCCGCGTGCGCGCGCAGCAGCGCGCCGTCCACGGCCGCGTCGGCCCGGGCGACCACGTACGCGACCAGGCGCACGTCACCCGGCACGTCCTCGCGGGCCACCACGGCCGCCCGCGCCACCGTGTCGTGGGCGGCGAGGACCGCCTCGACCTCGCCCGGCTCGATCCGGAAGCCGCGGACCTTGACCTGCTCGTCCGCCCGGCCCAGGCACTCCAGCTGCCCGTCCGCCGTCCAGCGCGCGAGGTCGCCGGTGCGGTACATTCGCGCCCCCGCCCCGTACGGCGAGGCCACGAACCGCTCGGCCGTCAGCTCGGGGCGGCCCAGGTAGCCGAGGGCGACCTGGGCGCCGGACAGGTACAGCTCGCCCGCCACGCCGGGGGCGACCGGGCGCAGCCGCTCGTCCAGGACGTGCGCGCGCACGTCGGCGAACGGCCGGCCGACCAGCACGGGGCCCTCGCCGCGGACCGGGGCGGAGGTGGCCCAGACGGTCACCTCGGTGGGGCCGTACATGTTCACGGCCGGTGCGCCGGTGGCGGCCGCCCGGGCCGCGAGTTCGGCCGGCAGCGCCTCGCCGCCGACCAGCATCCGCACCGAGGCCGGCCAGGCGCCGGCCTCCAGTACGCCCCGCCAGAGCGAGGGGACGCCCTGCATCACCGTCGCGCCCGACGAGACGACCAGCTCCAGCAGCGCGGACGGGTCGCGGACCGCGTCGCGCGGCGCCACCACCACCGCCGCTCCCGACACCAGCGGCAGGAACAGTTCCAGCACCGCGATGTCGAAGGACACCGTGGTCACCGCCACCAGCCGGTCGCCGACCGCCAGCGGCACCCGCTCCGCCGCGCCCCGCAGGTGCGCGGCGAGCGCGAGGTGCGGGACCACGACGCCCTTGGGGCGGCCGGTGGAGCCGGAGGTGTGGATGACGTAGGCGGGGTCCTGCGCGCGGACCGCCGCGACCGGCGGCGTGCGGTCCGACTGCTCGGCGGCCGGGTCCGTCACCAGCACGGGCGTCACGTTCCCGGGGAGCGCGGCGGCGCACTCCTCCGAGGTGAGGACGCACACCGGCGCGGCGTCGGCCAGCACGTACGCCAGCCGCTCCGCCGGGTAGTCGGGGTCGAGCGGCAGGTACGCCGCGCCGGTCCGCAGCACGGCCAGCAGCGCCGTCACCAGGTCGGCGCCGCGCTCCAGGCAGACCCCGACCACGGCGCCCGCCCCCACGCCCGCGCCGAGCAGGCGGCGCGCGAGCCGGTCCGCCCGCGCGTCCAGCTCGGCGTAGGTCAGCTCGGCCCCCTCGGACACCACGGCGACGGCGTCCGGGGTCCGCGCCACCTGGGCCGCGAACAGCTCGGGCAGGAACGCGGCCGGCTCGGCCGGGAGCTCGCCGGCCCACTCGCCGAGCACTCGCGCGCGCTCGGCGGCGTCGAGCACCTCGACGCCGCCCACCGGCGCCGCCGGGTCGGCGACCAGCTGGGACAGCACCCGCACCAGGCGGGCGGCCAGCGGTCCGGCCGACGACTCCTCGAACAGGTCGGCGGCCACCGTCAGCGAGCCGCGCAGACCGGCCGGGCGGCCTGCCGCGTCGAAGGTCTCCCAGCAGTCCACCTCCAGGTCGAACTTGGCCCCGTGGACCCCGGCGTCGGCCACCTCGGCGCGCAGGCCCGCCAGTTCCAGCACCGCCGCGGCGTTGTTCTGGAGGTTCAGCACGACCTGGAACAGCGGGTGGCGCGCCATCGAACGGGCGGGCGCGAGCTCCTCGACCAGCTTCTCGAACGGCACGTCCTGGTGCTCGAAGGCCGCCAGGGCGGCCTCCTGCGTCCGTGCCAGCAGTTCCCGGAAGCTGGGGTCGCCCGCCAGGTCGCTGCGGATGACCAGGGTGTTGACGAAGAAGCCGACCAGGTCGTCCAGGGCCGAGTCGGCGCGGCCGGCGACCGCCGAGCCGATCGGGATGTCGGTGCCGGCGCCGAGCCGGGAGAGCAGGACGGCCAGGGCTCCGCGCAGCACCGTGAACGGGGTGACGCCCTCGGCGAGCGCCAGCTCGACGAGCCCCGCGTGCACCTCGGCGGGCACCTCCAGGGGCACCCGGTGGCCGCGGTAGGAGCCGACGGCCGGACGCGGGCGGTCGGCCGGCAGGGCCAGCTCCTCCGGGACGCCCGCCAGCGCGTCGCGCCAGTGGGCGACCTGGCGTGCCATCCGGCTCTCCGGGTCGTCCTCGTCGCCGAGCAGCTCGCGCTGCCAGAGCGCGTAGTCGGCGTACTGGACGGGCAGCGGCTCCCACTCCGGCGCCCGGCCGGCGAGCCGCGCCGCGTACGCGGCCGAGAGGTCCCGGGCGAGGACGCGCAGCGACCAGCCGTCGCCGGCGATGTGGTGGACGGTGAGGGCGAGGGTGTGCTCCTCCGGACCGGTCGAGAACAGCGCGGCCCGGATCGGGACCTCCCGCGACAGGTCGAAGGGGTACCGGGCCGCGGCCGCGACGGCCTCGTCCAGCCCCTCCGGGGTGACCTCGGCGCGGGCCAGCTCCCAGTCCAGTCCGTCGAGGGCGAGGATCCGCTGGTGGGGCTCGCCGTCCCGGGCCGGGAACACCGTGCGCAGCACCTCGTGCCGGCCGATGACGTCCCGCAGCGCCGCGTTCAGCGCCGCGCCGTCCACCCGGCCCGTGAGCCGGAGGACGACCGGCAGGTTGTACCGGGAACCCGGGCCGTCCAGCTGGCCGATGAACCAGAGCCGGCGCTGGGCGAAGGACAGGGGAACCATCAGGACTCCTCGTGGTTGCGCATCGGCCGCAGAGCAGGCCTGGTGGACTTCTCGGTTCCCACACGCCGGGCCAGGCCGGCCACGGTTCGGGCCTCGAACACCGCCCGCAGCGGCAGTTCGGTGCCCAGGACTTCCCGCACCCGGGTCACCAGGCGGGTGGCCAGCAGGGAGTGGCCGCCCAGGGCGAAGAAGTCGTCGTCCATGCCCACCGCCTCCAGGCCGAGGACCTCGCGGAACAGGGCGCCGACGGCCTCCTCGCGGCTGTCGGCCGGACCGCGGCCGCCGCCGGCCGTGAACGCCACGGCGGGCAGGGCCGCGCGGTCGAGCTTGCCGTTCACGGTCAGCGGCAGGGCCGGGAGGACCACGACGGCCGCCGGGACCAGGTACTCGGGCAGCCGGTCGGCCAGGAACTCGCGCAGCGCGGGCACGAGTTCGCTCTCGGTACCGGATCCCGCGCCGTCCTCGGGGACGACGTGGGCGACCAGCCGGCGGCCGCCGGAGGCGTCCTCGTCGGCGACGACCACCGCCTGTGCCACCCGCGGGTGGGCGGCGAGCACCTCGGCCACCTCCTCCGGCTCGACCCGGAAGCCGCGGATCTTCACCTGGTCGTCGGTGCGGCCGGCGAACACCAGCCGGCCGTCGGCCGTCCACCGCGCCCGGTCGCCGGTGCGGTACATCCGCGTCCCCGGCTCCAGGGGGCAGGCCACGAACCGTTCGGCGGTCAGGGCGGCCTGCCGGTCGTAGCCGCGGGCCAGGCCCGCGCCGGTGCTGTAGAGCTCGCCCTCGACCCCGACCGGCACCGGGCGCAGCGAGGCGTCCAGCACGTACACCCGGGTGTCGGCGATCGGGGCGCCGATCGGCACCGAGGCGGTCCCTTCGGCCAGGTCGGCGGCGAGGACCTCGTGGACGGTGGTGAAGGTGGTGTTCTCGGTCGGGCCGTAGCCGTTGAACAGCCGGACCTCGGGAAGGGCGGTCAGCAGTCGGCGGCAGTGCGCCGGCGAGAGGGCGTCGCCGCCCGCGAGCAGCCGGCGCAGTCCGGCCAGGGCGGTCACGTCCTGGCCGACCACCTCGTGGAACAGGCCCGCGGTGAGCCAGGCCGTGTCCACGGCCCGGCCGGTCAGGAACTCCTTGAGCTCGGCCACCGACAGCGCGCCGGGCGGGGCGACGGCGAGGGTGGCGCCGGTCAGCAGGGCGCCCCAGATCTCCAGGGTCGCCGCGTCGAAGGAGGCCGAGGAGAGCTGGCCGACGACGTTCCCGGGGCCCAGGGCCAGGAAGCCGGACTCGCGGACCAGGCGGTCGACGGCCCGGTGCGGCACCACGGTGCCCTTGGGCCGTCCGGTGGAGCCGGAGGTGTGCACGACGTACGCCGCGTTGTCCGCGTGCAGCGGCGCGCGCGACTCCGCGAGCGGCCGGCCGCCGTCCGGGGCCGCCAGCTCGCGGACCGTCGCGGGATCGTCCAGCAGCACCCGGACCGGGCCGGCGGCGGCGAGGGGGTTCCGGCCGCCGGTCAGCAGCAGCACCGGCGCGGAGTCCTCGATCATCCGGGCGATGCGCCCGGCCGGGTAGGACGGGTCCACGGGCAGGTAGGCGCCGCCGGCCTTCACCACGGCGAGCAGGGCGACCACCAGGTCGGCGCCGCGCTCCAGGGCGACCGCCACCACCGACTCGGGGCCCACCCCGCGGCCGACCAGCAGCCGTGCCAGCCGGTCGGACCGGGCGTCCAGCTCCGCGTACGTCAGGTGCACGCCGTCGGCCACCAGCGCCGGTGCGCCGGGAGCGGCGGCGACCCGGGCCGCGAACAGCTCGGGCAGCGTGGCCGCGGCCAGGCCGCGGCCGGTGTCGTTCCAGTCGTCGAGGATCCGGCGCAGCCCGCCCTCGTCCAGCACCGCCACCGCGTCCAGCGGGAGTTCGGGACCGCCGTCGAGGGCGGTCTCCAGCGCCGTCACCAGGTTCGCCGTCGCGGTGCGGACCAGTCCGCCGACCGCGGCGCCGTCGACCGGCGCCACCGCGTCCACCGACAGGCCGATGTCCACGCCGTTGTCGTCGACCATCAGGGCGAGCGGGAAGTTGGTCCGCTCGTTCGCGAACACCAGGCGGGTGCCGTCGAGTTCGCCGTCCCAGCGCTCGTCCAGGTTCCGGCCGGCGTTGCGCCGGTAGTTGATGAACGAGGTGAACAGCGGGCTGCCGGCGGCCACCCCGGCGGAGCGCTGCGCGACCACCAGCGGGGCGTGCTCGTGCTCCAGCAGCTCCGCGAGCTGGCCGCGCATGGCGGCGACGGCCGCCACCACGCCGAGGCGCTGGTCGCGCACCCGCACCGGCAGGGTGTTGATGAAGGGACCGGGGATCCGGTCGGCGCCGGCGGCCGCGTTCATCCGGCCGGACAGGACGGTGCCGAACACCACCGTCGGCTGGTTCGAGACGGCCGCCAGCACCCGGCCCCAGACCACGTGCAGCAGCGTCGCCGGGCTGGTGCCCAGGCGGCGGGCCACCTCGCGCAGCCGGGCGTCCACCTCCGGCGCGGGCTCGACCTGGTTGCGCACCAGGGCGGTTCCGTCGCCGCGCACGTCGACCAGGCCGAAGGGGGCGGTCGGCTCCGTCACGTCGCCCAGCAGCTCGGCGAAGTACCGCTCGTGCTCCTCCCGCGGCACACCGCCGCGGGCCTGGGCGACGAAGTCGCGGAACGGCAGGGGGGCGGGCAGTTCGGCGCTGCGGCCGGTCAGGAAGGCCTGGACCTCGGTCAGCAGCACGACCAGCGCGGTGTGGTCGCGCACCATGTGGTGCGCCCGGATCAGCGCCAGCCACCGGCCGCCGGGGGCGGCCGCGACATGCAGGGTGATCAGCGGCGGGTCGGCCAGGTCCATCGAGTGGCCGCCGAGGGCGACCAGCTCGGCCACCGGGTCGGCGGCCAGGGGGTCCGTCGCGGTCTCGGTGACCGACAGCGGCGCGTGCCGCAGCACCACCTGCACCGGCTCGCGCAGGCCCTCCCAGACGTAGGCGGTCCGGTAGATGTCGTGCCGCTCCACCACCCGGTCCACGGCCCGGGCGAAGGCGTCCAGGCGCGCCCGGGAGTCGAACTCCAGCACGGCCGGCATCACGTAGGCGTCGTCGCCGCCGGCCGCGAGCACGTGGTGGAACAGCAGGCCCTCCTGCAGCGGGGCCAGCGGGTAGACGTCCGCGATGTTCGCGGCGCCGCCCGGGACGGCCGCGACCACGGCCGCGACCTCCTCCGGCGTCAGCTCCACCATGGGGAGCATCTCCGGGGTGATCTCCCGCGCGTCCGCCGGGATCCGGTTGGCCGGGGCGGTGACGCGCTCGGCACCCACCGAGGCCGCCACGCCGGCCGGCGAAGGGTTGTCGAACAGGGTGCGGACGGACACCGAGACGCCCTGCGCGCGCAGCATCTCCACCAGTCGGACGGCCACCAGGGAGTGTCCGCCCAGCTCGAAGAAGTCGTCGTCCACGCCGACCTTCTCCAGCTCCAGCACCTCGGCGAAGGCCGCGCAGACGATCTCCTCGCGGGCGTCCGCGGGGCCCCGGCCGGCGCCGGACCGGCTCGCGAAGTCCGGCGCCGGGAGCGCCTTGCGGTCCAGCTTGCCGTTGGCGGCCAGCGGGAGGGCGTCCAGCACCACGACGGCCGACGGCACCAGGTGCTCGGGCAGCCGATCGACGGCGAACTGCCGCAGCTGGGCCGGGAGTTCAATGGCGTCAGCACCGGCACCGGGTACCACGTAGGCGACCAGGCGGACCTCGCCCGGGGTGTCCCGGCGGGCGACCACGGCCGCCTGGGCGACCTGCCGGTGGGCGGCCAGCGCCGCCTGCACCTCACCCGGCTCGATCCGGTGGCCGCGGATCTTCACCTGCTCGTCCGCCCGGCCGAGGAAGACCACCCGGCCGTCCGCGGTCCACTTCGCGAGGTCACCGGTGCGGTACACACGGGTGCCCGGCTCGAAGGGGTTGGCGACGAACCGCTCCGCCGTCAGACCCGGGCGCCGCACATAGCCGCGCGCCAGCTGGGCACCGGCCACGTACAGCTCGCCCGCGACGCCCACCGGCACCGGCTGGAGACGGGCGTCCAACACGTGGAAGCGGGTGTTGCCGACCGGTCGGCCGACCGGGACCACGCCGTCGGCGACCAGGTCGGCGGTCAGCCGGGTGGTGGCGACACCGATGGTGGTCTCGGTCGGACCGTAGTGGTTGAACACCTCGCACCCGTCGGCCGCGGCGACCAGTTCCCGCACCCACTCCGGCGCGGCGGCCTCGCCGCCGAGCACCAGCGACCGCGCCGGGAGCAGCCGCTCCGGGCCGGCCACCGCGCTCAGCGCCGCGAGGTGCGAGGGGACGGCCTTCAGATGGTCGATGCCGTGCTCGGCCAGGTAGTCCGCGACCGCGGCCGGGTCGGTGACCGCGGCCTCCTCCAGGACGTGCAGCTCGCCCCCGGTCACCAGGCTCGCGAACAGCACCGTGTTGCCCAGGTCGGTGACCTGCGCCTGGAGCAGGGCGTACCGGGCGCCCGGTCCGGTGAAACCGATCCTCGGCGGCACCGTGGCCACGTAGTTGGCCAGTGCCCCGTGGGTCACGACGACGCCCTTCGGACGGCCGGTCGAGCCCGAGGTGTAGATCACGTAGGCCGGGCAGCCCGGGTCGGCGGCCGCGCCGGGCGCGGTGGCCGGGGCCGCCGCCAGCTGCATCGCCGTCAGCGTGCCGTCCAGCGCGACCGTCCGGATCCGCCCGGCCGGCAGGTCCTCCAGGACCTCCTCGGTGGTCAGCACCAGGGCGACCCGGCAGTCGGTGAGCACGAACGCCACCCGGTCGGCCGGCTGCTCGGGGTCGACCGGCAGGTAGCCGGCGCCGGCCTTCCAGACCGCCAGCACAGCGGTGATCATCTCGACGCCGCGCGGCAGCGCCAGGCCCACCACGGACTCGGCACCGATGCCCTGGGCGACCAGGTAGTGCGCGAGCTGGTTGGCCCGGGCGTCCAGCTCCGCGTACGACACCCGCTCGCCGTCGGCGACGAGCGCCACCGCGTCCGGGGTCCGGGCCGCCTGCGCCTCGAACCGGTCGACGACGGTGCCCTCCGGCACCTCGGCCGCGGTGTCGTTCCACTCGGTGAGCAGCCGCGAGCGCTCGGCCTCCGCCAGCACCCGGACCTCGCTCAGCGGCAGCTCCGGGCCGCCGTCGAGCGCCGCCTCCAGCGCGCCGACCAGGTTCTCGGTGGCGGTGCGCACCAGCGCGCCCACCTCGGCCGAGTCGATCGGCGCCACCGCGTCGACCGCGACCTCGATCCCGTCGTCGTTGTCGTCCACCAGGATGACCAGCGGGTAGTTGGTGCGCTCCCGCGACAGCAGCAGACGGGTCCCCTCCATCACCTCGCCGGCCCGCTCCTCGGGGCTCTGCCCCTCGTTGCGGCGGTAGTTGATGAAGGAGGTGAACAGCGGGGAGTCGCCGACGATGCCGCTGGCGCGCTGCGCCGCGACCAGCGGGGCGTGCTCGTGCTCCAGCAGCTCGGCGAGCTGGTCACGCATCGCGGTGACGGCGGCGAGCACGCCGTGGCGGTCGGTCAGGGCGCGCACGGGCAGGGTGTTCATGAACGGTCCGGGCACCCGGTCGGAGCCCGCCCCGGAGTTCATCCGGCCGTACAGCACCGTACCGAAGACCACGTCGTCACGGCCGCTGACCACGGCCAGCACCCGGGCCCAGGCCACGTGCATCAGCGTCGCCGGGCTGGTGCCCAGACGGCGCGCGGTCTCCCGCAGACGGTTGCCGAGCGCCGGCCCGAAGGCGGTCACCCCGTGCACCGAGTCCGCGCCGTCGCCGCGCACGTTCAGCAGCCCGTACGCCGCGGTCGGCTCGTCCACGTCCGCGAGCAGGCCCGCGAAGTACCGCTCGTGCTCCACCAGCGGGACACCGCGGCGGGACTGCGCGACGAAGTTGCGGAACGGCATCGGCGCGGGCAGCTGGGCCACGCGGCCGGCCACGATCGTCCGGACCTCGCTGAGCACGACCTCCAGCGCGGTGTGGTCACGCACCGTGTGGTGCATCCGGGCCAGGGCCATCCAGCCGCCACCCGGCAGCTCCGCGTAGTCCACCCGCAGCAGCGGCGCACGGCCCAGGTCCATCGAGGAGCCGACCAGGGCCTGCAGCTCTGCGGCCGGATCGACGGTGTCGGGGGCGAGCCGCACCTCGGTGACGGGCAGGACGACCTCGCGCCACACCACCTGCACCGGCTCGCGCAGGCCCTCCCAGACGAAGGACGTGCGGAAGATGTCGTGCCGGTCCACGACCAGCTGGAGCGCCTCGACGAAGGCGTCCAGCCGAGCACGGGTGTCGAACTCCAGCGCCGCCCGCAGCACGTAGGCGTCCTCGCCGCCGTCGGCGAGCAGGTGGTGGAAGAGCAGGCCCTCCTGGAGCGGGGCGAGCGGGTAGACATCGGCGATGTTCGCGGCGCCGCCCTCGACGGTGGCGGCGATCCGGGCGATCTCCTCGACGGTCAGCTCGACCAGGGGCAGCATCTCCGGGGTGATCTCGACCGCGTCGGCGGGGATCAGGTTCGCCGGCACCTCCACCTGGCTCGCCCCGGTGGAGGCCGCCAGGCCCGCGGGGGTCGGCGACCGGAAGAGCGTCCGCACGGAGACGGAGACGCCCCGCAGGCGCAGCTCCTCCACCAGGCGGATGCCCAGGAGGGAGTGGCCGCCGAGCCGGAAGAAGTTGTCGTCGACGCCGACCCGCTCCAGGCCGAGGACCTCGGCGAACGCGGCGCACAGGATCTCCTCGCGGGCGTTCGCCGGGCCGCGACCGGTACCGGAGACGTACTCGGGGGCGGGCAGGGCCTTGCGGTCCAGCTTGCCGTTCACGCTCAGCGGCAGCGCGTCGAGGACGACGACCGCCGACGGCACCATGTACTCCGGCAGACTGAGCGCCGCGAACTCCCGCACGGACTGCGACAGTTCAGTGCCCTCGCCGTCGGTGACGACGTAGGCGACCAGGCGGATGTCACCCGGCACGTCCTGCCGCGCGACCACCGCCGCCTGCGCCACCAGCGGATGCGCGGCCACCACGGCCTGCACCTCACCCGGCTCGATCCGGAAGCCACGGATCTTCACCTGCTCGTCCGCACGCCCCAGGAACTCCAACTGCCCGTCCCCGGTCCACTTCGCGAGATCACCCGTGCGGTACATCCGCACACCCGGCTCGAACGGGTTCGCGACGAACCGCTCCGCCGTGAGCCCGGAGCGGTGGGCGTAGCCGCGGGCCAGCTGGACGCCCGCGAGGTAGAGCTCACCGGCGACGCCGACCGGCACCGGCCGCAACGACGAATCCAGGACGTACAGGCGGGTGTTGGCCACCGGCCCGCCGATCGGCACCACGCCCGCCGTCTGCCCCGGCGCGCACTCCCACGCCGTGACGTCGACGGACGCCTCCGTCGGACCGTACAGGTTGTGCAGCCCCACACTGTCGAACACCTCGAAGAACCGCTGCTGGGTACGGAGCGGCAGCACCTCACCCGAGCACACCACCCGCCGCAACACCCCGCCACAACCCGCAGCGGCCGGCTCCGCCAGGAACGCCTCCAGCATCGACGGCACGAAGTGCGCCGTCGTCACCCCACGCTCCGCGATCAACGAGGCCAGGTACTCCGGCTCCTTGTGACCCTCCGGACGCGCCACCACCAGAGCAGCACCCACCGACAACGGCCAGAAGAACTCCCACACCGACACATCGAAACCGAACGGCGTCTTCTGCAACACCCGATCAGCCGCCGCGAGTTCGAACCGCGACTGCATCCACGACAGACGGTTCACGATGCCCTCGTGCGACACCACCACACCCTTCGGGCGCCCCGTCGAACCCGACGTGAAGATCACATACGCCGGATGCGCCGGCACCAGGTCGACCCCAGGCACCGAGCCCGGCAGACCCGCCAACTCCGCGACGACCGCAGGCTCGTCCAGCACCACCGCCGGCGCACCGGACGGGACCAGGCCCCTGAAGGCCTCCGCCGTCAGCACCACCGCCGGAGCCGCGTCCTCCAGCACCACCGCGATCCGCTCCGCCGGGTACGACGGATCCACCGGCAGATACGCACCACCCGCCTTCACCACACCCAGCAGCGCCACCACCAAGTCGACACCGCGCTCCAACGCCACCGCGACCACCGACTCCGCGCCGACACCACGACCCACCAACAAGCGGGCCAGACGGTTCGCCCGGGCGTCCAACTCGGCGTACGACAGCTCCACACCGTCGGCGACCAGCGCCACCGCATCCGGCGTCCGCGCCACCTGCGCCGCGAACAACCCCGGCAACGTCGACGGCTCAACCCCGACCGCAGTGTCGTTCCACTCCACCAACACCCGACGACGCTCCGCGGCGTCCAGCACCTCGACCGAGCCCAGGGCGACCTCCGGGCCGCCCGCCACCGCCCGTTCCAGCGCGACCAGGAGGTTCCACGTCGCCGTGCACAGCAGGGAGATGACGAGCTGCGGGTCCACGGGGGACGCCACGTCGACGGTCAGACGCATCGCGTCATCGTCGTCGTCGACGTTCACCGCGAGCGGGTAGTTGGTGTACTCCCGGTAGTACCGCAGTTCGACGCCGTCGAAGAGGGCACCGCTCTTGCTGACCGAGCCGTCGTTGTGCCGGAAGTTGAACATGGAGGCGAACAGGGGGGTTTCGCCCTCCAAGCCGCTGGCGCTCTGCGCCACGGCGAGCGGTGCGTGCTCGTGCTCCTGCAGTGCGGCGAGCTGGCTCCGCACCGCTCCCACGGCGGCGAGCACGCCCAGTTCCCCGGTCTTCACGCGCACCGGCAGGAGGTTCATGAAGGGGCCGAGCTGGCGGTCCGCCTCCGCGTCGGCGTTCATCCGGCCGAACAGCACCGTGCCGAACACCACGTCGTCGTGGCCGGACACCGCCGCGAGGACCCGGGCCCACGCGACGTGCATCAGCGTCGCGGGGCTGGCACCGACCTTCCGCGAGACCCGGCGGAGCTTGCGTTCGAGGTCGGGTGCGACCCGCGCTTCGGTCTCGGAGGTCTCCGCCCCCGGCTCACGCGTCTCCAGCAGCCCGAACGGCGCCGTCGGCTCGGTGACGTCGCCCAGCAGCTCCGCGAAGTACCTTTCGTGCTCGGCCGGTTGGACCCCGCCGCGCACCTGCGCCACGAAGTCGCGGAACGGCAGCGGCTGCGGCAGCTCGCCGCCGCGCCCGCCCAGGAAGGCCTCGATCTCGGCGAGCAGCACCTCGACCGTGGTGTGGTCCTGCACCAGGTGGTGCAGCCGCAGCAGGGCCAGCCAGCGGCCGTCCGCGGTCGCAGCCACGTGGAGCCCGAGCAGCGGCGCCCGGGTGATGTCCATCGTCCGGCCGACCACGGCCGGCAGCTCGGCCACCGGATCGGCGGCGTGCGGGTCCAGGGCCACCTCGGTCACCGGCAGTTCGGCGCTCCGCCACACCACCTGGACCGGCTCGGGCAGTCCCTCCCACACGATCGACGTGCGGAAGATGTCGTGCCGGTCCAGCACCTGTTGCAGCGCACCGGCGAAGGCGTCGAACCGCTCCCTGGAGTCGAACCCCAGGACGGCCGAGGCCAGATAGGTGTCGTCGTCGCCGTCGGCCATGAGGTGGTGGAAGAGCAGGCCCTGCTGCAGCGGGGCCAGCGGGTAGACGTCGGCGATGTTCGCGGCGCCGCCCTCGACGGAGGCCACCACGCGCGCCAGTTCCTCGGCCGAGAGGTCGACCAGCGGCAGCATCTCCGGGGTGATCTCGACCGCGTCGGCGGGGATCAGGTTCGCCGGCACGGCCACCGTCCCGGCGCCCACGGAGAGGGCGAGGCCGGCCGGCGTGGGGGATTCGAAGAACGCCCGCACCGACACGGAGACTCCGAGCTTGCGGATCGTCCCCACCATGCGGATCGCCATCAGGGACTGACCGCCGAGCTGGAAGAAGTTGTCGTCGACGCCGACCCGCTCCAGGCCGAGGACCTCCGCGAACGCGGCACAGAGGATCTCCTCGCGCGCGTTCGCCGGGGCGCGTCCGGCGCCCGCCCGGGTGCCGAAGTCCGGGGCGGGCAGGGCCTTGCGGTCGAGCTTGCCGCTCATCGCCAGCGGCAGGGCGTCGAGGACCACGACGGCGGACGGGACCATGTGCTCGGGCAGTTGCTCGGCCGCGAACGTCCGGACCTGCTCGGCCACGCCGTCGGCCGCGCCGCTGGGCACCACGTACCCGACGAGCTGCACGTCGCCCGGCGTGTCCTCGCGGGCGATCACCGCGGCCTGGGCGACCGCCGGGTGGGCGGTGAGGACGGCCTGGACCTCGCCCGGCTCGATCCGGTACCCGCGGACCTTCACCTGCTCGTCCGCACGCCCCAGGTACTCCAGTTCACCCCCGCGCGTCCAACGGGCGACGTCACCCGTACGGTACATCCGCAGGCCCGGCTCGAACGGGTTCGCCACGAACCGCTCCGCCGTCAGCCCGGGGCGCTTCAGATAGCCGCGCGCCAGCTGCGCGCCCGCGATGTACAGCTCGCCCGCGACACCCGGCGCCGCCGGCCGCAGGGATTCGTCCAGCACGTACAGGCGGGTGTTGGCGACCGGGCGGCCGATCGCCACCGAGTCGCCCACCTCCTGCCCGGCCCGCACCTCGAACACCGCACAGCCGACCGTCGCCTCGGTCGGGCCGTACTCGTTCACCACCACGGACCCAGGAGCGCGCTCCAGCAGGCTCCGCACCACCGAACCGGGCAGCGCCTCACCACCCACCACCCAGGTGGCCGCCGCGTTCTTGAGCTGATTATCCGTCAACATCTCGTCCAGCAGCGGGAGATGCGCCGGAACGGCCTTCACCAGACCGAAGCCGCCCTCCACGGAGCGCAGCAGCTCCGCCAGACCCTCCGCACCGCCCTCACGGCTCACCACCACCGGCGCACCCGAGACCAGCGGCACCACCACACTCGTCACCGTCAGGTCGAACGCCAGCGAGGAGTGCAACGGCGCGCCACCCTCCGTCCGGTACGAACCCGCCGCCCAGCGGGCGTAGTTCGCCAGACCGCCGTGCGGAACCGCCACACCCTTCGGCCGACCCGTCGAACCCGACGTGTAGATCACGTACGCCAGGCCGTCGGCCGACGCCACCACCCCGGGGTCGGTCGCCGGCAGCGCCGCCAGCCGTGCGACCAGCGGTGCGCCGTCCATCGCCACGATCCGTGCGCCACCCGCGAGCTCCTCGACCCGCGTCGTCCCGTCCGTCAGCGTCACGGCCGCGCCGCTGTCGGCCAGCAGGTAGGCGATGCGCTCCACCGGGTGCTCCGGGTCGATCGGCAGGAACGCCGCGCCCGCCTTCCAGGCGGCGAGGATCGCCACCACCGCGTCCACGCCCCTCGGCAGGCAGACACCCACCACCGACTCGGCGGAGATCCCCTCGCCCAGCAGGAAGTGCGCCAGGCGGTTCGCGCGGGCGTCCAGTTCCGCGTACGAGACCCGGGCGCCGTCCGCGACCACCGCCACCGCGTCCGGCGTCCGCGCCACCTGTGCCGCGAACAGCTCCGGTGCCAGCTCCGTCCCGAGGTCGGCCGCGGTGTCGTTCCACTCGACGAGCACCCGTCGGCGCTCGTCCGCGTCCAGCAGCCCGGACCGGCCCACCGGTTCGTCGGGCGCGACGGAGACGAGCCAGGTCGCCAGCGCGAGGAAGCGGCGGCAGACCTCCTCGCCCGGCGCGAGGTCGGGCGCGTCGGGGTTGACGTCGACGGCGATCTCCATACCGAGCCGGTCGTAGACGTCGATCCGGGTGCCGTCGACCGGCCCGCTCGCCATGTTGTGCGCGGTGACGGTGCAGTCGCCGAACGGCAGCGCGTAGATGTCGAAGGACATCACGTTGATCATGAGGTCCCACAGGTCGCCCTCGCCGAGCGCGGCGTCGTGGAGCATCTCCTCGTAGCGGTACCGCTGGTGGCGCAGTCCCCGGAACACCGCGCGGGTGGTCCGTCGTACGAGGTCCGCGACGGTGGTGTCCGGGGAGATCGTCACCCGGATCGGGAGGACGTTGTTGGTCATCATCGGGATCGCGAGGTCCCGCGTCCCCACGCGGCCGCTCACCGGCACACCGACGACCACCTCCCGCTGCCCGGTGAGGTGGTACTGGTAGAGCGCTGCTGCACTGATCATCAGACCGGCGAAGTTGGTGCCCAGCCCGCGGGCCGCCGTCTTCAGGTTCGCGCCGACCGAGGCGTCGACATCCCCGAGGAACCGGACGGGGGCTCGCTGGGCCCGCCCCGCGTAGCTGCCGCCGAGACCCTCCGCCTGTGGGATCCCGGCCAGGGCGTCGCGCCAGTACTCCCGGTCCGCCTCGTAGTCGGCGGAGGCCCGGTACTCGCGTTCCGCGTCCATCAGCACGGTGCTGGACGGCAGGGCGGCCTCCTCCACCGACTCGCCCCGCAGCAGCGCGTTGTAGATCTGCGACAGCCGGCCGACGATCAGCGCGACGCTGCGGCCGTCGAGGATGACGTGGTAGGCGCGCTGGTACCAGAGGGTGAAGCGGGGGCCCGCCGTGAAGACCTTGATCCGGTAGAGGGAGCGATCGGCCGCCCCCCTCGCCTGCCGGAGGTCCTCCCACATCAGGCGCTCGGCGGCCGCGCGCGGGTCGGCCTCGCCACTGACGTCGATCACGTCGACCGGGTAGTCCGCCGCGTCGTGGAAGTACTGCCGCGGCTGCCCGTCGACCTCGCGGATCCGCAGCCGGACGGCGTCCGCCTCCTCCATCAGGCGCTGCGAGGCCTTCACGAGGAGGCCCAGGTCCACGTCGCCGTCGAGCTCCAGGTATTCGGCGCCGTTGAAGTACGGGTTCTCGGGGGCGAGCTGATGGCTGTACCAGACCGCGAGCTGGCCCGCCATCAACTCCCGGAGTCCACCCTCAGACGTAGCCATTCCCGCGCACTCCATTCGGTTCGACTCATCGGCTGGCAGGCGAAAGCACAAACCTCAAACAGGGTGCCGGTTCGACCGACACCCTGCGATGCAGTCATGAGGCGGGCCAGCCGGGACTGAATACTCAGCGTCCCGATGGAATCGCGAATGCAGCGATTGCTGCGAAGGCGTCCTCGACGCCGAACACGCTTCCCCCGACACGCGCTCTCCACCGCCCGGGACGTGATCCACTATGGCTCAGGGACGCGCATGCGATCAATGACCGGCGCCCGCCCGAACGGCCTGCCGCACCCGCGCCCCGGCCGGTCCGGGGCGCCGTTCAACTGCGCTGCCGCGGCGGTTGAACACCGTCCGGAGGCGCCGCCCGAACACGGTTGACAAGTCGCGGGGAATGGAACTCCGCACCGGCTCCGGCAGCCGGCCGGGGGCTCCCGACGGCATTCCGCCGACGCCCCGACCACGTGCATGATATTTCGGTCCAGAATTCCGACGAACCTGTGAGGCATTCCCATGCGCAATGCGCCGGCCGAATCGGCCCCGCCGATCAATCTGGTGGATCCCGGACTCTATTCGCACGGCGACCCTTTTGTGCAGTGGAGCTGGCTCCGCGCCAACGAGCCGGTGTACTGGCACCCGCCGACGGAGCTGCCCGGCTTCTGGTCCCTGACCAGGTACGAGGACGTTCGCACCGCCTACCGTGACGCGGAGACGTTCAGCTCCGCCAAGGGCATCCTGCTCCGGCCGGAGGACCACGGGGACGACCCCGGCGGCGGCCGCACCCTGGCGCTGACCGATGCTCCGCGCCACCGCCGGCTGCGCGGCCTGGTGGACGAGTGGTTCTCCGTCCGCTCGGTCCGCTCGATCGAGGCGGAGATGGCGGGAATCACCCGGGGCATCGTCGACAATGCGCTGAAGCAGGGCAGTTGCGACTTCGTGACGGACGTCGCCGCGCGCGTCCCGCTCTACGTGATCTGCAAGATGATGGGGGTGCCGGAGTCCGACTGGGAGTACCTCTACGACCTGACCAGCCAGGCCTTCGCTGCCGGCGACCCGGCCGACCGCCGGTACGCCCACCTGAACATCCTCGGGTACTTCGAGATGCTCCAGGCGGAGAAGGCGGCGCGGCCGGCCGACGACCTGGTGAGCGTGCTGGCGACGGCCGAGATCGACGGTGAGCGCCTCAGCCCGGACGACGTGATCCTGAACTGCGACAACCTGCTGGTCGGCGGTACCGAGAACACCCGGATCTCCGCCTCCGGCGGCATGCTGGCCTTCCTCGAACGCCCGGAGCAGTGGCGGCAGTTGGTCGAGAGCCGGGATCTTCTGCCGTCCGCGGTGGAGGAGGTCCTGCGCTGGACCTCGACCGCCACGCACATCATGCGGACCGCCACGCGCACCACCGAGATCCACGGGAAGAAGATCGAGAAGGGCGACCGGGTCGTCTTCTGGCTTCCGTCGGCCAACCGCGACGAGACGGTCTTCGACGACCCCGGCACCTTCACCGTCACCCGCAAGCCCAACCGCCACCTGGCCCTGGGCTTCGGCGAGCACTTCTGCCTCGGCAGCATGCTGGCCAAGGTCGAACTTCGCTTGCTCTACGGCGAGTTGCTCGACCGTTCGGTACGGGTCGAGCTCGACGGCGAGCCCAAGCTGCTGGACTCGATCGTCGTCAACGGCCCGGAGCGGCTCCCGGTCAGGCTCATCCCGGCCTGACCCCGGTCCCGACCTCTGCGGCGGGACCGGGACCGGCATCGGGATCGGGGGTCAGGGGTCACGGGCGGGGAAAGCCACGACGACGGGTCGCCGGGAGGACCGGCGACCCGTCGTCCGTTGCGAGTCAGCGGCCGACGGCTGACGGCTGACGGCTGACGGCCAGCCGCTAGCGGCCGGCGATCATCGGGGTGAGGGCGTCCGCGAGCGGGCCGATGGCGGGGTGGTCCCACAGCAGGGTGGGCTCCACCTCGATGCCGTACCGGTCCTCGATGTCGGCGCAGAGGCCGAGCACGTAGACCGAGTCGAGGCCGTACTGGGACAGCGGCGCCTCGGTGTCGATGTCCTCGACGGGCATCCGGACGCACGCGGCCACGCAGCCGCGCAGCCACTCCCGGATCTCCTCGGTGCCGGCGGCGTCCGCCTGGACGGTGCCGTCGGCGGCGTCGGCGCTGCCGGTGGTGCCGGTGATGTCGGTGATGTCGGTCATGGAGCCTCCGTACGTATCGGGTCAGGTGTGGGGTCGGAGGGGCTCACGCGCCGGTGGGGCGGCACGCGAGGTCGAACGTGAGGCCGGCCTCGTGGCGCCGGAGGAGTTCCGCGTAGAGGGGCGCGCTGAGGCGCTCGGGGAGCGGGTCGTGGTGGCGCCCGGTATGGGCGCCCAGCCGGTGCAGCGCCGCCGGCACCCAGGCGGGGTCGGCGCCCGGGCCCTGCCGGTCGCCCGGCCCCTGCGGGCCGTCCGGCCGCTCCCACCAGAGGCCCAGGCAGGCCGCGGCGGCGAGCACCGAGGCCCACCGGGTCGTCAGGTCGAACGCCTCGGGCGGTGCGGCGGGGCCCAGCCGGTCGGGGGTTAGCAGGGCCGCTTCCGCGGACAGTGCCCGCACCTCGGCGGCGTACTGCTCGGCCAGCGCGACGATCTCCGGGTCCTCGCCCGTGCGCGCCGCGGCCCCCTGGAGCAGGGTGCGGGAGAGCGGGTCGCGTCCGCCCGCGGTGACCGCGAGGGCGCCGAAGTCCATCGCCGGCAGCGGTTCCCAGGGCCGGAAGGTGGTTCCCGGGAGCGCCGGCACGTTCTCCTTGTTCCAGGTCCGCCTTGCGGTCAGGGGCAGTTGGGGCAGCAGCGCGGACTGGCAGGAGACCCGGGAGGCGTGGCCGAAGGCCGAGGGCAGCACGTCGCGCTGCAGCTTCTGGAACAGCGGCTGCTCCGAGTTGCGCAGGTAGAACTGCGAGCCGAGCAGGTCTCCCAGCCGCCGGACCGCCGCCATGAGCAGCGCGGGGACGAGAAGCTTGACCGCCGAGGCGTAGACGGCGCACTGCGCGGGCGCGGTGTGGACCGCACGGGCGGCCACGGTGACGAACGCGTCTGCCAGGAGCAGGTCGGCGAAGGCCTCGGCGAGCACCGACCGGGACAGGGCCAGGTCGGCGGCGGTGCCGCCGTAGAGGCGGCGGCCGAGCGCCCCGCGCAGTGCGGTGCGCAGCGCGGTGTCGAGCAGGCCCGCGGTCATGCCGGGCAGCGCGATCCGGGTGAGCTGGAAGGAGCGCTGGGCGGTCTCCAGGCCGTGGCCGGGGGTGCCGACCACGGCGTCGGCCGGGACGGGGCAGTCGGTGAACTCGATACCGCCGAGCGGCACGCCGCGCATCCCGACGGTGCCGAAGCGGGGCAGGCGGGTGACGGCCTCCCGCGGCAGGCTGTCCGTCTCCAGCAGGAGCTGCGAGTGACTGCGGCTTCCGGGTGCCTCGCTGGTGCGGGCGAAGACCACCATGGCGCCGGCCCGGGTGATGTTGGCCACCACCTCCTTGCGGCCGTCGAGGCGCAGCCGCCCGTCCGGTCCGGGCATCGCGGACACCTCGGCGCGGGCGAAGTCGTTGCCGTGGGCCAGCTCGTGGTAGCCGCAGGCCACCCGGCCGCCGGCGAGCAGGTGTTCGGCGAGCCGGGTCTGCTGCTCGGCGCTGCCCGCGGTCCAGACGTTGACGGCGGCCATGAAGGAGCCCACCCCGTAGCCGAGGCCCAGGCCGGGGTCGCGCCGGTAGACGGCGCGCATGACGCCGATGAGGTCCTCGGGGCCGGTGAACCGGCCGCCGAGGGCCTGGGGGACGAAGTGGGCGTTCAGCCCGAAGGCGTCGAGCAGGTCCTCGCCGGCCGTGAGCAGGGTGCCCTGGGCGTCGGCGGCCAGCACCGCGTCCCGGCCGACCGGGTTGGCGGGGTCGCCGGCGTCGCCGAGGAGCGCCTCCAGGCGGCCGATCACGTCCGCGGGTGCCGCGGGGTGTGCCGGGAGTGCGCTCCCGGCGGGGTCGACGGCGGTCATCGGACCGGTTCCTCCACGGGGTGCGCGAGTGGCGGGACGAGAGCCTCGTAGGCGTCGGTGGGCGGCCGGTGGCCGGGCACCAGCAGTTCCAGGCACCGCTCCAGGGCGGCGGTCAGGGTCACGGCGCGGTCCGTGCCGCCGGTCGCGGCGAGCAGGTGGAGGACGGCGCCGCCGGCGAAACACAGCTCGAAGCGTCGGGCGACCGCGAAGGCCGCGGCGGGGGCGTTCCCGGGGCTCGGCGGCAGCTCGGCCATGGCGTCCGCGAGCGCCTGCGACTGCCCGGCGAGCAGGGCGGCCAGGTCGGCGGTGCGCTGCGGCAGGGAGCCCGCGGCCGCCAGGTCGGCGACCCGCCCGGCGGCCTCCGGCACCGCCTGGACGACGCTGCAGCCCTTGCGGCTCACCAGGCGCAGGGCCCGGAGGTCGAGGTCGGGCAGCGGGGTACGGCCGGTGACCGCGGAGAGTCCGGCCGCGTCGTGGGCGCCGGTGCGGATGAGCCTGGCCAGGAGCGGGAACTGGGAGATGAGCAGCGAGCGGTTGACCGCCGTACTGCCGTCGAAGACGGCCACGATCCGGTGGTCGCGCTCCAGCTTCTGGAACGCCCCGTCGGCATGGTGGTCCGTCAGAAAGCCTCGGGCGCCCATGAGTTCGGCGAGGTCGTCGACGGCCTGCTGGACGATCCAGGGCACGCCGGCCTTGACCGCGGCCGAGACGGTGCTCATCTCCCCCGTGAGTCCGTGGGCGCTGCGAGCCGCCAGCAGGGTCGCGGCATCGGCCAGGGCGAGGGAGGCGGCGGCCCGGCCCAGCGTGCGCCGGGCCAGCGGCAGGAGCAGCAGCCGGGTGCCGTGGAGCTCGCGTCCGGCGGCGAACTCGGCGGCCAGGCGCAGGGCGTGCTCACCGGCGCCGAGGGAGAGCGCGACGCACATGGTGCGGGTCAGCTGAAGCGCGTTCAGGACGATGCCCAGGCCGTCGCCGGGCTCCCCGATCAGCGCGTCGGCCGGGACGGGCGCGTCGTTCAGCCGGATCCCGCTGATGTCCGCGCCGCGGATGCCGTGGGTCGGCTCCTTGGGCAGCGGCTGCCAGGCTCCTTCCGGGAGGGTGGCCTTGTCGACCAGGAACAGGCTGAACCCGCGCGGTCCGCCGTCCGGGCGGGTACGCGCCAGGACGCAGACGAGCCGACCGCGGGTGGCGTTGTTGATCGGCCACTTCTCGCCGGTGAGCCGCCACCCGCCGTCGTCTCCCGGGACGGCGGTCAGGCCGCCGGACAGCAGGTCGCTGCCGATGCCCGGCTCGGTGAGGCCCCAGGCGACCACCTCGTGCTCGTCGAGCACCAGGGCGGCCAGGGCCCGCTGCTGCTCCTCCGTCCCGGCGACCCAGGTCGACACGGCGCCGAGGAAGGTCTTGCCGTGGGCCACGGCGGCCGTCAGGTCGCGGGCGGCCACCACCCGCAGCGCGTCGACCAGTTCGGGCAGGCCCCCGGCGGCTCCGCCGAGCCGGGCCGGGACGTAGGCGCGGGGGAAGCCGGCGGCGTCCAGCAGGGCGCACTCCTGGTCGGGGAAGGCCTCCGCGGCGTCCAGCCGCGCGGTGCGGCGCGGGCTGAACGGGCCGCCCGCCGCGGCCGCCGCGTCCATCGCCCCGGCCAGCGCGGCTGCGACGCCGACGGGCCAGCCGGGAGTCTGCGCGTTCACCTGCCGGCCCCCGCCATCGCCGCCTGCACGCCGGGGGTCAGGTCCGCGTGGAGCGGGGAGAGGGCGCCCTCCAGGAACAGGCCGCGCATCTCGCTGCGCTGCACCTTGCCGCTGGTGGTCTTGCGGACAGCCCCGGGCCGCAGCAGCACGACGCCCGCGGCGTGCACGCCGAACTCGCGGTGCACGGTGGAACGCATGGCGACGGCGAGCTCGCGCAGCTGCTCCTCGTCGAACCGGCCGCGGACCTCGTGCACCACCACGACCTCCTCCTGCGGGACGGGGACGGTGAAGGCGGTGCCGGCCAGCGTGGCCAGTGGCGCGTGCTGCAGCCGCAGCTCGTGCTCGATGTCGTGCGGGTAGAGGTTGCGGCCGTGCACGATGAGCAGGTCCTTGGTGCGGCCGGTGACGTAGATCTCGCCGTCGACCAGCACGCCGAGGTCGCCGGTGCGCAGGTAGGGCCCGTCGCCGTCGGCGGTGCGGGCGTGGAAGACCTCCTCGGTCGCCTCCGGGCGGCCCCAGTAGCCCTTCGCCGCGCTCGGCCCGCGCAGCCAGATCTCGCCGGTGGTGCCGTCGGGCAGCACCTTGCCGTTCTCGTCGACGATGCGCACGTCGAAGTCGGGCACGTCGCCGCAGCCGACGAGTTCACGCACCGGAGCGCCCGGCTCGGGGTCCTGGACGAGGTCCTTCTCCAGGGCCTGCGCATCGACGGCGCGGAAGACCGGCGGCCGGGTCGAGAGGGCGGATATGAACACGGTCGCCTCGGCCATCCCGTAGGAGGGGGCGAACTGCTGGGCCCGGAAGCCGGCGGGGGCGAAGCGCTCGGCGAACTCCCGCAGCGTGCTGGCCTGGATCGGTTCGGAGCCGTTGGCGGCGAACCGCCAGCGCGACAGGTCGAGTCCGGCGATCTGTTCGTCGGTGACCCGGCGCGTGCACAGCTCGTAGGCGAAGTTGGGCGCGGCCGAGAGGCCGATGTCGTAGCGGTCGATCAGCGCGAGCCAGTGGTGCGGGCGCTTGAGGAAGGCCATCGGCGACATCAGCGTGACGCTACTGCCGAGGAAGAGGCCGGGCAGCGTCTGCGCCATCAGGCCCATGTCGTGGTAGAGCGGGATCCAGCCGCCGAAGTTGGTCTGCTCGGTGAAGCCGAGGGCCCGCCCGAAGCTGCCCGCGTTGTGCAGCAGGTTGGCGTGGTCGACCATGACGCCCTTGGGGTCGCCGGTCGACCCGGAGGTGTACTGCAGCAGCGCCAGGTCCGCGGCGGTGGCGGGGTGGTCGCGCCAGCTCGCGGTGTCGCCGAACCCGGGGGCGTCGCTCGCGGCGACGGGCAGGCCGAGTCCGCTGGCGGCGATCCACTGCTCCGCCTCGCCCAGCTGGCCCAGGTCGGTGAGCGCCACGCTCAGGTCCGCGTCGCCGGCGATCTTCGTCACGCGGCGCTGCTGGTACTGGAACTGGCCGGGCATCGGCGACGGCACCGCGACGACCCCGGCGTAGAGGCAGCCGAGGAACGCGGTGACGAACGGCAGCCCGGCCGGGTGCAGCAGCATCGCCCGGTCGCCGGGCGCGCAACGCTCCTGCAGCCAGGAGGCCACCCGGCGGGCCTCCGCGTCCAGTTCGGCGTAGGTCAGACTCTGCACGCCGTCGGGCGCCTCGTGGTCCTTGACGTAGCGGACGGCCGTCAGGTCGGCCCGCTCCACTGCGTGACGACGCAGCAGGTGGACCACGCTGGCCTCGTGGGTCAGGTTCATTGAGCTCTCCTCTCCGCGCGGGCGCACGGCAAGGCGCGTGCCCACGTACCGGTCGTAGCGGCCCGGGCTGCGCAGCGGAGGACCGCGCCGGGCGAGCGGGAAGGACTGGCCGGCGCCGGAAACACGGGGGAGATCCCAGTGGAACACCGCGCACCGGTGTCGCGAAACGTACGTCGCGCGGAGCGTCTGCGCGCTACCGGCCGAAGGGTTCGGCCATGGCGACCGCGATCTTGCGCGGGCCGGTGAACGGCTCCCGGCCGTGCGAGGTCAGCATGTTGTCGATGACCAGCACGTCGTGCTCGTGGTAGTCGAAGCGTGCGGTCGCGGCCCGGTAGCAGTCCCGGACGTGAGCGATGACGTCGTCCGGGATGGTTCCGCCGTCCCCGAAGTACGTGTTCGTCGGCAGGTCAGGCTCGTCGAACATCTCCAGCAGCCCGTCCCGGATCACCTCGTCCAGGGTGGTGACGTGGAAGAAGGCCGCGTGGTTGAACCAGACCTGCTCGTCCGACACCGGGTGGCGGTGCACGGCCTTCCGGACCGCGGTGGTGCGCAGGGCGTCGCCCGGCAGCCACGCCGCCTCGATGTCGTTCGCCGCGCAGTACGCCTCCACGGCGGCCCGGTCGTCGGTGTTGAACACGTGCTGCCAGGTCAGCCCGATCCCGGGGTGGAAGTTGCGCACCACCCGCCAGCCCCGCTGGACGAACTCCTCGCGCACCGAGTCGTCGAGCCTGGCCAGCACCTCGCGGGTGCTCGCCAGCGACGTCGCCCCCAGCGTCGAGGGCGGCTGTACGCAGTAGAAGTACAGCGCCATGGGCCACGACTGCTGGTAGGAGTTCTCGTTGTGGAGAAAGATCTCCTCGTCCGGCGGGTAGTCGGTGGAGGTGTAGACCTGCCCCTGGATCGCGTGGCGCGGCGAGGAGCGCTCCGTGTAGGTGAGCGGATCTCCCGACAGTCCGCGGACGACGGAGTCGAAGGCGGTCACGTCCGGAACGGAGAATCCGCGGAGGAGCAGGGCTCCGTGTTCGAGCAAGGAGGCCCGCAGCGCGGTCCGTTGTTCCTCGACCCGCTCGGCGAGGCCCTCGCTCCCGTCCGACTCGATCACGAGTGGAAATGCTGTGCTCTGGCTCATGCGCCGGGTTGTTCCCTTCCGAAGCGGGACGCGACTCGCTGGTGTGGCCGCACGCGGATTCCGGGGCGGTGCGGTGACGTTGTCCGCGGAGCCCGGCACTCGTTTCGTCGACGACCGGTCGGCAGCACCGCGTGCCACGGGTGGCGCGTCGGCGTGATCGAGCCGGCCAGGGCTCGGCTCTCCGGAGTTTGCCGCAGCGGGCGGGCGGGTCGCCACCCCTCCGGCCCCGATCACCCGCACCACCGGAGGCCGGGAGCCGTGGCTGTTCAAGTGAGGCGACGTCCCGGTTGAACAGCACGGCGAATTCCGCCGTCCCGGGAAACCCGCGCCATCACTTGCACGTTCCCGGCCCCGGACGATATGGGAGGCACCGGGCTTCCGTACGCCGGGTGTTCCGCCCGATCGTTGAGCGGCCCGTTCCCGGTCCGTAGCATGACCCCCCACCGCATATTCCATCGGAATGGAGAGCCGCCATGCTGGGAGCCCGCTCGCTGGGGCACGTGGAAGTCGTTTCTTCATTCCCCGAAAAGCCCATAGCCCGCGCTTCGGTTCTCACCACGACGCCGCTGATAATCCGCGGCACCGAGGCTCTCGGCGCGATGCACCGGTGGACTCCCGAATACATTTCCGAGCGCCTCGGCGACCGCGAGGTACCCGTCAGCATCGCGGACGCGGACGGCGGGTTCAGGTACAACCCGGATGCGCGCGGCCTTCGTTTCGAGCCGATGCGCGGATCACGGCTCGCCGCCGAGTTCCGGAACACGGCGAACGGCCGCAGGCTCAGCATGCAGCAGATGTCGATCCCCAAGACGCTCCCCGAGCTCTCCGACGGACTGGTGATCCCCCCCTACATTCCGGCCGATGTCATCAGCGACATCAACCTGTGGATGGCATCGGACACGTCGAACACGCCCCTGCACTACGACAACATGAACAATCTCTTCGCGCAGCTCGACGGGAGGAAGAAGTTCCTGCTCTTCAATCCCTCCCAGAGCGACCTGCTCTACCCCGGTGCGCTCGACATCCGCACCAGGCACCTGAGCAGCGTCGACGTGAACGCCCCCGACCTGCAGAAATTCCCCGAGTTCGCGCAGGCGGAGTACTGGGAGGCCGTCGTCCAGCCGGGCGACCTGCTCTTCATCCCGGCCTTCTGGTGGCACCAGGTCTCCGCGCCGGACATCTCCGTCTCGGTCAACTACTGGTGGCGGGCGGACATCCGGGACTGCGCCTGCCCTTCGTTCTTCCGCCAGCTGTACATGGACCTCGTCATGGAGGACGTCCGCGGCCTGTTCCCCACCCACGACCTCCGCCCGCTCGGCAACGGCTCCGCTGCCGTCCTCGCGCTCGCCGAGCAGGTGATCGAGCACGACGAGGCCGGGGTCGCGGCGCGGCTCTGCGGCGGCGTCATCGTCGCTGCCGCCAAGGGCGCCTGCGGAGAGCACGGCATCGCCGTCGACGGCGGGATCGACAGTGCGTTCGCGGAGCTCCGAAAGCGTTCCGTCTGGTCCCCGGAGGACAGCGACCTGGCGCGCGAGGGACTGGCCGTGGCCGCCGCCGCACGGCCGGGCGTGCCGGTCGAGGCGCCGGCCGTGCGGCAGCTGATCGAACGGCTCCGCAAGTCCGGCCTGACCTGGGAGCACCCCGCACCGGCCGGCAGCGGCCGCTGACGATCCGTCGAGCCGCGACGGAACCGCGACTCCGGGCACGAGTTCGTGGCGGGGCACGAACAGGAGGTCAGCACCGATCCGGCCAGCCCCTGCTGCACCCGGACAGGCAAGGAGAACCGGAGCCCTCCGCCCGCGCCCGTTCCGCCCCGGCAGCAGGACTGCGCGGAGTCCCCGGCCCCCGGCGTCCGGAGCAGGCACACCGGACGCCACCGCAGCATGCCCGCACCCGCCGTGCCTGCGATTCCCCGCCTCAGCGCACCCTTCCTCGCGCCTTGAGCGGGATGTCGGGGAGGGCCGGGGCGTGGAGGCGGGGGCCGTCGTAGCCGTGGACTTCGCCGAAGCGG
>NZ_JBWKAW010000055.1:0-28442 GCF_056437345.1 Kitasatospora sp. NPDC042419
GGCTGCGCGGGCGGTGGGTGTGTCGACGTTCGTGGAGTTGGGGCCGGATGCGGTGTTGACGGCGATGGTGGCGGAGTGCACGGCGGGCAGTGACGTGGTCGGCATTCCCGTCCAACGCCGCGACCGCGACCCGGTTCGGACTCTGCTGGCCGCCCTGGCACGGGTGTTCGTTCGCGGCGGCGCGGTGGACTGGCCCGCGCTGACCGGTACCTTCACCGCCGAGGCGCGCCACCGGGCGGGCGACCTGCCGACGTACGCCTTCGAGCGGCAGCGGTTCTGGCTCGACGCGGGCGCCGGCGCGGGTGACGCGGCCGGGCTCGGCCAGGGCGCGGTGGACCACCCGCTGCTGGGCGCGGTCGTCGGCCTCGCCGACGGCCACGGCGTGCTCCTCACCGGGCGCCTGGCGCTCGACACCCACCCCTGGCTCGCGGACCACGCGGTGCTCGACACCGTGCTCGTCCCCGGGACGGCCTTCCTCGAACTCGCCCTGCACGCCGGTGGCCGGCTCGGCTGCCCGCGCGTCGAGGAACTGACCCTGGTGGCCCCGCTGGCCGTTCCGGCCGACGGGGGAGTGCAGGTCCAACTCACGGTCGGCGCACCCGATGCGACGGGCCTCCGCACGATCGGCGTGCACGCCCGCCCCGAGCGGTCCGACGGCGTGGAGCCGGGCCACCCGGACGCCTCCCACCCGGACGCCCCGTGGACGCTCCACGCGACCGGGACGCTGGCACCCGCGCCGGACGCTCCGGACACACCGGTCGCCCCCGACGCGCCCGAGGGGGAGGACCTCGCCGCCCTCGCCGCATGGCCGCCGGCCGGTGCGACCCCGGTCGAGGTCGACGCGCTCTACGCGGACGCGGCCGATGCCGGGGTGCTCTACGGGCCGTCGTTCCACGGGGTCCGGGCGGCCTGGCGGCGCGGGGCCGAGATCTTCGCCGAGATCGCCCTCCCGGAGGACGCCGCCACGGCCGGTGGCCGCTTCGGCCTGCACCCCGCGCTGCTCGACGCGGCCCTGCACCCGCTGGGCCTGGCCCTGGCCGAGGACGCACCGGGCGACGGCACCCCGTCCGACGGCGCCCAGGCCGGCGGCGCCCCGTCCGATGAAGCCCAGGCCGACGGCACACGCACCGGGGACGCGGGGAACCGGGTCCGGCTGCCGTTCTCCTGGCGCGGCGTGCAGTTGCACACGGGCGGAGCCCGCGGGCTGCGCGTGCGCCTGCTGCCGCTGGGCGCCGACACGATCGCCGTCGCGGCCGTCGACGGGACCGGCCTGCCCGTCGTCTCGGTCGAGTCGCTGGCGGTGCGCGCGCTGACCCGCGAGCAGCTGCCGACGGCCACGGCACCCGCCGCCGAGTACCTGTTCGACCTCGGCTGGTCGCCGGCCGACGAGGCCGACCTGGCCGGCGCCGGGGCCTCGGACCCGACTGCGGACCCTGCTGCGGCCTGGGCGGTCGTGGGCGGCGGGGAGTTCGCGGACCTGGCCGCCTTCGCGGCACGCTTCGACGCCCCGCGGTACGCCGACCTCGCCGCGCTGGCGGCGGCGGTCGACGCCGGGGCACCCGCCCCCGGCACCGTGCTGCTGGCGCCGCGCCCGCCGGCCGGGCCGACCGGGCCACCCGCAGGCCTCACCGACCCGGCCGCCGTCCACGCCGCCGTGCACGACGCGCTCGCCGTCGCCCAGGCCTGGCTCGCGGACGAGCGGTTCGCCGATGCGCGGCTCCTGGTCGCGACCCGCGGCGCCGTCGTCACCGGGAACGGGCACGGGAACGGGATCGCGAACGGTGCCGGTGCAGGTGCGGGTGCGGGCGACGACGGGGTTGAGGGTGACGGGGCGTCCGCCGGCCGGGCCGACCGGACGGCCGCCGGGATCCCCGACCTCGCCGCCGCCGCCGTGTGGGGGCTGCTCCGGGCCGTGCGCTCCGAACACCCCGACCGCTTCGCACTCGTGGACCTCGACGCCGACGACCCGCAGCGGGACGACCCGCAGCACGACGATCCGCAGCCGGACACCGCCCGCCTCGACGCCCGCCTCGACGCCCTCGCCGCCGCCGCGGGCCTGCCCGAGGCCGCCCTGCGCGGGACCGGCCTCCTGGTGCCGCGGCTCCGGCGGGCGCCCGCCGTCCCGCTCCGCCCGGCCGGAGCCGCACCCGCACCCGCACCCGCACCTGCACCCGCCACCGCGCCCGTCACCGCGCCCGCCGACGGGCTCGGACTCGCCGACGGCGGCACCGTGCTCGTCACCGGTGGCACCGGGACGCTTGGCACCCTGGTCGCCCGGCACCTCGTCACGGCGCACGGCGCCCGGCGGCTGCTCCTGGTGTCCCGCAGCGGCGCCGGTGCCGCCGGCGCCGACGCGCTGCGCGCCGAGCTGGCGGAGGCCGGCGCGCACGTCGAGTTCGCCGCCTGCGACGTCGCCGACCGCGCCGAACTGGCCCGGGTGCTGGCGCGGATCCCGGCCGGGCACCCGCTCACGGCGGTCGTGCACCTGGCGGCGGTCGTCGACGACGGGCTCGTGTCGTCGCTGACCCCGGAGCGGCTCGACCTGGTCCTGCGGCCCAAGGCCGACGCGGCCCTGCACCTGCACGAGCTGACCACCCGCCCCACCACCGGCACCGGCACCGGCACCGGAACCGCCCCGGGCACCGCCCTCAAGGCGTTCGTGCTCTTCTCCTCGGCCGCCGGCCTGATCGGCAACCCGGGCCAGGCGGGCTACTCCGCCGCCAACGTCGTCCTCGACGCCCTCGCCCAGCGTCGCCGCGCGCTCGGCCTCCCGGCCGTCTCGCTCCAGTGGGGGCTGTGGGAGCAGGACAGCGCGCTGACCGCCGGGCTCGGCGCCGCCGACCGGCAGCGGATGGCCCGGACCGGGGTCGCCCCGCTCTCCGCCGAGCTGGGCCTCGCCCTGCTGGACGCGGCGCTGGCCCGCCCCGAAGCCGTGCTGACCCCGGTCCGGCTCGACCCGGCCCGGCTCGGCGGCGGTGACGAGCTGCCGCCCGTCCTGCGCGACCTGCTGCCCGCGCACCGCCGGGCCGGCGCCGGCCGGGGCTCGGAGACCGGGCGCGCCCTGCTGCGCCGCCTGTCCGCGGCCCCGGCGGCCGAGCAGGAGCGGGTGCTCGTCGACCTCGTCCGCACCCATGCGGCCGCGGTCCTCGGCCACCGGGGCGGCGGTTCGATCGACCCGGACCGCGCGTTCAGCGAGCTGGGGCTCGACTCG
This sequence comes from Kitasatospora sp. NPDC042419, assembly GCF_056437345.1. Lineage (NCBI taxonomy): Bacteria > Bacillati > Actinomycetota > Actinomycetes > Kitasatosporales > Streptomycetaceae > Kitasatospora > Kitasatospora sp. NPDC042419. The sequence continues at coordinate 3,212 of NZ_JBWKAW010000055.1, forward strand.
CTCGCCGCGCTCGAACTGCGCAACCGCCTGAACGGGGCGGTCGGGCTGCGGCTGCCCGCGACGGTGCTCTTCGACCACCCGTCGGCGAACGCCCTCGGCCGGCACCTGCGCGCCGAACTGCTGGACCTGCCGGCGCGGCCGCGCGCCGCGGCGGCGAAGGCCGGGGCGGCGAAGGCCGGGGCCGCGACGGACGAGCCGATCGCGATCGTGGCGGTCAGCTGCCGCTACCCGGGCGGGGTGACCGGCCCGGAGGACCTGTGGCGGCTCGTGCGGGACCGCACCGACGCCATCGCGGCGTTCCCCGACAACCGGGGCTGGGACGTCGAGAACCTGTTCCACCCGGACCCGGACCACGCCGGCACCTCGTACGTCCGCGAGGGCGGCTTCCTGTACGACGCCGACCGGTTCGACCCGGCGTTCTTCGGGATCTCGCCGCGCGAGGCGCTCGCCATGGACCCGCAGCAGCGCCTGCTGCTGGAGGCCTCCTGGGAGGCGGCCGAACGCGCGGGAATCGACCCGAAGTCGCTGCGCGGCAGCCGCACGGGCGTGTTCGCGGGCCTGATGTACGCCGACTACGCGTCCCGGCTGACCACCGCGCCGGAGGGCGTGGACGGCTACCTCGGCAACGGCAGCGCGGGCAGCATCGCCTCGGGCCGGGTCGCCTACACCCTGGGCCTGGAGGGCCCGGCGGTGACGGTCGACACGGCGTGCTCCTCCTCCCTGGTGGCGCTGCACCTGGCCGCCCAGGCGCTGCGCCAGGGCGAGTGCGACCTCGCCCTGGCCGGCGGCGTGACGGTCATGTCGAGCCCGGCGACCTTCGTCGAGTTCTCCCGCCAGCGGGGCCTCGCACCCGACGGCCGCTGCAAGTCCTTCGCGGCCGGCGCCGACGGTACCGCCTGGTCGGAGGGGATCGGCCTGCTCCTCGTCGAGCGGCTGTCGGACGCGCGGCGCAACGGGCACCCCGTGCTCGCCGTGGTCCGGGGCAGCGCGGTCAACCAGGACGGCGCGAGCAACGGCCTGTCCGCCCCGAACGGCCTCGCCCAGGAACGGGTGATCCGCGACGCGCTCGCCCAGGCGGGGCTCGGCCCGGCCGACGTGGACGCGGTCGAGGCGCACGGCACGGGCACCCCGCTGGGCGACCCGATCGAGGCGCACGCGCTGCTCGCCACGTACGGGGCCGGGCGCGCCGACGGACGGCCGCTCCGGCTGGGGTCCGTGAAGTCCAACATCGGACACACCCAGGCCGCGGCGGGTGTCGCCGGCGTGATCAAGATGATCATGGCGATGCGGCACGCCGAGCTGCCCGCCACCCTGCACGTGGACGAGCCTTCGCCGCACGTCGACTGGTCGGCTGGCGCGGTGGAGCTGCTGACCGAGCCGGCTCCGTGGCCCGACGCGGGCCGGCCGCGCCGCGCCGGGGTGTCCTCGTTCGGCGTCAGCGGCACCAACGCCCACGTCATCCTCGAACAGGGCGACCCGGCCGGGGAACCCGACCGCACAGCCCCCGGCTCCACCACCGGCCCCGCCCCCGACGGCACGGCCGCCGACCCCGTCACCGACCCCGCCACCGACCCCGCCACCGGCACCCCGGCGGCGCTCGCCTGGCCGGTCTCCGGCGCCACCCCCGCCGCCCTGCGGGCACAGGCCGGCCGACTTCGCGACCACCTGGCGGCGCACCCCGGCCTCCGGGCCGCCGACGTCGCCCACGCCCTCGCGACCACCCGGTCCGCGCTCGACCACCGGGCCGTGCTCGTCTCGGCCGATCCCGCCGAACTCCTCGCGGGACTGGACGCGTTGAGCACCGAGGCGGCACACGCCGCCCTGGTCACCGGCGCCCCCGGACAGCCCGGCCGGACGGCGTTCGTGTTCGGCGGACAGGGCTCGCAGTGGACCGGGATGGGCGCCCGGCTCCTCGACGAGTCCCCGGTTTTCGCCGAACACATCCGGGCGTGCGACGCCGCCCTCGCACCGCACACCGACTGGTCACTGGTCGACGTGCTGCGGCAGCGGCCCGGCGCCCCCTCGCTCGACCGTGTCGACGTCGTCCAGCCGGCCCTGTTCGCCGTCATGGTGTCGGTGGCCGCGATGTGGCGCGCGCTCGGCGTCGAACCGGCCGCCGTGGTGGGCCACTCGCAGGGCGAGATCGCCGCGGCCCACGTGGCCGGCGCGCTCACCCTGGAGGAGGCGGCCCGGATCGTCGCCCTCCGCAGCCGCGCTCTGCGGGCGATCGCGGGCGGCGGCGGCATGATGTCGCTCGGCACCTCGGCCGACCTCGCCGGGCGGCTGATCGCCGAGTGGCCCGGGCGCCTGGGCGTCGCGGCCGTCAACGGACCGGACGCCGTGGTCGTCTCCGGGGACGCCGACGCGCTCGACGAACTGCGCGCCCGGTGCGAGGCGGACGGTGTCCGCGCCCGCCGCCTCCCGGTCGACTACGCGGCGCACTCCGCCGCCGTGGAGGCCGTCCGCGAGGAACTCCTCACCGCCATCGGCGACATCGGCCCGGCGGCCACCCCGGCGGTCGCGTTCTACTCCACGGTCACCGGCGAACCGGTGGACGGCGCGGAGCTCGACGCCGAGTACTGGTACCGGAACCTGCGCGCGACCGTCGAGTTCGAGCGGGCCACCCGGTCGCTGCTGCGCGACGGGTACACGGTGCTCGTCGAGACCAGCCCGCACCCGGTGATGGCCCCCGCCGTCGAGCAGACCGCGCAGGACCCGGCGCCGGACGCCCTGGTCGTCGGCTCGCTCCAGCGCGACGCCGACACCCTCGGCCGCTTCCTCACGGCGGCCGCGAGCCTGTACGTCCGCGGCGTCCCCGTCGACTGGTCCGCGCTCCTCGCGGGCCGCGCACCGCGTCGCACCGAACTGCCCACCTACGCGTTCCAGCGCGAGCGCTACTGGCTGGAGGCCGCCCCGGCCGCCGCGAACGCCGAGGGGCTCGGCCTGCGCTCCGCCGACCACCCGCTGCTCGGCGCCGCCGTCGCGCCCGCCGAGGGCGACCGGCACATCCTGACCGGCCGGGTCTCGCTGCACTCCCACCCGTGGCTCGCCGACCACGCCGTCCTCGGCACGGTCCTGCTGCCGGGCACCGCCTTCGTCGAACTCGCCCTCCGGGCGGGCGACCTGGCCGACTGCGCGGTGGTCGAGGAGCTCACCCTGGAGGCGCCGCTGACCCTGGAGGCCCGGGGCGCCGTCCAGCTGCAGGTCCTCCTCGACGGCCCGGACGCGCACGGCCGCCGCGCGCTCACCGTCCACTCGCGCCCGGACACCGCGACGGCGGGACCGTGGACCCGGCACGCGAGCGGAGTCCTGGCGCCCGCGGGCCCGGACGAGGAGCCCCGGCCCGGCGCGGCCGAGGCCTGGCCGCCCGCCGGCGCCGTCCCGCTGGACACCGACGGCCTGTACGAGCGGCTGGCCGGCGCCGGCTACGGGTACGGGCCGCTGTTCCGCGCGGTGCGCGCCGCCTGGCGGCACGGGGACGCGGTCCTCGCCGAGGTCGCCCTCGCCGGGGACGGTGCCGACGCCGCCCGGTTCGCGCTCCACCCCGCCCTGCTCGACGCCGCCCTGCACACCGCCGGCGCGCTCGACGGCGACGGCGACGGCGACACAGGCACAGGCACAGGCACCGGAACAGGCGCCGGCGTCGGACTGCCGTTCGCCTGGACGGGCGTGCGCCTGCACGCCGTCGGCGCCCGGACGCTGCGCGTCCGGCTCACCCGCAGCGGCCCGGACGCCGTCTCGCTGGCCCTCAGCGACCCGACCGGCGCGCCCGTCGCCAGCGTCGCCTCGCTGGTCTCCCGGCCCGTGACGGCCGAGGCGCTCGCGCCCGTCCGGAGCGACGCGACCGACGACCTGTTCCACCTGGACTGGCCGGCCCTCGCCCTGCCGGAGGACGACCCGCTCGGCAGCTGGGCGGTGGTCGGGCCCGACGAGCTCGGCGCCGTCGCCGCGCTGCGCGTCGCCGGTGCGGCCGTCGCCGCGCTGCCCGACCTGGCGGCGTTCGACCCCGCCGATCCGCTCCCCGACGTGGTCGCGATCACCTGCGCCCACCTCGGTGCCCACGCGGACGGCGCCCACCCCGGCGACGGCCCCGCAGCCGCCGGCCACCACCCCGCCGAAGCCGCGCACGCCGCGACCCGGCGGGTGCTCGACCTGCTCCAGACCTGGCTCGGCACCGAACGGTTCGCCACCACCCCGCTGGTGGTGCTCACCCGGGGCGCCGTGCCCGGCCCGCACGGCGAGGCCGTGCACGACCTCGCCGCCGCGGCCGTCTGGGGCCTGGTCCGCTCGGCCCAGACCGAGAACCCCGGCCGGATCGTGCTCGCCGACCTCGACGGCCACCCCGGCGGCTTCGCCGCCCTGGGTGCGGCCCTCGCCGCCGGTGAGCCCCAACTCGCCGCCCGGGCAGGCACCTTCGCGGCTCCCCGGCTCGCCCGGACCGGCCCGGACGCCCGCCTGACCGCCCCCGCCGGCACCGGTGCGTGGCGCCTCGACCTGCTCGGCACCGGGACCGTCGACGGCCTGACCCTCGCCCCGAACCCGGACGGCGCCCGGCCGCTCGCCCCCGGCGAGGTCCGGGTCGCGATGCGGGCCGCCGGACTCAACTTCCGGGACGTCGTGGTCGCCCTCGGCATGGTCGCCGACACCCGCCCGCCCGGCGGCGAAGGCGCCGGCGTCGTCCTCGAAGTCGGCTCCGACGTCCACGACCTGGCCCCCGGCGACCGGGTCATGGGCCTGTTCTCGGGCGGCACCGGTCCGCTCGCCGTCGCCGACCGCCGACTGCTCGCACCGGTGCCCGACGGCTGGACCTACCCGCAGGCCGCCTCCGTCCCGGTGGTGTTCCTCACCGCCTACTACGGCCTGGTCGACCTCGCCGGCGTGCGGCCCGGCGAATCGCTGCTCGTCCACGCCGCGACCGGCGGCGTCGGCATGGCGGCCGTCCAGCTCGCCCGGCACTGGGACCTGGACGTCCACGGCACCGCGTCGCCCGGCAAGTGGCCCACCCTGCGCGGCCAGGGCCTCGACGACCGGCGGATCGCCTCCTCGCGCGACCTCGGCTTCGAGGAGCAGTTCCGCACGGCCCGCGACGGACGCGGCTTCGACATCGTCCTCAACTCGCTGGCGCACGACTACGTCGACGCCTCGCTGCGGCTGCTCGGCCCCGGCGGCCGCTTCCTGGAGATGGGCAAGACCGACATCCGCGACCGCGAGGAGGTGACCGCCGCACGACCCGGCACCGACTACCGCGCGTTCGACCTCATGGACGCCGGAGCCGACCGCATCCGGGAGATGCTGGCCGAACTCGGTGCCCTGTTCGCCGACGGCTCGCTGCAACCCCTGCCCGTCACCACCTGGGACGTCCGCGACGCGGCCGCCGCCTTCCGCCACCTCAGCCAGGCCCGGCACACCGGCAAGATCGTGCTGACCCTGCCGCCCACCGTCGCCGGCCCGGCCGCCGACCCCGACGGCACCGTCCTGATCACCGGCGGCACCGGCACCCTCGGCGCGCTGCTCGCCCGCCGGCTCGTCACGGAGCACGGCGCCCGCCGCCTGCTGCTGACCAGCCGCCGCGGCCCGGACGCCGAGGGCGCGGCCGGACTCGCCGCCGAACTCGCCGCCCTGGGCGCCGACGTCCGGATCGAGGCCTGCGACGCCGCCGACCGGACGGCGCTCGCCGCGCTGCTCGCCTCCGTGCCGGACGCCCACCCGCTCACCGCCGTCGTCCACGCCGCCGGGGCGATCGACGACGCCGCCCTCCACGCGCTCACCCCCGAACAGCTCGGCCGGGTGCTCCGCCCGAAGGCCGACGCCGCGTGGAACCTGCACGACCTCACCCGCGACCTCGACCTCGCCGAGTTCGTGCTGTTCTCCTCGATGGCCGGCACCTTCGGCGGCGCCGGACAGGCCAACTACGCCGCCGCCAACGCCTTCCTCGACGCACTCGCCCACCACCGCCGCGCCCGCGGCCTCGCCGCCACCTCGCTCGCCTGGGGCCTCTGGGCCCAGGCCAGCGGCATGACCGGCCGCCTCGACCGCGCCGACCTCGACCGCATCGCCCGCACCGGCGTCAGCGCCCTGGAGAGCGACCACGCGCTCGCCCTCTTCGACACCGCGCGCACCGCCGACCGGCCCACCGTGGTACCCGCCCGGCTGGACCTCGACGCGCTGCGCGGCACCGGCGAGGTGCCCGCGCTGCTCCGCGACCTGGTCCGCCCCCGGCCGCGCCGGGCCGCCGCCGGCCCCGACCCGGACGCGGCGTCGTTCGCACAGCGCCTCGCCCGGCTCTCCGAGGACCGGCGCCGGCAGACCCTGTCGGTCCTCGTCCGCCAGGAGACCGCGGCCGTCCTCGGCCACGGCACGCCCGAGGCGATCGGCCGGACCCGGCCGTTCAAGGCCCTCGGCTTCGACTCGCTCACCGCGGTCGAACTGCGCAACCGGATCGCCGCCGCGACCGGACTCCGGCTCCCCGTCACCCTGGTCTTCGACCACCCGACCCCGGACGCGCTCGCCGAGCACATCGGCGCCGAACTGCTCGGCCTCCCGGCCGCCGCCCCGGTCGCCGCACTCCCCGCGGCGGGCGCACCCGGCACCGACGACGACCCCGTCGTCATCGTCGGAACCGGCTGCCGCTACCCCGGCGGCGTCGCCGACGAACACGACCTGTGGCGCCTGCTGGCCGACGGCGCCGACGCCGTCACGCCGTTCCCCGACGACCGCGGCTGGAACCTCGACACCCTCTACGACCCCGACCCGGACCGGGCCGGCAAGTCCTACGTGCGCGAAGGCGGGTTCCTCGACGACGCCGTCCGGTTCGACGCCGAGTTCTTCGGCATCTCCCCGCGCGAGGCCGCCGCGATGGACCCCCAGCAGCGGGTGCTGCTGGAGACCGCCTGGGAGACCCTCGAACACGCCGGCATCGATCCCACCTCGCTGCGCGGCAGCAGCACCGGCGTCTTCGTCGGCGCGATGGCCGCGGACTACCACACCGGCACCTCCGGGGCGCTCGCCGAGGGCCAGGAGGGCTACCTGCTCACCGGCACCGCTACCAGCGTGATCAGCGGCCGCGTCTCCTACGTGCTCGGTCTCGAAGGGCCCGCGGTGACGGTCGACACCGCCTGCTCGTCCTCGCTGGTCGCCCTGCACCTCGCGGCCAACGCGCTGCGCTCCGGCGAGTGCGACCTCGCGCTCGCGGGCGGCGTCGCGGTGCTCACCTCCCCGCAGGCCTTCGTCGAGTTCAGCCGCCAGCGCGGCCTCTCCGCCGACGGCCGCTGCAAGCCGTTCGCGTCGGCCGCCGACGGCACCGGCTGGGGCGAGGGCGTCGGGCTGGTGCTCGTCGAGCGGCTCTCCGACGCCCGCCGCCGCGGCCACCGGGTGCTCGCGGTCGTCCGCGGCTCCGCCGTCAACCAGGACGGCGCGTCCAACGGGCTCACCGCGCCCAACGGCCCCTCCCAGCAGCGGGTCATCCGGCAGGCACTGGCCAACGCGCGGCTCACGCCCGCGGACGTCGACGCCGTCGAGGCGCACGGCACCGGGACCAGGCTCGGCGACCCGATCGAGGCGCAGGCACTGCTCACCACCTACGGGCGGGAGCACACCGCCGAGAACCCGCTCTGGCTCGGGTCGATCAAGTCCAACATCGGCCACACGCAGTCCGCCGCCGGGATCGCGGGCGTGCTCAAGATGGTGCTCGCCATGCGCCACGGCGAGCTGCCGCCCACCCTGCACGTCGACGAGCCGACCCCGCACGTGGACTGGACGGCGGGGCACGTCGCCCTGGTCACCGAACGCCGTCCGTGGCCCGAGCTGGACCGGCCGCGCCGGGCGGGCGTCTCGTCCTTCGGGGTCAGCGGCACCAACGCGCACGTCATCCTCGAACAGGCCCCCGCCGAGGACCGGGCCGCCCTGCCGGACACCCCGGGGCCGGACACCACGGGGCCAGACACCACGGGGCCGGAGGCTGCCGCGCCGGACAGCGCCGCGCCGGGCGCCGCCGCGCAGGCCCGCGGCGTGGCCGGCGTCGTCCCCTGGCCGCTGTCGGCCCGCACCGCCGAGGCGCTCCGCGCCCAGGCCGCCCGGCTGCACGCCTGGGCCCTGCGGCACCCGGAGGCCGACCCCGCCGACGTGGCCTGGTCGCTGGCGTCCGGCCGCGCCGTCTTCGACCACCGCGCGGTGGTCCGCGGGCGGGACACCGCGGAGCTGCTCACCGGACTCGCCGCCCTCGCCGGACTCAGCGGGCTCAGCGGGCTCAGCGGGCTCGCCGACGGCGGGGGAGCGCCCACGGGCGCGGTGTCCTCCGGCCCCGGGCCCGTCTTCGTCTTCCCCGGCCAGGGCTCGCAGTGGCTCGGCATGGCGGCCGGACTGCTGGAGACCTCACCGGTGTTCGCCGAGGCGGTGGCCGAGTGCGCGGCCGCGATCGACCCGCTGGTCGCGGCCGAGGGCTGGTCGCTGCTCGACGTGCTGCGCGGCACCGACGAGGAGACGGCCGCGACCCTCGCCCGGGTCGAGGTGCTGCACCCGGTGCTGTTCGCCGTGATGGTCGGACTCGCCCGGTGGTGGGAGTCGTGCGGGGTGCGCCCGGCCGCCGTCATCGGCCACTCCCAGGGCGAGGCCGCCGCCGCGTACGTCGCCGGGCTGCTCTCGCTGGCGGACGCCGCCCGGGTCGCCGTGATGCGGGTCCGGGCCGTGCAGGCGGTCGACGCCTGCCGCGGCGGACTGCTCGCGGTGGCCGTGACGGCCGAACGCGCCCGCGAACTGATCGCCGAGGCGGGCGCCGGTGACGTGGTGTCGGTCGGCGCCGTCAACAGCCCGACCAACGTCGTGCTCTCCGGGGACACCGGGGCGCTCGCCGCGATCATGGAACGGTGCGAGGGCGAATCCACCCGGGCCCGCTGGGTGCCCGCCGCGTACGCCTCGCACTCGCCGCAGATGGACGCCGCCCACGCGGAGATCACCCGCCTGCTGGCGGACCTGCGGCCGCTGCCGGGCCGGATCCCGATGTACTCGACCGTCACCGGCGCGGCCGTCGACGAGCGGACCCCGCTCGACGCCGCCTACTGGTTCGAGAACATGCGCCGCACCGTCCGCTTCGAGACGGCGATCGGAGCGGCCGCCGCCGACGGCCACGACGCCTTCGTCGAGTGCAGCCCGCACCCGGGCCTGGTGGTGCCGCTCGGTGACACCCTCGACGACCTCGGCGTCACCGGCGCCGTCCTGGGGACGCTGCGGCGCGACGACGGCGGACCGGACCGGCTGGTCACCGCGCTCTCCGACGCCTTCGGGCGCGGCCTGCCGGTCGACTGGGCGGGGCTGGTCGGCCACCGGGACGCCACCCGGGTCGACCTGCCGACCTACGCCTTCCAGCGCCGCCGGCACTGGGTCGAGGCGGCCGGCGCCGCGGCCGCCGGGGGCGGGGGCGCGGGCTGGGGGCAGTTCGCGGTCGAGCACCCGGTCCTGGGCGCCGGCGTCGACCTGGCCGACGGCTCCGGCACCCTGTTCACCGGACGGCTGTCGACCACCTCCCACCCCTGGCTGGCGGACCACGCCGCCCTCGGCGCGGCCGTCGTCCCCGGCACCCTGCTGGTGGACCTGGCGCTCCGGGCCGGCGGCGAGGCCGGCTGCCCGGTCGTCGAGGACCTGACCGTCCACACCCCGCTGGTGCTGCCCGAGACGGTCGGCGTGCGGCTCCAGGTCACCCTGGCCGGGCCCGACGGCGCGGGAACCCGGGCCCTCACCGTGCACTCGCGGCCCGAGGACGCACCCGCCGACGCACCGTGGACCCGGCACGCCTCCGGCACCGTCGCCCCCGGCACCCACCGCCCGGCGGGCCGGCCCGAGCAGTGGCCGCCGACCGGCGCCACCCCGGTGTCCGTCGCCGACACCTACGAGCGCCTCACCCGCTCGGGCCTCCGGCTCGGCCCCGCCTTCCAGGGGATGCGGGCGGCCTGGCGGCGCGGCGAGGAGCTCTTCGCCGAACTCGCCCACGGCGGCGACGGCCAGGACACCGCCCGGCTCGACCTGCACCCGGCCCTGCTGGAGCCCGCCGTGTACGGACTCGCCCCGGAGCCGGCGGGGGACGGGGCGCAGCCGGTGCCCGGCCGCGTCCGGCTGGTGTCCTCCTGGCGCGGCGTCACCGTCGTCCCGGGCCCGCTGCCGGCCGCGCGGGTGACCCTGCGCGTCACGGACGCCGACACCCTGTCGGTCGGGCTCGCCGACGAGACCGGGCGGTCGGTCGCGACCGCGGAGGCGGTCGGGCTGCGCCCGTGGTCCGCGCGGGAGCTGCGCGCGGCGGGCGGCGAACGGCCCGTGCTCACCCGGCTGGAGTGGGTCGCGGCGACGCAGTCGACGCAGTCGACGCAGCCGCGCGGCGGGGCGGGCCGGAGCGGGGACGGGGGCGGGGGCGGCTGGGCCGTCCTGGGCCTGACCGACGGCCCGACCCAGGGCCAGGCCGACGGTCCGGCCGACGGCCTGGCCCGCGTGACCGGGGCGGCCGTCCACCCGGACTGGTCCGGCCTGGCCGCCGCGGTGGACGCGGGCGCACCGGTGCCCGACCGGATCGCCCTGGTCGTGCCCGGCACCCCGGACGAGGACGGTGCTCCGGGCGGCGGCAGCGCCCCGGACGCGGTGCGCGCCTCGGTGCGCGCCGTGCTCACGGCGCTGCGCGACCACGCGGCGGACCGGCGGTTCGCCGGCACCCGCCTCGTGGTGGCCACCCGCGGCGCGGTCTTCGCCGAACTCGGCGACCGCGTCGCCGATCCCGGGGCGGCGGCCCTGTGGGGGCTCGTCCGTGCGGCCCGGTCCGCGCACCCGGCGGGGATCGTCCTCGCCGACCTCGACGACCACGAGGCCTCCGCGGAGGCCCTCGCGGCGGCCGTGGAGAACGCCGCGGCGGAGCCGGGTGCCGGGAGCGCGGCTGCCGGAGCGGCCGAGTTCGCGGTGCGCGGCGGCCGGCTGCTGGTCCCGGTGCTGAGCCGGGTCCCCGCCGCCGAGGCCGCCGGCCCCGCCTTCCCGACGGACGGCACGGTCCTGGTGACGGGCGCCGAGGAGCGCGTGGGCGCCACGACGGCCCGGCAGCTCGTGACCGCGCACGGCGTCCGCCGCCTGGTGCTGGCGAGCCGTCACGGGGCGGCCACACCGGGGGTGACGGAGCTGGCGGCGGAACTGTTCGCGCTCGGTGCGGCGGTCGAGGTGACCGTCTGCGACGTCGCGGACCGGGACGCCCTGGCCCGGGTGCTCGCCGCCGTCCCGGCGGAACACCCGCTGCGGGCCGTCGTGCACGCGGCCGGAGCCACGCCGGCCGGGGCGGCCGGGGCGGCCGGGGCGACCGCGCTCGGGGTGACCGGGGCGACCGGGCTCGGGGTGACCGCGCTCGGGGCCGACGCGGGTACCGAGGAGGGCGCCGCCCCGGCACCGCACCGGGGGGACGCGGGGCTGCGCCCGGCGGTCGACGGTGCGTGGCACCTGCACGAACTGACCCGCGAGCTCGGCCTCTCCGCGTTCGTCCTGCACACCTCGGTGGCCGGACTGACCGGTCCGACCGGCCTGACCGGTGAGGCCGGCCGGACCGGGGACGGCGCGGCGGAGCACGCCGCGGGCGCGGCCTTCCTCGACGCGCTGGCCCAGCACCGGCGGGCCCGGGGGCTTCCCGGCCTCGCGCTCGCCTGGGGCCCGTGGGCCGCACCGGACGCCGCGGCGTCCGGTGACGGTGTCGGAGGGGAAGGAGGGGAAGGCGTCGAAGGCGGGGAGCAGACCGGTGCGGACCAGGCGGACGCCGGTCGGGAAGGAACGGGGAGCGCCCGCCACGGCGGGTTGCTGCCGCTCACCGAGGAGCAGGTCCGGTCCCTGCTCGACGAGGCGCTGACCCGCCCGGAGGCCGCCCTGGCACCGCTCCGCGCCGACACCGCGGCCGTGCGCCGCGGCGACCCCGGCGTGTCGCCGCTGCTGGGCGGGCTGGTGACGGGTGCCAGGCGCGGCCCCGGCGCTGACGGCGCGGCCGAACCCGCCCCAGTGCTCCTCGAACGGCTCCTCGGCCTGCCGGACGACGAGCAGGAGCGGGCCCTGGTGGACCTGGTGAGGTCCTGCGCCGCCTCGATCCTCGGCCATGCCGACCCCGAGGAGATCGATCCCGGGACGGCGTTCAAGGACCTGGGCTTCGACTCGCTCACCGCCCTCGCGGTCCGCAACCGGCTGAAGACCGCGACCGGGCTCCCGCTGCCCGCCACGCTGATCTTCAGCCACCCCAACGCGGCCGCCCTCGGCCGCCACCTGCAGGCCCGGCTGCGCCGGGAGCACACCGTCTCGTGGGACTCCGTGCTCGGTGAGATCGACCGGATCGAGGCGATGCTCGCCCTGCTCGACGACCAGGACCGGGCCAAGGCCGCCGAGCGGCTCCGGGAGCTGGCCGAGCGCCGGGCGGACGACCGGACCGGTCCCGAAGTCCCCGCCGCCGAGGAGAAGTTCGGGTCGGCCACCGACGAGGACCTGTTCGACTTCATCGACCACGGCACCGACCGCTGACCGCTCACCGCCGACCTCACCGCTGACCTCACCGCCGACCGCTGACCGCCGACCGACCCGCCGACCACTGATTCACGGGGCTGGGGCCAACCCGTCCTCCCGGACACTCACGGAGCACATTCGATGGCGAACGAAGAGCAACTTCGCGACTACCTGCGCCGGGCGGCGACCGAGCTGCACGACACCCGGACCCGCCTCCGGGACGCCGAGGACCGCTGGCACGAGCCCGTCGCCATCGTCGGCATGCAGTGCCGCTACCCCGGCGGGGTCACCTCGCCCGAGGAGCTGTGGGAGCTGGTCCGCACCGACTCCGACGCGATCACCGGCATCCCGTCCGGGCGCGGCTGGGAGCACACCGAGACCACCGGCGGGGCCTCCTACCGGGGCGGCTTCCTGGACGACGCGGCCGACTTCGACCCCGACTTCTTCGGCATCTCGCCGCGCGAGGCGCTCGCCATGGACCCGCAGCAGCGCCTGCTGCTGGAGGCGTCCTGGGAGACCCTCGAACGGGCCGGGATCGACCCCACCTCGCTGCGCGGCAGCCGGACCGGCGTGTTCGTCGGGGTCATCGCCAGCGACTACCTGTCCCGGCTGTCCAGCGTCCCCAAGGAGGTCGAGGGGCACCTGCTGACGGGCAGCCTGGTCAGCGTGGCCTCGGGCCGGATCGCCTACGCGCTGGGGCTCGAAGGCGCGGCCGTGACCGTCGACACCGCGTGCTCGTCCTCGCTGGTGGCCCTGCACCTCGCGTGCCAGGCGCTGCGCGCCGGCGAGTGCGACCTCGCGCTCGCGGGCGGTGCGACCGTGCTCGCCACCCCGGGCGCGTTCGACGAGTTCTCGCGCCAGCGCGGCCTCGCGGCGGACGGCCGCTGCAAGTCCTTCGCGGCGACCGCCGACGGCACGGGCTGGAGCGAGGGCGTCGGCATGCTGCTCGTCGAGCGGCTGTCCGACGCCCGACGCAACGGGCACCCCGTGCTCGCCGTCGTGCGCGGCTCCGCGGTCAACCAGGACGGCGCGTCGAACGGCCTCACCGCGCCCAACGACCTGGCCCAGGAGCGGGTGATCCGCCAGGCGCTGGCCGCCGCGCGACTGAACCCCTCGGACGTCGACGCCGTCGAGGCGCACGGCACGGGCACCCGGCTCGGCGACCCGATCGAGGCCCAGGCCCTGCTGGCCACCTACGGGCAGGGCCGGCCCGCGGACCGGCCGCTGCGCCTCGGCTCGGTCAAGTCCAACCTCGGGCACACCCAGGCCGCGGCGGGCGTGGCCGGTGTGATCAAGACGGTCATGTCGCTGCGGCACGGCGTGCTGCCGCGCACGCTGCACGTCGACGAGCCCACGCCGATGGTCGACTGGGAGGCGGGCCGGGTCGAGCTGCTCACCGAGCCGGTCGCCTGGCCCGGGGGCGGGCGGGTGCGCCGGGCGGGCGTGTCCTCGTTCGGGGTGAGCGGCACCAACGCGCACGTGATCATCGAGGAGGCGCCGTCCGGGGACGGGGTGCCGGCGGACGGCTCGGCCGAAGACGGTCCGGCCGTCGAGGAGCAGCCCGCCGAGGGGCCGCTCGCCGAGGGTCCGGCCGCCGCGGAGGCCCTGGCGGAGGCCGCTCCCGGGGTCGTCCCGTGGGTGGTCTCGGCCCGCACCGAGGCCGGGCTGCGGGCGCAGGCGGCGCGCCTGCGCGACTGGGTTGCCGGAAACCCCGGCGCCGACCCGGCCGACGTGGCGTGGTCGCTGGCCTCCGGCCGGGCGGTGCTGGAGCACCGGGCCGTACTGGTCGGCCGGGACCTCGCCGACCTGGCGGCCGGGCTGTCCGCCGTCGCGGACGGCGCCACGGGCGCGAGCACTGACGGTGCCACTGACGGGACGACGGGCGTGGTCACCGGCGCCGTGCGGCGCGGCCCGGGGCGGACCGCGGTCCTCTTCACCGGCCAGGGCGCCCGCTCGCGCGGGATCGGGCGGGACCTGTACGGCGCCTTCCCGGTGTTCGCCGCCGCCCTGGACGAGGTCTGCGCCGCCTTCGAGGGCGTGACCCCGTTCTCCGTCCGCGACGTCGTGCTGGGCGCCCCGGGGGCCACCGGCCGGGCCGAGCCCGCCGCCCCGGCGGAGCCCGAGCCCACCGGTGTCGCCCAGCCCGCGCTGTTCGCGTTCGAGGTGGCCCTCTACCGCCTGTGGACCTCGTGGGGCGCGGCACCGGACTACGTGGCCGGCCACTCCCTCGGCGAGATCACCGCCGTGCACGTCGCCGGGGCCCTGTCGCTGGACGACGCCGTCACCCTCGTCGCCGCCCGGGCCCGGCTGATGGGCGCGCTGCCGGCCGGCGGCGCGATGCTCGCGGTCGGCGCGTCCGAGGCCGAGGCCGCCGGGGTGCTGGCGGGCGTACCCGGTGAGGTGGGGCTGGCCGCCGTCAACGGGCCGGCCGGCGTGGTCGTCTCCGGAACCGAGGAGGCCGTCGAGCGGGTGCGCGCCGAGTTCGCCGCCCGGGGCCGGCGGGTCGCGCGGCTGAGGGTCTCGCACGCCTTCCACTCCGAGCTCATGGAGCCGGTCCTGGAGAAGTTCGCCGGGGTCGTCGAGGGGCTGCGCTTCCGGGCCCCGGCGATTCCGCTCGCCTCCAACGTGACCGGCGGGATCGTCGCCCCGGAGCGGCTCGCCGACCCGGCCTACTGGGTGGAGCACCTCCGGCGCACGGTCCGGTTCGGCGACGCGGTCGGCGCGCTGCGGGCCGCCGGGGTGACCACCTTCGTGGAGCTCGGGCCGGAGGCCGCGCTGACGCCGATGGTCGCGGAGTGCCTCGCGGCCGAGGAGGCGGCCGGAACGGTCGCCGCCGTCGCCACGCTGCGCCGCGACCGGGACGCCGTGACCGGTGTGCTGGCGGCCCTGGGGCACGCCTTCGTGCGCGGCGCGGCGGTCGACTGGGCGGCGCTCACGGCCGGGGACGCCCGCGGGGCCGGCCCCGCACGCCGCCGCGTCGACCTGCCGACCTACGCGTTCGACCGGCGCCGGTTCTGGCTCGACGCCGGCGTCGCCGCGACCGACGCGACCGGCCTCGGCCAGGGCGCCGCGGACCACCCGCTGCTCGGCGCCGTGGTGCAACTCGCCGACGGGCACGGCTCGCTGTTCACCGGCCTGCTCTCGCTCGACACCCACCCGTGGCTGGCCGACCACGTGGTGCTGGGGACGGTGCTGCTCCCGGGCACGGCCTTCCTGGAGCTGGCGCTGCACGCGGGCCGGCGGACCGGCCGCGAGCTGGTCGAGGAGCTCTCGCTGGAGGCGCCGCTGGTCTTCGCCGAACGCGGCGCCGTCCAGCTCCAGCTCTGGGTCGAGGCCCCCGACGAGGACGGGCGCAGCGCCGTCGCGATCCACTCGCGGCCCGGGACCGACGACCCGGGCGAGCCGTGGACCCGGCACGCCGTGGGCACCCTGGCCCGCGCCACCGGGCCCGCAGGCGCAGCCGCCGCAGCCGCCCCCGCCGCCGACCTCGCGGTGTGGCCGCCCGCGGACACGGTGCCCGTCCCGCTCGACGGCTTCTACGACTGGCTCGCCGACACCGGCGTCACCTACGGCCCGGCCTTCCACGGCGTGCGCGCGGCCGCCCGGCGCGGCGACGAGGTCTACGGTGAGGTCGAACTGCCCGAGGGCGTCGCGCACGAGGCCGACCGCTTCGGCACCCACCCCGCCCTGATGGACGCGACCCAGCACCTGCTCGGGATCGCGGCGTTCGCCGACCGCACCGACCCCGGCTCCGGGCCGGTGTCGCTCCCGTTCTCCTGGCGCGACGTCCGCCTCCTCGCCCCGGGCGCGGCCGCGGCCCGCGTCCGGCTGCGGCGCACCGGCCCGGAGTCGGTGGCCCTGACCCTCGCGGACCGGGACGGCCGGCCGGTCGCCGAGGTCGGCTCGCTGTCGGTCCGCCCGGTCTCGCCGGAGAAGCTGCGGTCCGCGGCCACGGCCCGTCAGGACCCGCTGTACGAGGTCCGCTGGACACCGCTGTCCCGCCCGGCGGCGGTGCCGGTCCCCGGCCCGGGGACGTGGGCGGTGGCCGGGGACGCCGCACCGTTCGGCGGCGCGCTGGACGCCGCCGTCCACGCCGACCTGGCGGCGCTCACGGCCGCGGTCGACGGCGGCGCGCCCGTCCCCGAGGTCGTCGTCCTCCCGTGGCCGGGCGTCGGACCCGCCGCGGGCGCCCCCGCCACGGAGGGCCCCGCAACGGACGCCGCCGCAACGGACGCCGCCGCAACGGACGCCGCCGCCACGGTCGCTCCCGCCGCGGGCGCCCCCGCGTCCGGTGCCGTCGGCCTGCCGCCCGTCGCGGACGTGCACGCCGCGGTGGACCGCGCCCTGGCGCTCGTCCAGGGCTGGCTCGCCGACCCGCGCTTCGCGACCGCGCGCCTCGCCGTGGTCACCCGCCACGCGGTCTCGGTCGGCGCCGACGACCCCGTGCGCGACCTCGCCGCCGCCGCCGTCGGCGGGCTGGTCCGCTCCGCGATGTCGGAGAACCCGGACCGGATCGTGCTGGTCGACGTGGACGGCGACGAGGCGTCGGTCCGGGCGCTCGCCGCCGCCACCGCGGCCGCCGCCGACTCCGGCGAACCCCAACTCGCCCTGCGCGCAGGCACCCTGTACGCCCCGAGGATCGCCCGCAGCGCCCCGGTCGAGACCGCCGGGCCCGCCTTCGACCCCGACGGGACGGTGCTGGTCACCGGCGGCACGGGCGCCCTCGGCGCCCTGGCGGCCCGCCACCTGGTCGTCGCCCACGGCGTCCGGCGGCTGCTGCTGACCAGCCGTCGCGGGCCGGACGCCCCCGGCGCCGCCGAACTGGCCGCCGAACTGACCGCGCTGGGCGCGACGGTGGAGGTGAAGGCCTGCGACGCCGCCGACCGGGACGCGCTGGCCGCACTGCTCGCCGCCGTCCCCGCCGGCCACCCGCTGCGCGCCGTCGTGCACACCGCCGGCGTCGTCGACGACGGCGTGATCGGCGCGCTGACGCCCGAACGGGTCGCCGCCGTGCTGCGCCCCAAGGTGGACGCGGCGACGCACCTGCACGAGCTCACCCGTGACCTGGACCTCACCGCCTTCGTGCTGTACTCCTCCGTCGCCGGCGTCATCGGCAGCCGCGGCCAGGCCAACTACGCGGCCGGCAACGCCTTCCTGGACGCCCTCGCCCAGCACCGGCGGGCCCACGGGCTGCCCGGCGTCTCCCTCGCCTGGGGCCTGTGGGAGGAGGAGAGCGGCCTGATGAAGGACGACTTCACCGCCACCGACCGGCAGCGCATCAACCGCAGCGGCGTGCTGCCGCTCTCCGACGGGCAGGGCCTCGCCCTGTTCGACGCCGCGCTCGCCCGGGGCGAGGCCCTGCTCGCCCCGGTCCGCCTCGACCTCGCGGCGCTGCGCCGGCTCGACGACGAGCTGCCGATGATCCTCAGCGGGCTGGTCCCCGCGCAGCGCCGCTCCGGCGGCGAGGACGCCCGGAAGCTGGCCCAGCGGCTGGCCGGGCGGCCGGAGGGCGAGCAGGTGCAGCTGCTCACCGACCTGGCCCGCCGCCAGGCCGCGCTGGTCCTCGGCCACCCCGGCCCGGAGGCGGTCGCACCCGAACGGGCCTTCACCGAGCTGGGTTTCGACTCGCTGACCGCGCTGGAGATGCGCAACCGGCTCAACGCCGCGACCGGCCTGCGGCTGCCGGCGACCGTCCTGTTCGACTACCCGAACGCCACCGCCCTCGCCCGGTTCCTGCGCACCGAGCTGCTGAGCCTGCCCGGCTACACCCCGGCACCGGCCGCCGCCCGGGCCCGGGTGCTCGACGAGCCGATCGCCATCGTCGCGATGAGCTGCCGCTTCCCGGGCGGCATCGCGAGCCCCGAGGACCTCTGGCGCTGCGTGGCCGACGGCGTCGACACGGTGGCGCCGTTCCCGACCGACCGCGGCTGGGACCTCGCCGAGCTGTACGACCCGGACCCGGACCGCTCCGGGCGCTGCTACACCCGTGAGGGCGCGTTCATGCGCGGCATCGACCGCTTCGACTCCGAGCTGTTCGGCATCTCGCCGCGCGAGGCGCTGGCGATGGACCCGCAGCAGCGCATGCTGCTGGAGACGTCCTGGGAGGCGTTCGAACGCGCCGGCCTCGACCCGGTGTCCCTGCGGGGCAGCAACACCTCCGTGTTCGCGGGGCTGATGTACGCGGACTACGCGGCCGGCCGGGTGCAGAACGTCGACGACGAGCTGGAGGCGTACATCGGCAACGGCAACTCCTTCGGCGTCGCCTCCGGGCGCGTCGCCTACACGCTGGGCCTGGAGGGCGCGGCGGTCACCGTGGACTCGGCGTGCTCGTCCTCGCTGGTCTCGCTGCACTGGGCGGCGCACGCGCTGCGCACCGGGGAGTGCGACCTCGCGCTGGCGGGCGGGGTGACGATCATGTCGACGCCGAGCGTGTTCGTGGAGTTCGCGCGTCAGCGCGGGCTCGCCCCGGACGGCCGCTGCAAGTCGTTCGCGGCCGGTGCGGACGGCACCGCGTGGGGCGAGGGCATCGGCATGCTGCTGCTGGAGCGGCTGTCGGACGCCCGGCGCAACGGGCACCCGGTGCTCGCCGTGGTGCGCGGCTCGGCGATCAACCAGGACGGCGCCTCGAACGGCCTCACCGCGCCGAACGGGCCGTCGCAGCAGCGGGTGATCCGCCAGGCGCTGGCCAACGCGGGCCTGGGCACCGCCGACGTGGACGCGGTCGAGGCGCACGGCACGGGCACCACGCTGGGCGACCCGATCGAGGCGCAGGCGCTGCTGGCCACCTACGGTCAGGGCCGGCCGGAGGACCGGCCGCTCTGGCTGGGGTCGGTGAAGTCGAACTTCGGCCACACCCAGGCGGCGGCCGGTGTCGCGGGCGTGATCAAGATGGTGATGGCGATGCGCAACGGCGTGCTGCCGAAGACCCTGCACGTGGACGCGCCGACGCCGCACGTCGACTGGTCGGCCGGCCGGGTCGAGCTGCTGGCCGAGGCGCAGGCCTGGCCCGCGGTGGACCGCCCGCGCCGGGCGGCCGTCTCCTCGTTCGGCATCAGCGGCACCAACGCGCACGTGATCCTGGAGCAGGCGCCCGCCGAGGCCGCCCCCGAGGCCGCTGCCGGCCCCGGCGCCGCGGCCCCGGCCGCCCCCGCGGAGGCGCGGTCGGACGCCCCGGCCGCCTCTGTGGAAGCCGCCTCCGTGGAAGCCGCCGCGGTGGAAGCCGCCCCCGCCCCCGCCCCGGCGGGCCTCGGCGGCGTCGTGCCGTGGGTGCTGTCGGCCCGCACCGAGGGAGCGCTGCGGGCCCAGGCCGCACGCCTGGCGGAGTGGGCGGCCGCGCACCCCGGCGCCGATCCGGCGGACGTCGCCTGGTCGCTGGCCTCGGGCCGCGCCACCATGGAGCGCCGCGCGGTCGTCCGGGGCCGCGACGGCGCCGAACTCGCCGCCGGTCTGCGGGCGCTGGCCGACGGAGCGGCGTCGACCACCCCGTCCGTCGTCGCGGGCGACGCGGGCGGCCCCGGCGCGGGTACGGTGACCGGCCCGGTGTTCGTGTTCCCGGGCCAGGGCTCGCAGTGGGCCGGCATGGCGGCCGAACTGCTGGCCACCAGCACGGTGTTCGCGGAGGCCGTCGCGCAGTGCGCGGCGGTGATGGACCCGTTGACGGACTGGTCGCTGACCGAGGTGCTGCGCGACGGCACGGGCGCGCTGCTGGACCGGGTGGACGTCGTCCAGCCGGCCCTGTTCGCGGTGATGGTCGCCCTGGCCCGGTGGTGGGAGTCGGCCGGGGTCCGCCCGGCCGCGGTGATCGGCCACTCGCAGGGCGAGATCGCCGCCGCGCACCTGGCGGGCCTCCTCCCGCTGGCGGACGCCGCCCGGATCGCGGTGCTCCGCAGCCGCGCGCTGCGGCAGGTCTCCTCGGTCGGCGGCGGGATGCTCTCGGTCGGCGTCACCGCCGAACGTGCCGCCGAACTCGTCGCGGGCGACGCCCGGTTGTCGCTCGCCGCGGTCAACGGCCCCACCAGCGTGGTGCTCTCCGGATCCGTCGAGGCACTGTCCGGGATCGCGGCCGACTGCGAGCGCGACGACGTGCGGGCCCGCTGGATCCCGGTCGACTACGCCTCCCACTCCGCCCACATGGACGTCCTCCGGGACGAACTGCACGAGCTGCTGGCGGCGACCGCTCCGCGACCGGGCCGGGTGACGATGTACTCGACCGTCACCGGCGCCGCGGTCACCGACCACGAGGCACTCACCGGCCCGTACTGGTACGACAACCTGCGCGGCACCGTCCGTCTGGACACCGCCGTGCGGGCGGCGCTCGCCGACGGGCACACGCTGTTCGTCGAGTGCAGCCCCCACCCCGGCCTGGTCGTCCCGCTGGAGGACCTGCTCGCCGAGGCCGGCGCGGGCGGCACCGTCCTGCACACCCTGCGGCGCGGCGAGGGCGGCCCGGACCGGCTCGTCGCCGCGCTCGCCGCCGGCTACGCCCACGGCCTCGGCGTGGACTGGGCCGGGCTGCTGCACCACGACGGCGTGCGCCGGGTCGACCTGCCGACCTACGCCTTCCAGGGCCGCCGCTACTGGCTCGACCCCGACGCCGGAACCGCCCTGCCCGGCCGGGCGAAGCAGCCCGCCGCCGCACCGGCCGGCGACCCCGTCGACGCCCGGCTGTGGGACACCGTCGCGGCAGCCGGCGCGGAAGGGCTCGCCGCCCTCCTCGACGTCGCCGAGGACACGCCGCTGCGCGACGTCCTGCCCGCCCTGTCGGCCTGGCGGACCAGGCAGCGGGCCGACTCGGTGGTGCGCTCCTGGCGCTACGCCGAGCAGTGGGAGCCGTGGGCGGACGCCCCGCCGGCGCCCGAGCGGCTGACCGGGCGGTGGCTCGTCCTCGCACCGCATGGCCCGGACGCCGACCTGCTGCGCACCGCGGTGACCGGGATGCTCACCGGCCGCGGCGCCGAGGTCGTCGCGCCGGACGCCGGCGAGGTCCCGTCCGGGCGGGAGGCGCTCGCCGCCTGGCTGCGGGAGACCGTCGGGGCGGAACCGCCGGCCGGCGTCCTCGCCCTGCCGGTCGGGGACCTCGCGGAGACCGACCCGGCCCCCGCCCTCGGCGGGCTCGTGACACTCGTGCAGGCACTCGGCGACGCCGGCGTCGACGCACCGCTGTGGTGCGTCACCCAGGGCGCCGTGGCGGTCCTCGGCGAACCGCCGCTCAGCGCGGTCGCGGCGGCCGTCCGGGGCCTCGGCCGCGTCGTCGGCCTCGAACACCCGGGCCGCTGGGGCGGCCTGGTCGACCTGCCCGGGTCCGCCGACGCCCGCGCGGCCGAGACCCTGGCCGCCGTGCTCGGCACCCGCCCCGCCGAGGACGAGATCGCCGTCCGCCCGCTGGGCGCCTTCGTCCGCCGCCTCGCCCGCCTGCCGCACGCCGAGGGCCGCCCCGCCCGCGAGGGCGCCTGGCAGCCCGGGCGGACCGCGCTGGTCACCGGCGGCACCGGGGCGCTGGGCGGACACGTCGCGCGCTGGCTGGCCGGGGCGGGCGTCGGGCACCTCGTGCTCGCGAGCCGCAGCGGCGGGTCCGCGCCCGGCGCCGCCCGGCTGCGCGAGGAGCTCGCGGCGGCCGGCGCCGAGGTCGAGATCGCCGCGTGCGACGTGCGCGACCGCGACTCGGTCGCCGCGCTCCTCGGCGGCCTGCGGGCCCGCGGCCTGCGGGTGGACACCGTCGTCCACACGGCGGGCGCGGAGGTCGGCGGCCCGTTCGACCTGACGACCGGCCGGGACGTCGACGAGGCGCTCGCCGCCAAGGTCGGCGGCGCACTGGTCCTGGACGAGCTGCTGCGCGACGACGAGCCCGGCACCTTCGTCCTGTTCACCTCCGGCGCCGGGGTCTGGGGCGGCGCCGGCCAGGGCGCCTACGCGGCCGCCAACGCCTACCTGGACGCGTTCGCCGCCCGGCGCCGTGACCGGGGCGCGGCCGCGACCGCGATCGCCTGGGGCCGCTGGGGCGGCACCGGCATGTCCGCCGGCGACGCGGGTGCCCGGCTCGACCGGATCGGGGTGCCCGCGATGGACCCCGAACTCGCCCTCGAAGCCCTCCGCCAGGCCCTGGAGGAGGACCTGACCTGCGTCACCGTCGCCGACGTCGACTGGCCGCGCTTCGCGGTCGGCTACACGGCCGCCCGCCCGCGCCCGCTCATCGCGGACCTGGTCGCCGCCGCGACCCCGGCGGACACCGGCGCCCCCGAGGCCGAGAGCGGCGCGGGCGCCCCCGAGCTGCTGCGCGAGCGCCTCGCCGGGCTGTCCGGCACCGACCGGCACCGCGAACTGCTCGCCCTGGTCCGGGCCGAGGTCGCCGCCCAGCTCGGCCACGCCGACCCGGCCGAGATCGAGCCCGAACGGCCGTTCCGCGACCTCGGGTTCGACTCGCTGGCAGCCGTCGGGCTGCGCAACCGGCTCACCGCGGCCACCGGCCTGACGCTGCCGACCACGCTGGTCTTCGACCACCCCACCTCGGACGGGCTCGCCGAGCACCTCGGCCGGGAGCTGTTCGGCGACACCGCGCCCGAGGCGTCGGCGCTCGACGGGCTGGACCGCCTGGAGGCCGACCTGTCGGCCCTCGACGGCGCGGCGGAGCGCGAACGCGTCGCGGCGCGCCTGACCGAACTCGCGGCCCGGCTGCGCGGCACCCCGCGCCCGCCGGCCGAGGGCGGCCGGGACCTGGACAGCGCGACCGACGACGAGATGTTCGACATCCTCGGAGAGGAGTTCGGGATCTCCTGAGCAGTCGTCCACACCAGGCATCTCGAACCGACAGGGGTAGGCACATGTCCAACGAAGAGAAGCTCCGGCACTTCCTGCGGCAGACCGCCGCCGATCTGCGGGCGACCAGGCACCGCCTCCAGGAGGCCGAGGAAGCCGCCCGGGAGCCGATCGCGATCGTCGCCACGGGGTGCAGGTTCCCCGGCGGGGTGCGCTCCGCCGAGGACCTGTGGCGGCTGGTGGCCGACGGCACCGACGCGGTCTCCGGCTTCCCGGCCGACCGCGGCTGGGACCTCGGCGGGCACGGGACCGGGCACGGGGCCGGGGAAGGGGCCGGGGAAGACCCGCTCGGCGGGGCCGCCGCCCGGCAGGGCGGCTTCGTCCACGACGCGGCCGAGTTCGACGCCGAGTTCTTCGGGATCCCGCCGTTCGAGGCGCTGGCGATGGACCCGCAGCAGCGGCTGCTCCTGGAGACGTCCTGGGAGGTGATCGAACGCGCCGGCATCGACCCCCTGTCGCTGCGGCGCAGCCGGACGGGCGTGTTCGTCGGCGCCTCCGCCCTCGGCTACGGCGGCGGGCACCGGAGCACGGAGTCCGGGGTCGCGGGCTACCGGGTCACCGGCGGTTCGATGTCCGTGGTGTCGGGCCGGGTCGCGTACGTGCTCGGACTGGAGGGGCCGGCGGTGACGCTGGACACCGCCTGCTCCTCGTCGCTGGTCGCGCTGCACTCGGCGGGGCAGGCCCTGCGGGCGGGGGACTGCGACCTGGCGCTCGCCGGCGGCGTCACCGTGATGGCCCGGCCGACCGCGTTCGTCGAGTTCTCCCGGCAGCGCGGGCTGGCGTCGGACGGCCGCTGCAAGTCGTTCGCGGCCGCCGCGGACGGCACCGGCTGGGGCGAGGGCGTCGGACTGCTGCTGCTGGAGCGGCTGTCGGACGCGGTGCGCCACGGGCACCCGGTCCTGGCCGTGGTCCGGGGCAGCGCGGTCAACCAGGACGGCGCGTCGAACGGCATCTCCGCGCCGAACGGTCCCTCGCAGCAGCGGGTGATCCGGCAGGCGCTGGCCAACGCGGGTCTCTCGGCGGACGAGGTCGACGCCGTGGAGGCGCACGGGACCGGGACGACGCTGGGTGATCCGATCGAGGCGCAGGCGCTGTTGGCGACGTACGGGCAGGGGCGGCCGGCCGAACGGCCGCTCCTGCTGGGGTCGGTGAAGTCCAACATCGGCCACACCCAGGCGGCGGCGGGTGTCGCGGGCGTGATCAAGATGGTGCAGGCGATGCGGCACGGTGTCCTGCCGAGGACGCTGCACGTCGACGCGCCGACGCCGCACGTCGACTGGGCGAGCGGGGCCGTCGAGCTGCTGACCGAGCCGGCCCCCTGGCCGGAGACTGACCGGCCGCGCCGGGCGGGCGTCTCCTCGTTCGGGATCAGCGGCACCAACGCGCACGTCATCCTGGAGCAGGCCCCGCCGCCGGCCGGCCCGCCTCCGGCCACGGAGGAGGGGGAGCGGCCGCCGGCCGCCGGGGTGGGCGGGCTGGTGCCGTGGGTACTGTCGGCCCGCTCCGCCGCGGCCCTCCGGGCCCAGGCCGCCCGGCTGCGTGACCGCGCCTCGGCGGCTCCGGCGCCCGAACCCGCCGACGTGGCCTGGTCGTCCGTCACCGGGCGCGCCCTCCTGGAGCACCGCGCCGTGGTGCTGGGCCGCGACCTCACCGAACTGACGGCCGGACTCTCGGCGCTGGCCGACGGCGCCGTCGTTCCGGCCGCCCTCGCCGGTGCCCCGGCCGGTGCGCCCGCCGGTGGAGCGCCCGCAGGTGCGCCCGTCGTGGTGACCGGAGCCGTCCCGCGGGCGGCGGCCGGGTCGGCCGGCCGGGCGGCCGCGAAGCACGCGGTGCTGTTCACCGGTCAGGGTGGTCGGGTGCACGGGATCGGGCGTGAGTTGTACGGGGCGTTCCCGGTGTTCGCGGGGGCGGTGGATGAGGTGTG
>NZ_JBWKAW010000056.1:0-27182 GCF_056437345.1 Kitasatospora sp. NPDC042419
AGGCCCTGTCTTCATGCTCGGCAATCGGCAAGATCACCCGACCGTGCTGTCCAGTCGAACCCACGTCCACCAAGATCGATACGACAACGGCTTCTCACAGTGGCCTAGCTGGCCAGGGGTAATCACGTTCAGTCGCGACTGTTGATCTCTGGGTAAAATTGTTCGCCTGAGGTGCGTGAAAGTAAGGGGGTTGGCTGATTTCCAGTTCGCAGGTCTGAAGCAGACCACGGCGAAGGCAGGGTGACGCCGTATCAGTAACAGAAGGTCTCCCTGTGGTCTGGGGTCACGGGAGGAACTGTGCGAGTGCCCCGATGACTACTGCAGCGAGGGTCAAGGCTGCGGCAAAGGCGGTGGCGGCGCGCATCAAGGTGGCCGGGTAGGTGGCGCCTTCAAGGCGGGCCAAGGTGCCTGCACCCACGGCAATCAGGAGCGCGAGGAGAATGACGACGACGAAAGCGAGTAGGACGATGGCGAGACGGGTCACGGTGGTCTCCAAGCGGCGGCGGGGGCATGACGTGACCGACGGTCCCGGAAACGGTGTTCGGCGTGGTTCATGCTGGGCGAAGATGAACACCGTTGAACACCCGCGGCGGGGGGATGGATGCTGCACAAGGAACACGACGGACGTCAGGATCCGCTTCCAGAGCTGCGCAAGCGGCTGCTTGACGGGTTGGCTCGTGCTGGATTGCAGGTCACCCAGCTAGCCCACCGGACGGGGCTGAGTCGTGGCACCGTCCATGCGGCCCTGGCTGGCGAGCGAGTGCCAACTGCCCAGACGATCGCGGCGCTGGCCAACGCACTCGGTCTGCCAGATGAGGAACTGCTGGGGCTGGGCCGGGCCGCGAGAGGTGCTACCGCGGTGTCCGCGCTCGCATCAGGACAGGGCGAAGATCTGGGCAAGCTAATCGCGGAGTGGGATCCGCACGACCTGGAAGTCCATCCCTCCAGCGCCGCCGGCGTTGAATCGGATGCGCGGACAGTGAGGGCGCTGTCAGGCTACGTCCGCCGTGTCCACGATCAGGTGATGGCTGGAGTGGTGCGCGAGGCTGCGGCCGGTTGCAGCCGAATGCTGGTCCTGGTCGGATCGTCCTCCACGGGCAAGACGCGGGCGTGCTGGGAGGCGGTCCAGCCGCTAGGCCCCGAGGGGTGGCGGCTGTGGCATCCCTATGACCCCACTCGCGCTGAGGCTGCGCTTACTGACCTCGAACGTGTCGGGCCCCGCACGGTGGTGTGGCTGAATGAAGCCCAGCACTATCTCGGCGCTCTGCAGACTGGTGAGCGCATCGCGGCCGCCCTCCATGCTCTGCTCACTGACCCCAGCCGCGGGCCCGTCCTGGTATTGGGAACCCTGTGGCCTGAGTATATTGACAGGTATACAGACATCCCTGCTCCGCATGCTCCGGATCCGTACAGCCGAGTCCGCGAACTCCTCACCGGGCGCACTGTCGCCGTGCCCGACGCTTTCGATCAGGATGCGGTCCGCAGGGCAGCGGCACTTGCCCGGTCCGGTGACCGACTCTTGGCGGACGCACTCTCCCGCGCCCGTGCAGACGGGAGGCTCGCCCAGGACCTCGCTGGCGTTCCGGAGCTCCTGCGCCGCTACGAACAGGGCAGCCCCGCCGTTAGAGCATTACTGGAGGCTGCAATGGACGCGCGCCGCCTCGGCGTTGGCCTCCACCTGCCTCAGTCCTTCCTTATCGCTGCTGCGGCTGACTACCTCGCCGACCACGACTACGCGCAGTTCACCGAGGACGGGGCTGAAGCTGCCTTCGCCGACGTCGTCCGATTGGTCCATGGCAAACAGGCCCCCTTGCGTCGCAGCGTCATTCGTCCTTCGAACCAGCCTCCAGGGGGCAAGCGTCCGTCGCGACATCCGGACTGGTGGCGAGACTCACGTTTCGTCTTGCTGACTACCTGGAGCAGCACGGCCGTACCATCCGCTACCGGCTGTGCCCTCCGGCCTCCTTCTGGCACGCCGCCCACACCCATCTCACCAGCGCCGAAGACCTCGGCAATCTCGCTGCGGCTGCGGAAAGCAGGCACCGACGGCAATGGGCCCATCACCTCTATGCCCGGGCCGCTGACGCAGGCCATCCAGATGCCCTTGCCCATATGGCAGTTACCCGGGAGGAGGCCGGAGATCGAGAGCGTGCCGAAGCTCTGGCGCGGCGGGCCGCCGATGTCGGCAACGCCGGCGGCCTGGTCATCATGGCCGAAATGCGAGAGGAAGCCGGAGACTACGACGGTGCTGGACTTCTCTACCGATACGCGGCCGACATCGGTGACCTTGACGCCATGCTCGGCCTGGCGCGGTTGCGAGACAAGCTTGGAGATCGCGAGGGCGCCGAAGCCCTCTATCGACAGGCTACCGATACCGGACATCCGTTCGCCCTGCTGAGCCTGGCGGCAGTGCGAGAGAAGGCTGGAGATATCGAGGGTGCCGAGGCCTGCCGACAAGCTGCAGATAACGGAGTCCCCCTCGTCTTGGAGCTCCTGGCGGTGACCCGGGAGGAGGCCGGAGATCGAGAGGGTGCCGAAGCTCTGGCGCGGCGGGCTGCCGACCTCGCCGACTTCTCCGTGCTGATCAGGCTGGCGGAGATGCGGGAGGAAGCTGGCGATCGTGAGGGTGCGGAAGCGCTCTACCGGCAGACGGTCGATCGTGACGTCACCAATGGGTTTGTCGAATTGGCTGAGCTCTGGGATGAATGCGGGCATCACGAGATGGCGGAATCCGATCTCCGGGGTGCTGTGGAATTTGGCAATCCAGTGATCTTGAAGACGCTCGTGAAGTTGTGGGAGGAGGCAGGGGATTGTGAGCGGGCCGAAGCTTTGGCGCGGCGGGCTGCCGGAGTTGGTTACCTCTACCTATTGACCAGCCTGGCAGAGCTGCGAAGGGCAGCTGGCAATCACGAGGACGCCCGGAGACTCTACCGATGGGCCGCTGATGCGGGCGACCCTTCCGCGATGCTCATCCTGGCTGAGCTACGGGAGAGCGCCGGGGACCGCGAGGGTGCAGCGGCCTTGGAGGTAGAGGCCGCTAACGCTGGTTACGTTTCACGAAGTTTCAGGTTGAGGTGGCCATACGGGTTGGATCCAGACGGGTCGCCCACGCCCCGCTGGGTCTGACTCGGGTGCGGACGCTTCGCTGGCATTTGTGCCGTCTGCCCGCACCAACCGGCCGATGGAGTCGCTGGGATGCACTCGTCAAGATCGATTTGGAAGCGGCCTCGTCGCACGGGGAGCGGCACCCGTGGGTAGAAGGAGTGGTGCGTGCTCTGGCTCGCCTCCCCGCTGTGGCGCGACGTGAGAAGGTCGGCAGGCTCTACTGATCCCGCTGCGGGGGCTGCCTGAGGAAGGGGCTTGCTTCGGTGAGGAGCGTCTTGCGTCCGATTTCGCTCTCGTGGTGGAACGGCAGCGTTTCGCGGCTTGTGCATCGGGTGTCGATTTCCGTCAATATGAGATCCCTGAGTAGTGATCTGAGGATCGCGAAGGGGACGGGCCTATTTTCTTGGTATCCGGACTGCATTCCTATTGCCTGTGCAATGGGAGTCTCTCCTCGGTCGCCTGTATGAACGTAGCCGGACCGGGCCTTGTAGGACTGTTTCAGTGCCTTCTTGAGTTCATCCTTGTTTGAATTCAGCTCTCCAATGGTGGGACCGCGGTTCCACCGGCCGCCGTCTAGTCCACCAGTGGTTGCATCGAATTTCGGCACCCAAGTGGACAGCTCCTGTCGAAAGAATGACGTGCTGGCGTTTTTGGATGCATAGTCGGCGAATCGCTCGCCCAGTCGCATATGATGGTTCTTCTCGATCAACTTATGGCGAAGTGCGTCGGCTTGAGTGCCTGAGAGGGACTGTCTTCTGATGAACTTGTCCCAGCTCGCAGCTTGGTCCCATGCCTCCCAGGTCGGAAGGAAGTCATGGAAATTGCCTGCGAGCGTCTCGATCCCAGCAACTAGGAGTGTGTATGCGGCGGCGAGCTCGCTCGTGAAGAGGAGGCAGGCTCCGTAGTGCAGTCGCATCGCTGCGGAAACGGTGCTTCCTGCCGGACCGGTCAGGGAGCTCAGCCCGGCCAGAAGGTGACGCATTTCTTTGTCAACTTCGAATCCTTCGGCAAGTGGGCCCATGAGGCGGCGGTCAGCGATATCAGAAACTGGGAGGAATGTTATTCTGCCGGGTTCGCCGTGCTTGGTGAGAGTTTGACTCGGGATGACTTCTATCCGCCGATCCGATGCCAGCGTTAGCGCTGCTCCGAGGTCGTCGGCAAGGCCAAGATCTGGGGAATTGTCTGGGTGATCGAGCCAGCTGATGGCGTGCATGTGCTGGTAGGTGGAGCCGGGGATGAAAATTCGGCCATATGGCTGGATCCTGAGCACGCCATCGGATTCAACCGTTCGGGGCCCGGGGATTAGAATCTGTCGGAATACCTCTGCAAATCTCCTTTCGCCTCTGGCTATCGCCGTCTCCATAGTGGCCATCCAGCTACGCAGGTCCTCCATCGCATCAGTCTGGCATCGGCAAGCTCAAGTTGGCGCGCGATTCGCCAAACAAATAGTGATGATCCGTCAGTCGACGCAAGTCCGGATCATGGCCACCAGCGGAGGGGTATCTGGGTTCGGCTGGACCTCGTTGACAGCCGCATACCCCCATGACTCGTACAGAGCCAGCACCTTGCCGTCGCCGGCGGCGGGGTTCACCATCAGGGTGATCCGTTCCTCGGGGCGGTTGCCTGCGAGGCCCTCGTGGATGCGGCGGGCGGCCCCCGTGCCGCGCCACGGTGCGCGGACGCCCAGTTCCTTGAGTGCGAACATCGGGTCGGCGATGAGGTCGGGGGCCATCGGCTTGGACATCCGGGTCCACCAGCGGTCGCCGGAGCGGATGGTGTTGCCGTAGGCGTAGCCGATCGGCTCGTCCCCGTCGTAGCCGATGACGGCTTCGAAGCCGGGCTCGCCGCTGTGGCGGTCGAGACGCTCGGCGAACGTGGCGACGGCGTAGTTGGGGAGGTGGAGCAGTGGCGCTCGGACGTCCGCGTACAGGTCGAGCAGCGTCCGGCGCGCGAGGGGGGTCAGCTCGGTGAAGTGGCGCAGGTGCGGCTCCGTCACGTGGATGTCCTTCGATTGTCGTGGGTGTACTGGTCCCAGAGTTGCGCATGGGGGCTGTTCGGCGCCACGTCCAGCAGGGCGGAGCCGAAGCGGTCGAGCATGCCGGCGACTCGCGGGTGCGCGGCCAGCTCTGCCGGGACGGCCATGGCGGTGGTGACGGCGGGTTCGAGGTCGCCCTGGCCGAGTTGGGCACGGGCCAGTCGGGCATTGGTGATGGCACGGCTTCGCTGCATGTGGGGACGGAGCAGGCCGAGGCTCCGGTGAGCGTGGAACTCGGCGTCCTCGTAGCGGCCGAGCGCCAGGTGGGCGGCGAGCGCGAGGGAGTCCAGCTCTGCCTGGTCGTAGTGCGCGGCCAGCCAGACCGGGCGGACGTCGCTGGTGCCCGCCCGGTCGAGTGCGTCCTGGGCCCGGCCGGCGGACCGGCGGACGGCGTTCACGTCACCGGTCAGGCCGTGGATCGCGGCATGTCGAGCGTGGCCGAGGGAGGCGAAGAGAGGATCTCGGCGGGCGATCGGGAGGTTGCGGGCGACATCGTTGGCCGCGAGGGCTTCGTTCGGCTTGCGCATGTGCCGGTAGAGGCTGCCGGCGTGGGACCAGATGCGGAACTGGATGGCGGCATCCCCGGACATCGCGGCCAGGCTCGCGGCTCGCTCGTGGTGGCGCAGTGCGGTGTCGAAACGCCGGCCGTCGATGGCGGCCCACAGGGCGGAGGACATGAAGGACGCGGCACAACCGAAGAGCGCGGCGCGGACACGTTGGCTGGCAGCTCCGCGTTGCTGGAGATCGAGGGCCTCGTCGGCGAGTGCTTCCGCGCGCGCTTCGATGCTGAGCCTTCCCCCGTGCCGGTGGTCGCTGGCGATCACATCGGCGAACCGGGTGTTGAGCCGCTCCACGTCGCTGTGGCCGACCCTGCGAGGCGCTGCCACAGCGGCGGAGCCGACCGCGAGGGCGGTTCCGGTCACGGCGGTCATGAAAGATCGTCGCTTCACATCATCCTCCGGGTGCGGGCGATGGCCTCCCTCGGGTTGGACGAACCCGAGGTCTGGACCAGTACACCCGAATACTGCCCGGAGTGCTTCCCGGTGTTTGACCGGCGGCCAGCTGGTCTTACCTGTAAGCCAGTTGTAGACCGTCCGCTCCGATACGGTGCCCGGCTTTCCTGTCAGGCGGCCGATCTCCAGGTTGACGCGATGGGCCAACTCGGCCTGGGTCAGGCCGGGATCGTCCATGAATCGGCGAAGTACGAGGTTGTCCGCCATGTGCACAAAGTAGCGCCGCAACTACCAGGGTGCAGGTTTTCGAGTAATGGGAAGGTCAAGTTTTCCGGTCGCCCGCGAGTACGGGCCGCCGAGTTCTTCCTGACCATCGGCGCTCCGAGGGTCGTTGACTGGAGGAAGCCGTCCGGAGCCCCGCCGATCAGCGGACCTGGGCGCGCGTTCCTGCGGCACCAACTCAGACTGCACTCAGGAGACTTCATGAACGATCGCCACGGCGTGGAACGGCGCGGACTGAAGAGGGTCGTCGTGACCGGAGCGGCCGGCTTCATCGGCTCGCACGTGGTCGACGCACTCCTCGCCGAAGGTGTCACCGTCGTCGGTGTGGACCGCCGCGATCCCGGGGTCGATCCGGTGGCGGCGGCCAATCTCGCGGTCGCCCTGGGCAGCCCGGACTTCACCTTTGTCGTCGCCGACCTGAGGACCTGCCCGCTCGCGGCGCTGTTCCTCCAGGCCGACGCTGTCTTCCACTTCGCCGGCCTGCCGGGGGTGCGCGGGTCCTGGGGCGAGCGGTTCGCCGAGTACACCGCCTGCAACGTGTTCGCGACCGAGCGGGTGCTGGCCGCCTGCGAGGAGGTCCGGGTTCCGCGACTGGTCTACGCCTCGTCGTCCAGCGTGTACGGCAGCATCCTCGAAGGCGCGTCCGGCGAGAAGCGGACGCCGACGCCGGAGTCGCCGTACGCGGTCAGCAAACTGGCCGGCGAGCAGCTGTGCCTCGCTCACGCAGGCAAGGCCTCGTCGGTGGTCACCGCGGTGGCGCTGCGGTTGTTCACCGTCTACGGCCCGCGTCAGCGGCCGGACATGCTGATCGGCCGCGCACTCGCGGCGGCGCTCGGAGGTCCGGCCCTGAACCTGTACGGGAGCGGTGACCAGCGCCGGGACTTCACGTACGTCGGTGACGTCGTCCGGGCCGCCATCGCTGCCGCGACTGCCGGGATCGGGAGCACCGTGCTCAACATCGGCGCCGGTGTCAGCACCAGCGTGCTCGACGTCCTGGCCGCGATCGAGGAGCTGACCGGACACCCCGTGCGGGTCAACCGGTTGTCGGCCGAGGCCGGCGATGTGGACGCCACCCTCGCCGACCGCTCCCGGGCCGGTGAACTCCTGGGATGGAGGCCCCGCACCGCCCTGGTCCAGGGCATCTCCCGGCAGCTCGCCCACCTCACGGCCAACTCCCCGCAGCTCGCGAACGCCTGAACGGTCCCGTCCCGACGTCGAACGGAGTCACTGTGTTCGTCACCGCCGCCGACAGCGCGAACGCGCTGTTCACCCGTGCCGGCAAGGCCATCCTGAGCCAGGGCCGCAGCGTCGCGCCGCGCGGCATGGCCACGGCCGAGCTCATGGGCGCCTACCTCAAGCTGACCGACCCCACCGCTCGGCTCGTCCACCTGGACCCGTACCGGGTGCTCAATCCGGCGTTCGCCGCCGCCGAGACGGTCTGGATCCTCTCCGGCTCCAGCGCCGACTGGATCCACGACTTCAACAGCCGCCTCGCCGCCCTCGCCGACCACGGCGCACTCCAGGGCGCCTACGGGCCTCGGCTGCGGCGCTGGCACGGGCAGCTGGACCAGCTCGACTACGTCCGGCGCCAGCTGACCCGTGACAGCGAGAGCCGTCGGGCCGTCGTGCAGATCTTCGACCCCGGCAGGGACACCGCCGGCCACAAGGACGTCCCCTGCACCCTCGGCTACCGCTTCTACCT
This sequence comes from Kitasatospora sp. NPDC042419, assembly GCF_056437345.1. NCBI lineage: Bacteria > Bacillati > Actinomycetota > Actinomycetes > Kitasatosporales > Streptomycetaceae > Kitasatospora > Kitasatospora sp. NPDC042419. Next base: position 8,078 of record NZ_JBWKAW010000056.1, read on the forward strand.
GCGCGCAGGCCGCCTGGAGATGCACACCAGCATGCGAAGCCAGGACGTCTGGCTCGGCCTCCCGTACGACCTGATCACCACCACCGTCCTGCACGAGCTGATGGCCGGCTGGCTCGGCGTCGAGGTCGGCGACTACCACCACCACGTCGACTCCCTGCATCTGTACGCCCAGCACCAGGACACCGCGTGGCAGCTGCCCGCCGAGGAGGAGGCCTCGCGACGGTGGCAGCCGGTCGGCATCCCATGGGACGACTTCGACCCGGTGCTGAAGCAGGTGACGGTGGGCGAGGCCGTTGGCCATCCGGTCTGGGACGGCTTCGCCGCGGTCCTGGCCAGCTACCGGCTCTGGAAGAACGGGCGGCACGACGACGCCCGCGCCCGGGCCGCCGAGTCGAGCGGTCCGCTGCCCGAAGCGATGGGGCTCTGGTACGACCAGCGCGAGCAGAAGGTCCCGCTCGCGCCGATGCCGGCACCGGCGATCCCGGCGAAGAGGTGATGGCGATGACCGCGAACCGCAGCACCGTGCTGGGCCTGTGCTCCTACACCCACGACTCCGCGGCCGCTCTGGTCGTCGACGGCGAGCTCGTCGGCTTCGTCGAGGAGGAGCGGCTCAGCGGCGTCAAGCACGACAAGCGCTTCCCGACGCTGGCTGTGGAATGGCTCCTGGACGAGGCCGGCCTGGCCCACGCGGACGTCGACACCGTCGCGTACAACTTCGCGCCACAGCTCTACCTGAGGGCGGTCCCCGCTGCACTCGCCCACGCCGTGCGGCCAGCGACGTCGGCCAGGGCGTTGCCGCGGGCCCGCTCGTTCGCCAGGGTCGCGGCCAACACCCGCGGGCGTTTGGCACGCCTGGCCGGAGCCTTCCCGAACGCCTCCGTGCAGCCGGTCCTCCACCACCGGGCCCACGGGCTGTACGCCTTCGCCGCCTCCGGTTACGAGGATGCCGCCGTACTGGTGGTGGACAGCCTGGGGGAGGTGCAGGCCACCACGATCGGGCATGCCCGACGGGGTGCGACCGGCTGCTCGTACCGGATCGTCCACGCCCAGGACGACCCGGCCTCGCTCGGCTACGTCTACGGTGCGGTCACCGAGCACCTGGGCTGGCGGCGGGGCGACGAGGAGGGCACCGTCATGGCGCTGGCCGCCCTCGGCGATCCCCAGCGCTTCCGGGCCCTGTTCGCCAAGGCCGTCCGGCTCACCACCGACGGCTTCGCCCTCGACCACCGGCTGATCGGGTTGCGGGTCATGGACAGCCGCTTCCCGCGGCTGACGGCTGCCTTCACGGCGCTCACCTGCCCGCCCCGACGGCCGGGCGAGGACGTCGATCTCGTACACGCGGACCTCGCAGCCAGCCTCCAGGAGCGCACGGAGCAGGTGATGCTGCACCTGGCGCGGATCGCCCGCGAGCGGACGGGCGCCCGGCTGCTGTGCGTCGGCGGGGGAGTCGCGATGAACTGCGTCAGCATCGGAAAGATCATCGCTTCCGGGCTGTTCGACGAGGTCGCCGTCCCGCCTGCCCCGGGCGACTCCGGCACGGCGATCGGCGCCGTGGCCGCCGTCCACCTCGCCCGGCACCGGAACCTTCCGGCCGGACTGGCCCGGTCCTGCTACCTCGGGCCGGCTTTCCCCGGTGTGGAGCTGCAGTCCGTGCCGCTGCCCGGCATGACTGCCCAACGGCTGCTCGATCCGGCCGGACACGTCGCCGGCGAGCTCGCCCGGGGGACGTTCGTCGGGCTCTTCCAGGGGAGCGGGGAGGCCGGGCCGCGCGCGCTCGGGAATCGTTCGATCCTCGCGTCGCCGCTGCGGGAGGGCGTTGTGGAGCGGCTCAACGCCACCGTGAAGTTCCGGGAGCCGTTCCGCCCGTTCGCGCCGGTCGTGCTGGCCGACCGGGCTGACGACTACTTCACCCTCGGCCAGGATGCGCCGTTCATGTCGATGGCCTCGCCGGTCACCGACCTGGCCCGCGAACTGATCCCGGCCGTCGTCCACGCCAACGGGACCGCTCGGGTGCAGACGCTGGCGTCCAGGGACAACCCGCTCCTCGCCCGGATCCTGGCGGCCTTCGCCGAGATCACCGGCGTGCCCGTGCTGATCAACACCTCCTTGAACGTCAAGGGCAAGCCGATGTGCGGCACCCCGGAGATGGCGCTCGACTGCCTGGCCGAGTCCGGGCTGGACGCGGTCCTGATCGAGGACTGGTGGGTGACCAAGACATGAGGATCGGCTACAGCTTCTGGGGCTTCCTCGGCTCCGGCGTCACCGACACTCCGGACGGAGGACGGAGCCACCGCCGCACCCTGCTGGACGGGCTCACCGTCCGCGGCCACGACGTCGTCCTCCTGCAGGCCGACCGAGACCTGCTGGAGGCCGGCACCGACCTCACCACCAGCTACGAGTGGGACGGTGGCCTGCCCGAGATCGACGCGCTGTTCCTGGAATGGCGCTGGCCGATTCCGGGGCGCAACACCACCCGATGCGGCAGCGAAGGGCACACCTGCGACCTCCATCGGCAGCAGGAACTCCTCGACCACTACACCCACCACCACGGCGTCCGTACGCTGATCTGGGACAAGGACCGGCAGTTGCCCGCCGACAGCTCGCTCCGGGCCCTCGGCCACGTGCAGGTCTGCGAAGCGGCCCTTCACCCCTCGCCGGGAACCGAGAGCCTGCTGTTCCCGGTCGACGACGACGCGCTCGACCGGGCCCACCCTGCGGCACTCGCCGCCCACGGGCGTCCCGTGCCGCTGGTGTACATCGGCAACCAGTACGACCGGGACGTTGCCTTCGACCGGTACTTCTCCCCGGCCGCAGCCCGGCTGCCGCACCGGGTGGCCGGGAAATGGACCGACACCGCCCGATGGCCGGACGTGAACTTCACCGGACGTATCCCCTTCGACGAGGTCGCCCCGCTCTACGCGGCCTCGGTGGCCACCGTGTTGCTCGCCCCGGCGCGGTACGCCCGAAGCGGCCAGTTCACCCAGCGGATCTTCGAGTCCGTCCTCGCCGGTTGCCTGCCACTGGCACCGGCCACCCTCCGGGGTGCCGAGGCGGTCGTGCCGCGGGAGCTGGTCGTCACCAGCGGCCCCGACGTACTGGCCACGGTCACGGCGCTCACCCGCATCACCGGCAGCCAGGCCCACGCCGACCTGATCGCCCGCTGCATCGACGGACTCGACCGGTTCCGCCTCACCCGCCAACTGCGCACCGTGGATCGCGTGCTGAGCGGTACGCCGACCCTGCTCCCACCGACGGAAGGAAACCGCACGTGAACCAGCTCCCTCCCGTACTCCCCGGCATCCAGCGGGTCGAGAAGCTCTACCTGGAGCTGCTCTTCCGTTGCGACTTCTCCTGCACCACCTGCTACCACGGCGAGGACCTCAAGCGGCCCGACACCGTCACCGTCGACCAGGCCGCCGCCGCCCTCACCTACTTCCTCGCCCGCTACGACTGCCGCGACGTGTGCCTGCTGGGCGGGGAGCCCCTGCTCTTCGAGGGCCTGCCGACCGTCCTGGCCGTCGCCAAGTCGCTCGGCTACCGCACCGAGATCTGCACCAACGGCTACAAGCGGCGGGCGTTCCTCGCCCGCGCCGCCGAGCACCTCGACATGCTGCGGGTCTCGCTCGACGGCGGCACCGCCGAGGCGCACGACCGGATCCGACGGCCGGGCTCCTTCGACGCCGCCTTCGACACCCTCACCTGGGCCCTCGGCCGGAACCTCCCCTTCGGCGCGACCTGCACGCTCACCGGGGAGAACATCATGACCGTCCCGGCGCTCGCCGAGCGGCTGCGTGACCTCGGCGCCCGCGACCTGCTGCTGCACCGCGTCCGTCCGGTCGGCAACGCCGCCACCAGCGGAGTCACCACCGTCACCTGGGAGCAGGCCCAGGACCTCCACGAACGGCTGACCACCATGGACCTGGGTGGGATGAAGGTCAACACCGACATCCTGCTGCCCGAACGGTGCCCGCCCCCCAGCAACGTCGTGGAGAAGCTGGAGATCGCGCCCGACGGGCGGGTCTACCTGTCCTGCGCCGAGGTCGCCGGCCCCGGTCGGGAGGTTCGCTTCGACTTCGATCGGGCCGTCCTGGTCCCCGTCGAGGCGCGGTGAGCGAGTCGGCGCGCCCCGGCTCGGGCCCGGCCGGTGCCCGAGTGCGACCCGGTCGATCGCCCGGCTCGGTAGCCTGTAGCGGCATGGACAGGATCGCCATCATCGGCTGCGGCGGCAGCGGCAAGACCACTGTCGGACGCCAGCTCGCCGCCAAGATCAACGCCCCCGTCACCCACCTCGACGGCGTTTACTACGACTCCGACTGGAACACCTTGCTGCCGGAGAAGTTCGCGGCGATCCAGGAGGAACTGGTCGCCGAACCGCGTTGGGTGATCGACGGGAACTTCGCTTCGACCCTCCCCATCCGCCTCAAGCGAGCCGACACCGTCGTCTTCCTCGACATCCCCCCGATCGTCTGCCTCTGGGGGATCCTGCAGCGCCGACGCCGCTACCGCGGTGGCCAGCACACCGAGCAGGGCGTCTTCGACCGCATCCACTGGGGCTTCATCCGCTACGTCCTCGGCTACCGGCGCCAGATGCGGCCCAAGGTCCGCGCCCTGATCGCCGAGCACGCCGGCCACGCCCGTGTCGTCACCCTCACCAGCCGCCGGGCCGCCCGCCGCTTCGTCGAGGGCGTGCCTCCTCGAACATGATCCGACCCCCTCCCCGGGAAGGCTCCACCTGTCCATGACCGCCAACCCGTTTCTCGACGCCGACCGCGTCCGCGGCACTCTGTACGCCGAAGCAGGCCGCCTCGCCCAGCGCACCACCGCACTCGCTCGCGCCAAGACCGCCGGTCGGCACCCGGCCGCCGTCATCGCGGACCTCGCCGCCGCCGGGCCGCGCGGCACCGTCCTCGACATCGGCTGCGGGCGCGGCACCACCACCGTCGCGCTCGCCGAGCGCCTCGATCCCCCGAAGCTCATCGCCTTCGACCAGTCCGCCGCCCTGCTCACCGATGCCCAGCGGCGACTGGTCGGACGGATGGGCGTGCGGTACATGCGCGGCGACTTCCACGCCATCGCCCTGCCCGACGCCTCGGTCGCGGTCGCCGCGGCCGCGTTCTGCCTGTACCACTCGCGGAGTCCGGCGGCCGTGGTCGCGGAGATCGCCCGCTGCCTGGCACCCGGTGGGCTGTCGATCACGGTCACCAAGTCCGCCGACAGCTACCGGGAACTGGACGAGCTGCTCGCCGTCAGCGGCCTGGACCCGGAGGCGGCCGACCGGCCGAGCCTGTACGAGACCTTCCACAGCCACAACCAGGCCGACATCGTGAGCACTCACCTCGATGTCAGGGAGATCATCCACCACCAGCACCGCTTCCGCTTCACCGACGCCGACCACATCGCCGCCTACGCGGCCACCAACCCCAAGTACCAACTCGCCTGTGATGAGCGGGGGATCGCCGAGAGGCTGCGGCAGACGGTCGGCGACGACCCGCTGGAGACCGCCTCGACCGTCACCTACGTGGTGGCCGCCCGCCGATGAGGACCTTCACCAAGTCCTACGACCACCCGCTGCTCCAACAGCGCTCCCTCGCCCACCAGCGGTGGCTCTCCGGCGTCAATCCAGACGTTCGTACACCGCGGGTCGTCGAACAGCGTCCCGGGGAGATCGTCTACGAGCACCTCGACGGTCGCCACGCCGGTCCGGCCGATCTGGTCGTCCTCGCTGACCTTCTCGGACACCAGCACACGACCGCTTACTTCCGCGAGCTGGCGGACGCTCGCCTGGACGCGTCCTTCACCAGCGGCGGCACCACGACCATCGACGGGTTCGTCGCCGGCCGACGCGAGCGCCTCAGGCACCTCCTGACCTCCGGAGCCGTACCGGAGCCCGCCCTGACCCTCGAAGCGGTCGAGGGCTGGCTCCAGAAGGCCACCGACATGCCGGCCGCGTTCTACAAGGACGCCAATCCGCGCAACTTCCTCATCACCGACGCCACAGTGGCCGTCATCGACTTCGACTCCCTCACCCTCGCGCCCTTCGGCTATGACCTCGCCAAGCTCGTGGTCAGTACCACCATGACCAACGGCCCGCTGGTCCTGGAGACCGTTCAACAGGCCCTCGACACCTACAACGACCACCCACGCACTCGCGGACTCCCCGGCTGCACACGGCGCGCGTTCGCGGCCTGGTGCGAGTTCCACCACGCCCTCACCGCTCCGTACCTCGGTACCAACGGATACCGTTTCGGCTGGCACACGGCCAGACCGGGCTGGACCACGGACGTCCTGCGGCATCCCAACGAGGAGCTCGCACCATGACGATGGGTGCCGTCATGAACAGCCGGAACGCGGTCTGCGTGATCGTCCATGACAAGTGCACCGACCGCATCGCCGCCCTGCACTACGCCGGTCCCAACTGGTCCCCGCGGCCGGCCTGGACAGTGCCGGGGGGGGGAAGGCCGAGCCCGGGGAAGCCCTCGACGAAGCGGCTGCCCGCGAGCTCAAGGAGGAGACCGGCCTCCTGGTCGATCCCCTGAACCTCGAACTCGTCCACGTCGTCCACGTCGAGCAGAGCTACGACGGACTCGGGCAGTTCATCCTCTTCGTCTTCGCCACGGACCGGTGGACCGGCGAACTGATCAACACCGAGCCGGACAAGCACCTGGCCGCCAAATGGGTCGCTCCCGCAGACCTCCCCGAACCGGCTTTCCCGACTGCCAGAATCGCGCTCACCGCGTATCAGGAAGGTGGTCCGTCGTTCTCGCGATTGAGGTGAGGTCCGTCCCGTAGCCACTAAAACGACCAGCTGCTGCCGCCCGAGATCGTGAGATCGGGCGGCAGTAGCTGTGTCTTCTCAGTGGAGTGCTTGAGCAGCAGGACGGCGCCGATGACGTAGTCGGTGCAGAGCCGCTTCGCGCCGCCGAAGGGTGCGAGGACGTACCGAAGGGTCTGCATCCAGCAGGCCGCCGTCGGAGGCGTCCCGGGTCTGGAGTCCAGAGCGCCGCGAGGGCTCCCCGAGTGTTCGGCGAAACCCCGGCGAACACTCGGGGAGCCCTCCAACGGCCGCACGAGCCCTTCCCGGCGTCCGCCGCGCAGATGGTGCCGGGCACCGCTGAAGCAGTCGCCTCAGTGCTCGAGGTCGAGCGCAAGGTGGTGCCCATTCCCCGGAAAACCGCAGGTCAGGCGGGATTCGTCGAACCCTCCCCGAAGGTTCGTCGAACCCTCCCGGGGTCCTCGGCGCCTGGATCTAGGATCTTGGATCCTGGATCTTCTTTTCCTACGGGGCGCGATGCGCCCGACGCGGACACCCTGTCGGCCAGCCAGCTGATCGGTGAGTACATCGGCACCTGAGCCGAGCGCCCGCGGGCGGGGTGCTCGGCCGCCTCGGCAAGGTCGTCCATGACCGTACGAGGCACTGGTTTGGCCCGGCCGGGATTCCGGCCTACTGTGCCCGCTCACCAGGCGTGGACCAACCCGGTCGCCGCCGCCTACACCCGGGAGCTGTGATGTGCACCCGCTGCGACCTGCAGGCCCTCGCCGAGGCGCCTGCAATGCTCGACCGTATGGCCCGCGTCCTCGCGTCCCGGGGTATCGAGCAGCACGCGGTCGACACGCTCCCGGATGCTTCGGAGCCACACTCGGCAGAGGAAGCGCCAGCCCTCGGGCTGCTGCCGCGCTACCGCGAGGCCGTCGCCACGAACCAGCACTTCCTGGCGTGGGTTCGGCAGGTCGCCGCAGAGGCCAGCATCGGAGTCCGCTGGGATGTGAGCGTCGAGGCGGGACTGAACAGAGCGGCTGGCAGTGCTGACCGGTGGTGAGGACAGCCGAGGTCGCCCCGGTGCGGACCGGCCGGTCAGTCGCGCGATCGCCGCTCCAGGCGATCAGCCGCTTCTGCCCCCGGTCAGTCTGACCAAGCCCTCCGACCTGGGCGGTCATCCGGTCACTCGGTCACCGGCCGACAGGTCGGTGACCGACCGGCGGACAACAGGCGGTTCACCACCGCGACGGTTAGCCTCGCCGAGACGCCGACCCGCCGGTCAGGACCCCGTTCACCGACGTACCACTCACTGACCGGGACGGTGACCGCCGTCCTGACCTGGACACCGAGGAACTGCCGGCCATTGCCTGGCAGGCCGCGCTGGAGAACGACAGGTTGACCCGAAAGGTGGTCGCCGAGGCGATCCGAGGTCAGAAGATCCCCTGTCCAACGCCACGCTGACCGAACTGATGGCCCAGCTCCGTCCCCAGTCCGGTCAGCCGGTCACCGCCGACCGGAACTGACCGACACGCGAGCGCCGGGGTGGCCCACCAGGTCACCCCGGCCCGGTCACCCATCCGCAATCCCACCGAACGGGAGCACACCGTGTGTACCACCTTCACCACCGTGGCCGAGGCGTACTCCTGGATCGCTGTCCTCACCCAGCGCGGACACCTCCGCCGCGTCGAAACCGGCCCGGACGGTGCCCGCAGCATCCAGAGCGGCCGGCACTCCCGCCTCTGGAGCCTCCACCCCCCTGTTCCCGCCTTCGACTTCGCCGAAGACCTCCTCCTCGGCATCCGCCCGCGCTGCACCGAGGCCAGCCGATGACCGCACCCGGCCAGGACAGCACCACACAGGAACGGGAGAACGACCCCAACAATGCTCCTGGCGGAGCAAGTTGTGGGGTAAGGAGTCCTTACCCCGCCCCCGCTCCGGAGGGTGCGGAGGCTCCCCGGTCGGTGGCAGACTCAGGGGGGCCAGTTGCCGACCGGGGAGTCGGCCCAGGGGTGCCGACGAAGGGGGAGGAGCAGTAGAACCAGCCACCCGCCGAAGGCGTCCGTGTCACTGCACGCCGCCGTCTTCGCCAGCTCGTCCCGCGCGCCAACCGCGCCTGCTCCCGCTTCAGTCCGGTGTCACTGTCGAGCCCCGCAGCTCGACCTCACGGCCGTTGCTGTCCCGCCGGAACACCTTCAGATCCGTCATCTTCGCGCCCTTCCTCAGCAGCTGTACGGATAGGTCAATTCACAAGAGGGATGCTTTGTTCAATTTGTAGGCGAATCCTTCTGTGCCGGTCCAGGGTCGTCGGGGGAACTGCCTTGGAAGGGGGCGTCAGGCGGGAAGCTCGCTGCCCAGGTAGCGCACCATGGGGATGTCGTCGGCGACGCGCATGCGCACAGTGGCCTGGCCGTCGCGCTCGAACTCGCGACGGGCTTCGGGCAGGTTCAGCACCCGATCGATGACGGCGGTCTCGACCATGGGGCCGAGATCCACGGGGTTGCCGCAGAAGTCGTAGACCACTTGGCTGTAGACGGCCGCGAATCGGCGCTGGTCGGCGGCGCCAAAGTGGTCAAAGGCTTCGGCTTTGACCACGACGACGGACACGGTGCCGCCACTGCGCTGCAGCTGCTCGCCACGGAGAAGTGCGAGGGCGTCCTTGACGTCGCGGGCGTCCCGAAGACTGAAGCCATCGGGAACTGGAAAGAAGTGGCCGGTGTGCTGTTGTAGGGACGCGAGGTCGGTGAAGGCCTCGGCCCACTGGAGGGCCTGGTCCGGCGGCATCAGCTCGCCCGACGGCGGTACAGGCTGGCTGATATGAGTCTGGCCGCCCATGTGCGTCACGAGCTCCATCACCCGGCCGGGTCGCATCTGTCCTAGCAAGGACAAGGCCGGCACGAACGCGAAGGGCAGGGCTCGGTCCGGAGGGTCGAACGTCATGGTGAGTTGCGTTCGCCGGTGGGGGACGTCCAGCCGCATCCGGACCCGGAGTATGCCGGTCGTGTCCGCCCCGTAGAGATAGCCGCCGTCGGTGCCGGTTGACCGCTCGGTGAACCTGACGGGCAGCGAAGCCGCCGGAAGGCCGGCCTCCGTCCGTACGACGATCGCGCCGTCAAAAGGGTGTGCCAGAGTTTCGTGTTGGCCGCCGATACTGATCATGTCGGGCAGCGCGTCCCCAGCTATACCGAGTTCGGTGGGGGCAACGACGTTGAAGGCGGCCAGGTGCTCCCTGCCCAGTTGTACGTAGCTGGCTCCGAAGCGGATGACGTCGTCGAGGCGCTCCCGCAGGCGGACGTGGTCGGGCTCGCTCTTATTTAGGGCGATTTGAGCGGTCATCGTTATCAGCTGGTCCGCCGGGATGTGCTCGGTTCTGGGGACGATCTCGATGACCGTGGTCCCATCGAAGTCCGTGGCGGGGCGGAGGCTGTAATGCGGGGAGGCCTCGTCCGCGCGTCGAATCAGAGTCGTGTAGCGGGCCGCGAGGTCGGGAACTGCGTGGAGCATGGCTGCCTGCTCGGCGCACACGTCCTTGAGCATGCTGAGAATCTCGTCGCTGCTGCTGTGCAGGCTGTAGCGAACCAGGTCCGGTCGTTCGGCGAACTGGGAGTTGAGCCAGGTCAGCCCGCGCCAGTGGCGAACGAACTGGAACCGCTCGCGCAGGCTCTCGAACCACCGTAGTTCCGCAGGGTTGGGATCGATAGGAACCAGCAGGTCCCAGTGGTCGGGCTGATGACGTGCCGCGGACACTAGCGATCCGATGACCTGCTGGCGGCGCGAACTGGCCATGCGACCGGTGAACGATTTCACCTCGTAGACGACCAACTCGCCACTCTCGGTGTACTCGAAGAGATCCCGGCCACCGTCGCCTCCCGTGCCGTCGATCGGGACGGCCAGAGGGTGTAGCCGGATGACCAGCATGCCGATCAGTGCTTCGACAGTCTTGGGCTGTGACGCGAGCTGGGCCCAGGGAACTTCGACCATTCGGTCACCGTAGCGCCCGACTCTGACAGACCGGTCCGCGAAGTGCAGATGCCCGCAGGGGCGGGGCCCAGCCCCTTGTGGGCCCAAGTGCAGAACGTCGAAGGTTAGTTATCGACAGTCCACACCTTGTGTGCTAATACTTGATCCGGAACCTGAGCAGGACTCGGGTCTTCCGGGCAGGTCCCGGGAGTGCTACCTGGAGTACCAAACCAGGACGCTTGGCCGCAACGGCTGAGCCACACTGCATGGGAGCCGCAACGGCTCCACCCCGGGTCTTCCCCGCGATGGGGAGGACGGCCCCTTGTGCGGACGGGAGCGCGATGCTCCCTTTCTCAACAAGCGTCACCTGATCTCTCGCAGATCTCAACGAACACACCGCGATGGTGTGGCGCAGCCTCGGGCCCTGCGCCTTTGGCAGGTCATCTGCCCTCGTTGAGGATCTGCTGCCATGCGGACCTCTTCGGTCGGATGACTCCGTACACCGTCGAGGAGAGTTCATGATGTGGTCCGCTCTCGCGGAGCTGGCCTCCGCATCCCCGTGGTTCCTGCTCTGCGTCTTGGTGGTCATGGCCGCCACGCTGCTCGTGTCCTTCGCGATGTGCCTACGCGGTACCGACGCCGGTGAGCGGGTGGCCGTCATTCGGGCGTTCGCCGAACTCGTCCGGTCGCTTCGTGGCATCCGCCGTTAGCGTCGGCTGAGTGGCCCCGCCGGTGGTGGCTCTCCAATCTCAGGTCTGGATGCAGCCGGCGGGGCCGGGGCGGAGCCTTCGGCGGCGAAGCGCAGCCCGCAGCTTCATCGGCTCGCGCGGCGCAAGCGCCCCGGGTCCGACCTGACCTTCTGGCGTTCGCCACTATGCGGTGGCCGTCCAGCGGTGGCCGGCGAAGAGGTCCAGTGCCGCCTCCAGTTCCAGTGGCAGTGTCCTGGTGACTCCGAGTTCCCACAGGCGGATCCAGCCATCGCGGGTGGCGGCTGCCCTCGGTACCTCGCAGCCTGGCGCCACCCTCAGTTCCAGATGGAATCGGGTCGGCAGGACGGTGCTCTCGACACCATGGACCCGTACCTCGGCCACACTGTCCCAACGGATCCGAACCGTGCGGGCCCGGACGAGTTCGATCGCCTCGGCGTCGATCTTCAGCCTGGTGGCGACGGCCCTCAGGGCGACTGTGCAGAGCAGGAGGGTGGCCACCATCGCAGCGAGGTGGAATCGCAGCCTGACCACCAGGTCCCAACTCTGCTGCCAGTCACCGAGAAAGCCGTCCCGTGAAGTGACTGGGGAGGCGAAGGCGAGGAACGCCACGACCGGGATCGTCATGCCGAGTCCGCCCCGCCACAGCGCGCGAAGTGTCTGGGCGCTGCTGCGCATGAGGACTGCGCTCGGTGCCTGAGCCGCGGCCGTGAGGCCTTGCGGCCGTGCTTCTCCGAGGCGCTGTCTGAGCTCGGCATGCCTGAATTGGTAGACGCCACCGACCTGACGCAGGACCCCCAGGCGGCGGGCGTCCTCCAGGAAGGTCATGACGTGCCACGGCAGGCGGCCACAGAGGGCCAGTTCGAGCCGGGCGAAGTTCCAGCGCCCCCACCGGCTCATGGCGACGAATGCCGAGGCCGAGCATGACCAAGCGACGAGGAAGGCCCCGAAGGCGAGGAGCGGACGGTTGTGGGTCCAGGGGAAGAACGCTGTCACGGATCCGGCGATGGCGGGTGCGACGATCGCCGCCTCGTCCAGGGCAACCCGCCGCTCGTCGGCGAGCAGCAGTCGAGGCTTGGTGGCGGTGTCGTACCCGGCCTGCCGAGTCAGGAGAACGCCTGAGACCGCGGCGAGGGCGATGCAGAGCAGGACCGTGGCAGCGCCGCTCGGAAGGACCATCCCCGCGCCCGCCACGGCGGCGATGAGAGCGGCGGTCAGGATCCGAGTCCGCAGGTCGGCAGGCCTGCGGGGGCGGTCGTCGAGGCCCAGGAAGGAGTGCTGGGCTGCGGTTCGTCCGATGACGGTGGCGATGGTAGCCAGCACGGCTACCAGATTGAGCGCGTCGACCGTGGGTCCGAACGGGGGCTCGAACTGTAGGGGTCCGGCGGTGGAAAGGAGCGCGGCCAATCCGTGGCTTGCCAGCGTTCCCCAACCCGCGACGCCTGCGACAACCAGTCCGCCCCACGCCATCGGGCTGGTGAACGCTCCGCGAAGGTGCCACCAGGCGATGTCCGGAGTACGCCGCCGGATCGACTGGCGTGCCAGGAAGCGGTGGTGCTTCGTTGCTCGCTCCACGCCCCAGTCCCGGACTGGCCCGGGCAGGGAGGCTGGTGCCGGCCCCCGGGAGTAGAGGGCCGGGAGCAGTCCGTCGAGGAGGTGACCCTCGATGTCCCCGGTCCTCGGGAACCTGACGGGGTCGAGCAGCTCGCGGGGGTCGCTCTCCGCTGCTGCGTAGACGTGCGAGGCGAGCCAGAGCAGAAGAGGTGAGGAGAGCGCGGAGGCCACCCGACCGCCGGGATCCCGTTCGGCCTCAGCGAAGACCGCTTCCCAGGAGAGACGTTGGCCATCATCACACCTTCCCCTGAGATAGTTCAGCCCGGCCTGCGGGGACATCGGGGAGGCTCGGATGACCGGGATGTTCCGGAGTTCGGAGGGAGCACGAAGGGCCGCGTCGAAGGCGTCCGGCCGGGACAGGAGAACCAGCGGCTTGTCGACGTCAGCGCGCCACCGGTCGATCGCGATCGCGACCTCCTTCCCGGGGAGGGACATGAGTTCATCGAGGCCGTCCAGAACGGGAATGATCAGCTCGCCGTCCACCAGCGACATCGCGCGGCTTCTCCCCACGCGTTTGGCGAGTTCCTCCCCGTAGTCCTCCCTGATGCGGCGGGTGACCCAGTCCTCCAGGCTCTCCTGCTTCCCCGGACTCCAGTCGGAGAGGGAGAGGAGCACGGGAACGGGGTCGCCGGATTTGCGCTGCTTCAGTAACTCCCGTACCAGAAGCACCGCCAGGGAAGACTTGCCCGATCCGCCGGGCCCGGTGATGATCAGCCGGATGGGCGTGAGCGCGCGGACCCTGGCGAGGACCTCGTCCCGGTCGGATCGTTCCTCCGAGTCGCGGGCTCCGGCGGTCGCGGGGAGCTGCCGTGCGTCCCACTCGACGGCCATCGGTACCGAGCCGGTCAGACCTCGCACATTGGCCTCGTCGTCCCACTGTTCGCGCACCAGCTTGGCCAGCTCGTCCTCGGCGGGCGGGGGAGGAACGGGGGGGCACGAAGTTGATGGTGTGGCCTTGAATGACCTGGCTCGCATGCCCGTTGAAGTTGTTGTGTGTCGAGTCGGTCATCCCACCATGATGTCAGCGTGGGCAGGGTGGTTGCGGGCCGAAAGCCGTGCCACCCTCTGGCGCTACGGCGACGCGACAGTAACATGAGACTCCCTCACGTTTGATCCAGGAGGCTGCCATGCCGGACCGTTTCGACCTGCCGGTGGGTTTCCGCTGGGGTGTCGCCACCGCCGCCTACCAGATCGAGGGTGCCGTCGACGAGGACGGCCGCGGACCCTCCGTCTGGGACACCTTTGCCACCCGCCCCGGCGCCGTCCGCGACGGCCACACCGGCGCGGTGGCCTGCGACCACTACCACCGCTGGCCCGAGGACATCGCCCTGATGCAGGGCCTCGGGCTCGACGGCTACCGCTTCTCGATCGCCTGGCCCCGCGTCCAGCCCACCGGCGCGGGCCCCTTCAACCCCGCCGGACTCGCCTTCTACGACCGCCTGGTCGACGCCCTCCTCGAAGCCGGCATCACCCCGCTCCCCACCCTCTTCCACTGGGACCTCCCGCAGGCCCTCGAAGACGCCGGCGGCTGGCTGAACCGCGACACCGCCCACCGCTTCGCCGACTACACCGCCCTCGTCGCCGACCACCTCGGCGACCGCGTCCCCGCCTGGATCACCCTCAACGAGCCCTTCGTCCACACCGTCTACGGCTATGCGATGGGCATCCACGCCCCCGGTCGGACCCTGATGTTCGAGGCCCTCCCGGCCGCCCACCACCAACTCCTCGGCCACGGCCTGGCGGCCTCCGTGCTCCACGAGCGCGGCCTCGACGTCCTGATCTCCAACAACCTCACCCCGGTCCGGCCGGCTACCTCCGCCCCCGCGGACCTGGCCGCTGCGGAGGCATACGACACCCTCCACAACCGCCTGTTCAACGACCCAGTCCTCCTCGGCCGCTACCCCGACCTCTCCGCCCTCGGCGTCCCGGACGACATCTTCGGCGCCGTCCGCCCCGGCGACCTCGACCTCATCGCCGCCACCCCTCTCACCGGCCTGGGCGTCAACTACTACAACCCCACCCGCGTCGCCGCTCCCACCGACCCCGGCCTGCCCTTCGCCCTCCTCGACATCCCCGACGTTCCCCATACCGCCTTCGGCTGGCCCGTCGTCCCCGACGCCCTCCCCGAACTCCTCCTCGCCCTCCGAACCCGCTACGGCGCCGCCCTCCCACCCGTCACCATCACCGAGAACGGCTGCTCCGTGACCGAATCCACCACCCCCGACCAGCCCCGCATCGACTTCATGGCCACCCACCTCGATGCTCTCGCCCACGCCACCGCCGAGGGCATCGACGTCCGCGGCTACTACACCTGGTCACTCCTCGACAACTTCGAATGGGCGGAGGGACTGTTCAGCCAGCGTTTTGGTCTGGTCCATGTCGACTTCGCGACGCAGGTGCGCACACCGAAGGCCTCGTACGCCTGGTACCGCGACCTGATCGCCGTTCACCGGGCGAAGTCAGCGGCTCGGTAGCGGGGGCCGCGCCTGGTGGGTGGCAGAGCCCCCATGGACGGACTTCCCTGGGGTGGGAATCCGCCCGCCGCTCATTAGCTGCCTGGGGTCGTGGACTCCATCCAGGCCGAGGGTACGAGTCCTGAATCGTTGCCGTAGCGCCAGCGTTCGATGACGTGTCGGCTGAAGACTGGGTCGTCGAGGTCGGCGTGTTCCATGACGATGACCTGCATCTTGCCTGCGAGTTGCTCCAGCGTCCGGTGTATGGCCTCGTAAATGTTCAGTAGATGTGTGCGGTCGTTGGTCTGCAAGACTTCCTCGCCGGTTGGTTCGGCCGGGAAGTACACCTGTGACGGTTGGTCGAGGACCAAGACGTTGGGAACGGGGCTCTGGTGCCGGGAGAACCACTCATGGAGGCTGAGATGGGTGGATACGTGGTAGCCCAGGTGATTCTCGGCACTCCCCATGTCCTTGAGCTGGACTGGTCCGTCGGTGGTGTCGGCCACCACAGTGAGCCGGTTGAGGTCGAGTCGGATAGGCGAGGTCGCGAAGTCCAGGTCCAGGCTCATCGCTTTCGCCCTGATGTCCTGGTTGATCAGGGACAGGAAGCTGGCGAGGCGCTCGTCCTGCGTGCTTCCGCTGAGCTGTTCCTCTAGCCCTGCGATCTGCTCGCGCAGCTCGTCGCGGCGGTCCATGACACGAGGCGCTGCGGCCTGTTGGGCGATCGTGTCGACGTAGAAGCTGATACGTCCCTGGACGATGGCGGCCCTGCGCAGGTCATCGGGCTCCTGTTGGGTCGTGCGCAGGCTCGAGGCGAGTTCCTGAACCTGCTCCTGGTTGCGGGCAAGTTCTGAGCGAAGCTCTTGCAGGTGGCCTTCCTGGTCGGCGATGAGCCGTCGGATCGCGGGGGTGTCGTTTCGGATGACCCCAAGATCGCCGTCGAGGAGGGCGAGGTCCCGCGTGAGGGCGGCGATAGTGTCGTTCGCCGAGGGGATGGTGCTGTTGCAGACGGGGCAGTGATGGACATCCCTGGCGTCTGTGTCTTGGCGGAGGAGGCCAAGGGACGTGAGGCGGGCACGCTGTTCGATGGCTTGGTTGCTGAATTCGTCGTTCTCGGCGAGGGCGCCCTTGAGGTCGGCCATCCGAGCCCGAGTCAGCGCGAAGTCCCGACGCAGATCCGCTCGGCGGGTGTGGAGGGCCGCAAGGGGGTCGCCATCGGCTGCGTGGGGCCGTAGTGCGCCGCCGTGGGCCAGGTCATTTCGGAGACGACGGAGGAGATGAAGGACATCGTCTGCCGTTTGCGCGCCGGTCTGCGGGGGCAGCAAGCCGGCTTCGACGGCTTCGATCAGGAGTGCCTGGGCCTGGCCGCTGGCGGGGGTTCGGTCTGCGGATACGGCGATCTTGGCCTCGTTGTCGGCCAAGTCCCGGCGAAGGTTGCGGAGCTTGTTGTGAAGCAGGGCCTGCTCGGGGTCGACCGCGCCGAGGAAGTACGGGACGACTCCCCGGATCGTGTTCGGCCTCCACTCCTCGCCCTGCGAGTGGAAAAGAACATCGGGGTTAGCGACTTCGTTCTGAGCCTGGAGACAGAAGAAGAGGGCATGGCGGATGGACGGGGCTATGAGCGTGTTCTTACCGACGGCCGGTACGCGGACGGTGTTGTCGATGCCGCAGAAGTCGCTCAAGTAAGCCTTGGCGGTGTCCTCGGGCGTCGTGAAGCGAAGATCTTCCAAGGCTGGTGGCAGGCTGCCGGGGGCCTGGGTGAGCACACACATCGTGGTGCTGGTCTTGGCCTTGTCCTTGGGCGCCTGACGGGCAACGAAGAGCTGCTCACCGGGCTTGGTGAGGGTGAGGCCATAGGTGCTGACGTAGGTGCGAACCTTGCCCGCTTTGACGGGGTAGTCGGAGCTGGCGAGGCAGTAGTCGATGATCGTCAGCAGTGCGCTCTTTCCACGTCGGGAGTCACCCGTGACGATGTTTAGGGCGCCGAGCTGAAAGGAGACGGTACGCATCTGGCCGGACCTCTTGCCGTAGATGGTGACCGATTGAATCTGGAACGTCACGGTTTGACTCCGAGAAGGGTCAGGACTGTGCTGAGGCTGCCCGTGCTGGGCAGCCAGCGCCCGAGGAACTGGGCAGCCTGCTGGATCGCGATGGTCTGATCGGTGGCTCCCTTGACCCCCTTGGTGGTGGGACCCAGGGCCAGGGTGAGTCCTTCTGTTGTGGCCCGCAGAGTCCTGGTCTGGAGGGCAAAGAGGACGCCGGGGCGAACCACGGCGGCGAGGGGGGCCGCATTGCGGGTCATGGCCATGCGTACGCCGTCATTCGCCTCGAGCCACTTCATCAGTCCGCTGTTCAGAGTGCTCGGGAGGGCTGCCCTGACCGCGGGCTGAAGGGCCATAATCCCTGCCACGACGGCCACGGGCAGCGGACAGGGGGAGCCGTACTGCTGTTCGTGCCCTTGGACCGCGCGGGCGCAAAGGAGCGCGGTGAAGGCGGGGTTGTACAGGGCGCGCTCTTCGCGGCTGAGTTTCACCCAGGCACCTCGACGGGCTCAAGGAGCTGCATCAGGCGGGCGGCGAAGTCAGGGTGCCAACCGACTCGGCACTCGTCGGCGAGCATCTGGTAGGAGCCCTTGGTCACGAAGACCTCGTCGCATCCGGCACGGATCTGGAAGCGGGCTTCTTGGTCGACCCATCGGTAGATGAGCTTGGCCTCAGCCTTCTTCTGCTCCTCGGTGGCCTCGGGGCCGAGTTCTTCCTCCATCACAGCGAAGCGGGCTTCCCACTCTTCCACCAGCCGACGCTCATACTCGCCGATCTCACCAGGTCGCAGCAGGTTCTCGTTGGTCCACCGCGAGCGCTGTGCAAATGCGCGCACGTAGTCTCGAACTGCGAAGCGGATGCGTGTGGAGCCCACGCCGATGAGGTCCAGTTGCTGGACGAAGATCTTCTTTGCCTGTTCCGTGGGGTCGCCGCTCATGAGGGTGATGTCGCCGTCGATCGGCAGGTTGTCGTGCTGAAACTGTCGTTGGAGGCTACTGAATACCTCGTCGAACTCGACGCCAGTGATAGGGCTGCCACCTGGCGTGCGCATCTGCTCGATCACGCGGTCGTAGAACCAGCCCTCCAGCCGGTTCAAGAAGGCTCTGGCGGCGTCGTGGCCGGCGGCCACGGCGGCGAGGCGAAGCATCGCAGTCCGGACATCGGCGATGTCCTCTGTACCTCCAACGACCTGGACTCGCGCAAGCAGGGCGCTCTGCAGCGGCTTGGCCATGCCGGTCAGCGCAGCGAATGACTTCAGGAGGTCCTGGCTCTTGGTCTTCGAGGCTTTGGCTGCATCGCAGAGCTGCTTCAGAGCTCGGGCTTCATCGCGGTGTCCCGTGTCGCGATGCTGGAGGAGATAGCCGACGCTGCCTACAGGCAACTCAGCTGTGGTAAGCAGGTAGAGGTTCGTCTCGTCGAGGTCGATGCGCCCTGCCGTGGCCGCCTCTGCCCAAATCCGAAGGGTCTTCCATAGATCCTTAGAAGCCGTTGTCTTTCCGAGAGTGATTGGTGCGTTTCCGCTGGTCAGGCATAGGGTCGGTGCTTCGGCGGCAGAGACGGGGTGTCGTGTCGTCT
>NZ_JBWKAW010000057.1:0-25234 GCF_056437345.1 Kitasatospora sp. NPDC042419
GAACTACCCCCAGCCGAACTACAACACGCACGCACCGTCAACACCCTCCACAACCTCCTCACCAAACTCCTCAACACCACCCCCACCCCAAACCCAAACCCGACCACATAAGAGGAGCTGACAGAAAGCTCTGCCGAGGCCATGTCCCTTTGCTCGGAGGATCGTTGAATGGGCCACGGGGAAGGGGAACGGTCCTGCGTGGGTGGTCTCGGATGACCTGTGGGGGCGGACCGAGCCGTTGCTGCCGGTCAGGCAGCGACCGCGCGCGCAATCCTGGCCGACTGCCGCCGGACGACCGGGGCTGCCTGCAGGGCATCCTGCTCGTACCGCACACCGGCACCCAGCGGGAGTGGCTGCCGCAGGATCTCGGCTTCGGCTCCGGGATGACCTGCCGGCGTCGGCTGCGCGACCGGCACGAGGCCGGGGTGTGGGACCAGCTGCACCAGGTGCTGCTGACCGAGCTGCACCGCACCGGGAAGCCGGACCGGTCCCGGGCGGTGATCCACGGCTCGCACCACCAAACCCGTCAGAGCGACCCAGAACCGAACCGGGCCCGGTCACCCGCGCCCGGCCCGGCTCGAAACACCACGTCATCACCGACGCAGGCGACACTCCGCTCACCATCACCCTGACCGGCGGCAATCGCCACGACGCCCCCGGCTGATGCCCCTGCTCGACGCGATCCCCCGTATCAAGAGGACGACCGACCGACCGCGCCACCACCCCCGACAGCCGTTCGCCGATCGCGGCCACGACTTCGACAAGTACCGTCAGCCACTCTGGAAACGCGGCATCAAACCAGTCATCCCCCCGCCGCGGAGTTACGCACGACTCCGAACCAGGCGCGGCCAGCTGAACAATCGAGCGCACCAACACCTGGATCCACGGCCCCGCCGGCTACGGATCCACAGGGACACACACGACGACATCCACGAGACGTTCCTCAGAAGCGATTCTCAAAGCGGACGTAGCTTCAGAAGCCGTTGTCTTTCCGAGAGTGATGGTTGCGTTTTCGCAGGTCAGGCATAGGTTCGGTGTTTCGGTGGCAGGGACGAGGTGTCGTGTCGTCGCTTCGGTGGAGGTGCCGGGATGCCGTCGGTGATGGGGTTGCTGGAGGAGCGCGAACGCGCGGCTCGGCGGCGGGTGGAGGCCCTTCAGGCCGAGCTGCGGGAGGCGGAGGCCACGTGGGAGCGGTTCGTGATCGCCCGTGAGACGGTGGCGGAGGTCTTGGCTGAACCTCGCGGTGGTGAGGAAGAGGCGCCGGTGGTGACGGCCGCTGAGCGGTCGGCGCGAGTCCCGGCAGCGGCGCCGGGTTCGATGGTGCTGCACTGGCGGGAGGGACTCACTCCGACGGTGCTGGCGCCGGACTATCAGCGGATCATGGATGCTCTCGCCGGCCGCGACGGGTCGTGCGGGGAAGTGATGGACTGTCGTCAACTCGCGGTGGTGCTCGGGCTGGAGCCGGTCCCGGCGAAGGTGGAAGGGGTGCGCTCGAAGGCGAAGCGGCTGGCCGCGCGGGGCTGGTTGGCCGAGGAACAGCCCGGGATGTTCAGTGCGGTCGCCGGGCGAGGCGTCGGCTCATGACCATGCTCATCGACCAGCGGATCACTGCCTCCGAGGTGTCGGTGCGGCCCTCGTAGTCGCGGGCGAGACGGCGTGAGCGCATCAGCCACGCGAACGTCCGCTCGACCAGCCACCTCTTCGGCAGCACGACGAAGCCCGTGGTGTCGTCGCTGCGTCTGACCACGCTCAGCGCGAGGCCCAGGACGTCACGGGCGAGGTCGACCAGGCGTCCGGTGTAGCCGCCGTCGGCCCACACCAGCGTGATGCGCCAGTGCCGCTCGCACAACCGGGCCAGCAGCGTCCGGCCGGCCTCGCGGTCGGTGACCGAGGCCGCGGTGACCATCACCGTCAGCAGCAGCCCGAGGGTGTCCACCACGATGTGACGCTTGCGGCCGTTGACCTTCTTCCCCCCGTCGAATCCCCGGGTGGCGGCCGGCACCGACGCGGCGCCCTTCACCGACTGCGCGTCGACGATCCCCGGGCTACACGGTGGGGGGCACCTGGCGGCTGCTGAAGCGTGCAGGGGATGCCTCCGGCACCGCGGTGAGAGCAAACACCAGGCAACTGAACCGGCGGATGTGGCAGCATCGCCGCCATGTCTTTGGTGACCTGGGACTACGACGGCGAGTTGTACTGCGCTCTGTCCACTGACACCGGTGCGAGTGATGGCCGGATCAGCTACCACGAGCTCAGCGAAGCCCGCATGGTTCCAGGTGGTGCCGCTTCGACGGCTGCTTCGCCAGCTCCGGGGCCAGCAGCCGTGACGGTGGTTGTCTATGCCCCAGAGGAGGAGAAGCCGCCGATGGTCTTCTTCGACGAGGCCCAACCGCTGCCGTTCGCCGTCCTGCAGCACTTCATGGCGATCGTAGCCTCCGGGCTGGACGACACCGGATCGTAGGCCAGCAACCAGGGTGGTTCAGCAAGCCTCCGGCCGACATTACGAGTTCAACATCAGTAGTTGTGTGTGGAGGTGGCGGATGCCGTCGCTGGTGGGGCTGCTGGAGGAACGCGAACGGGCCGCGCAGGCCCGGGTGGAGGAGCTGCGCGCCGAGCTGGAGCGGGTCCGGGTGGCGGTGCTGGAGGCGGAGGAGGTCGCGCGACGCGCGGCCGTCGCCCGCGAGGAGGTCATCGATGCCCTAGTAGTACTTCGTTAGGTCTGAAGTGGCTCGGTGCGCCCTGGTCGACGTGTGGTGGGTAACTCGCGGTGGCAGGTGGGGCATTCGCCGGTCCAGGCCCGTATCAGGTCCTGGATGGCGTCGAGGACTCGGTAGAAGGTCAGTCCGGCGCCTCGACTTTTGGGTCGAGGCGCCGGAGGGTGAGGAAGGCGTGGGCGGCGGTGACCAGGGTGACGTGGTGGTGCCAGCCTCGCCAGGTGCGGCCCTCGAAGTGGTCCAGGCCCAAGCCGTGCTTCATCTCGCGGTAGTCGTGCTCGATGCGCCAGCGGATCTTGGCCAGGCGCACGAGGCGGCGGACCGCGATGTCGGGCGGCAGGCTGGTGAGCCAGTACTCGGTGGGCGCGTCGGCGTGCAATGGCCATTCGACGAGCGGGGTCTCGGCGGGCAGGACGCCGTCCCAGGCGGCGCCTCCGCCCGCGTCCGCGGCGGCGAGCGTCCGGGGGATCTTCCCCGAGGGCCGCACCTGCAGGACGCGGAACCGCGAGCGCATCGCGCCGCGGCTGCCCTGGCGCCAGGTGACCTGACGAAACGGCCGGCGTCCGCCCTCGGTGGCGAGTTCGTGCAGGGCGACGGAATCCGTGCGGTAGCGGGGCAGGGTCCTGCGACCGGCACCGCCGTAGGCGGGCGCCTCGGGTTCCGCGTCGTGGCGGTGCGCGGTCTCGTCCCCGCGCACCGCCACGATGTAGTCCAGATCCCGGGAGCGCAGGGCATGACGGAAGGCCGCGGACTGGCCGTAGCCCGCGTCGGCGACCACGACCCGCGGGGCGAGCCCCCAGGCGATCAGCTCCTCCAGCGTGTCGATGGCCAAGCGCCACTTCTCGCGGTGCCCGACCTCGGGCGGCAGGCCGGTGCGGCGCCGGCGCCCGTCGTCGCGGTCGTCCCAGTCCGGCGGCACGAACAGCCGCCAGGACAGCGGGCTGGAGGCCTGGTCGGTGACAGCGTGGACGCTCACCCCGACCTGGCAGAGCGAGCGTTTGCCCAGCGCGCCGCAGTACTGCCGCGTGGTGGCCACGGACTGATCCCCAGCTTTCGGGAACGAGGTGTCGTCGATCACCCACGCCTCCGGCGCGAGCGCGGAGGTCATCTTCCGGGCGATCTGTCGCAGCACCGGCGTGTGATCCCATGGCGACTGGCTGACGAACTGTTGCAGGGCCTGCATGTTCCCATCCGGCAGGCGCTCGGCCATCGGCTGGATCGACTTGCGCCGCCCGTCCAGCATCAGCCCACGCAGATAGCAATCCCCCTGCCGACGCTGGTCCTTGCGCGCCAGCGACGCGAACACCTCGGCGACGAACTCGCCGAGGTGTTCGCGGAGCTTCTCCACCTCACCAAGATCCACAGGCCGCAGCATGCACCGCCGCAAGCCCCAAGATCAAATCAACCTAACGAAGTACTACTAGTGGCTCGTCTCAGTTCCTTCGCCGGGTAATTGATCCTCCGTCCCTTGGAGGGCAGGCTTCCTTCAAGTCGTGGTCGTGGAGGTGGTCGTGGGGCGTCGTCCGGGAGTGTTCGTCCGGCCGGTGGGCATGGAGGAGGGCCGCCAGCTGCAGCGGATCAGCCGGACCGCGAAGGATCCGGTGAGGCTTCGGCGGGCGATCGTGGTGATGATGTCCGCGCAGGGCCAGTCGGTGCCGGACATCACCTCGTTGATGCAGCTCAGCGCCGACTATGTGCGCGATGTCATCCACGCGTTCAACGAGTGGGGGTTCGACGCGCTAGACCCAAAATGGAGCGGGGGACGCCCCAGGAGGATCAGCAGTCAGGTGCGTGAGCGCATCTGACCGATCGCCCGGACGTCCCCCGCGGACTGGAAGATCGCAGCGTTCTCGACCTGGAGCCTGACGAAGCTTGCCGAGCACCTGGTCAAGCAGCACGTGGTCCGCGCCGTCAGCCGCGAGACCCCGCGGCGGATACTGCGCGAGGGCAGGGTCTCCTGGCAGACCACGACCTGGAAGTCCTCGAACGATCCGGACTGCATCGCCAAGACGCACCGGATCCTGGCGCTCTATGACTCCCCGCCTGCCGACGGCCGCGTGGTCTGCGTGGACGACTTCGGGCCGTTGAACCTGATGCCCCGCAAGGGAAAGGCATGGCGCCCGCGTTGCTCACCACGCCTGCTGCGGGCCACCTACAACCGCTACGACGGGGTGATGCACATGCTCGCCGCCCTCGACCTGGCCACCGGCAAGATGTACCACCGCATCCGGCCCCGCAAACGGTGGCGAGTTTCTGGCCCTGCTCAAGTCCCTGCGCGCCCGCCGGCCCGGCGAGAAGCTCTACGTCGTCCTGGACAACTTCTCCCCGCACAAGCACCCCAACGTCCGCGAGTGGGCGGTAGAGAACGGCGTCGGACTGGTCTTCCTGCCGACCTACGGATCGTGGCTGAACTGGATCGAGTCCGAGTTCGCGGCCCTGCGCTACTTCGCCCTCAACGGCACCGACCACCGCAGCCACGGCGAACAGAACGCCACCATCGCCGCCTACGTCCGCTGGCGCAACGCCCGCGCCGAACCAAAAACCAACTTCGCCCCCGACTCACCCGTCCGCACCTGGACCCATCACCCGGCACAGGCGGCTTGAAAAGTCCTCCACAGGGCCCATGGGAACTGCCGACCAACCCTCCATGGCCGTGACCAGCTCAGCCAGTTGGGCCTCGAACTCCGTCATGCCGACTTCACCCCGCCCAAACGCCCGCCACAGGCCCACGAGCCGATCCTCCCACTCGCCGAACTCGATCAGCTTGTCCGCCAGCGTGAACCCGTCCAGCAACGGCTTACCGACCTCAAGCACCCAGCGATTTGCGCTCGCGCTCGCGGTGACACCGCGGCCGGCCAGCTCGACCACGGCGAACGATGTCCGGTGATCTGCCGCGACCGCAAGGAACACACCAAGCGACACCGAGTTGTTCACTGCCAAGATCCGCCCGAAAGCATCCGACTCGCTCACTCGCCACCCCTCCCACACGGCCACAACCCGGGCAGCCTACCGAGATACCTGGACAAGGATCCGACACGAGCCACTAGCCAGCCGGATGGAGAACGTGGACGGCTGAATGTACCGCGTCCTGGTGACCACATATGCGGGCTGGCTGCGGCGGCGGCGTTGGCGGGCGGAGATTCCGCACGAGGACGCGCCGGACGGCGCCCTGGTGGCCGACCCCCAGGTCGAGTCCACTGCGCGTGTGGTCCTGGCGGACGTGCTGCGTCGGCTTCCGCGCCGGCAACGGGCCGTCATCGTTCTGCGCTTCTACGCGGATCTGACCGAGCCGCAGACCGCCGAGACGATGGGCTGCACGGTGAGGAGTCAGACCGCCAAGAGGCTTTCTACTCTCCGTCGGCTGGTGCCGGCCGCGATGCTGTCCGAGACCCCGGGTGAGGTGGCATGAACGAGCAGAACCACGAGGAGACAGTTGTCCGGGCACTGCTGCGCGACGCCGCGGCGCCCTCCCATCCGGAGACGCAGCCCTGTTCGCCGGCGTCGCAGCCGGTGCACGGGCCGCCGGCGGCGGCTCACACTGCTTGGCACGGCCGGCGCGGTGCTGGTCGTCGCAACGGGCGCGGTGTCGGCTGTCACGATGTCGACAGGTCGGCCTGGAGACACGGTGCAGGTGGAGGCGACCGGCCCCGATCGTCCGCGCCCGGCACCACTTGGGCCGTTGAACGCTTCGCAGCGCCCAGGAGCCGCCGACGCGGTGGTTCCGGCCTCACCGGACTCGGCCTGGGTCTGCCTCTACCAGCGGCCGTCGTCCCCGGCCCCGGGGAGAGCGGACGCCCTGGTGCTCCCCCGCTCCGGCCGCCTGTCGAGCGCGCAGGTGAGTGCCCTGGTCGCCCTTGCTCGACGCCGCGCCGAAGGACGCGATGCGGTGTGTCAGCAACGCGCACACGGTCACGGACGTGCGGTTCGCCTACCCGAGCGGGCCCGACGTCGAAGTCCGCATCGGAGTGGACAACTGCCGAAACGCCTCCAACGGCAGCCGGGACGCCACCGCGGTCAGCGTCCCCGTGCCCCCGGACGCGGCGCAGCGTGGGCCGGCGCCGAGCCCGTCGCCGTGATGACGGCAGGCGTGTCCCCCCCGGGGTTCAGCCCCTGGACGCGCCCAGGAAGCGCAGCACGGCGAGCACCCGGCGGTGGTCCGCATCGGCCACCGGCAGGTCGAGTTTGGCGAAGATGTTGTTGATGTGCTTGGCCACCGCGCTCTCACTGACCGTCAGCGCCCCGGCGATGCCGGCGTTGGACCGGCCCTCCGCCATCAGGGCCAGCACCTCCCGCTCGCGCGGGGTCAGGACGGCCAGGGGGTCGCCGCGGCGGAGCAGAAGTTGGGCGACGACCTGGGGGTCCAGCGCCGTTCCCCCCTCGGCCACCCGCCGTACCGCTGCTGCGAAGTCCTGGACATCGGCCACGCGTTGCTTGAGCAGGTAGCCCACTCCGCTCGTGTTGGTCGCCAACAGGTCAGCGGCGTACCGCTCCTCCACGTACTGCGAGAGCAGCACCACCGCCGTGCGCGGCCGGCCGCGGCGGATCACCGCGGCCGCCCGCACGCCCTCGTCGGTGAAGGTGGGCGGCATCCGGACGTCCACCAGAGCCAGTTCGGGCTGGTGCTCCTCGACCGCGGCCAACAGCGCTTCCGCATCGCCGACTTCCGCGACGACCTGGAAGCCTCCCATCTCCAGCACCTTGACCAGGCCGACCCGCAACAGCACCGAGTCCTCGGCGATCACCGCGCGCACGGCAGCTCCACCGTCACGGTCGTCGGTCCCCCGACGGGGCTGCTGAGCCGGAAGATGCCGTCTACGGAGCCCACCCGCTTGGCCAGCCCGCTCAACCCCGTACCACCGGAGGGGTCGGCGCCGCCCAGCCCGTCGTCGGTGACGTTCACCCGCAGGACAGTCCCGACCCGTCGGACCGTCACCTCGACCCGCGAGGCGCCGGCGTGCTTGGTCACGTTCGCCAGCGCCTCGGAGATCACGAAGTACGCAACCGACTCCACGGCGGGCGCCGCCCGTTCCGGCAGCTCGACCCGCAGGCGCACCGGCAGGGGAACTCGGGCGGCCAGTCCGGACAACGCCGCGTCCAGGCCCCGGTCTTCGAGCACCGCCGGGTGCAACCCGCGTACCAGATCGCCGAGTTCGGCGATCGCCGCCTTCGCCTCCAGGTGCGCTTCTGCCAGCACCTCACGGGCCTCGCCCGGCAGGTCGGGGCGGGTGGCCATGGCCAGTCCCAGGTTGACCGCCAGCGAGACCAGCCGCTGCTGGGTGCCGTCGTGCAGGTCGCGCTCGATCCGGCGGCGCTCGGCATCGACCGCCTCGATCAGGTCGGTGCGGCTGCCCGCCAGGTACGCGACCCGCTCCTGGAGCCGATCGGCCCGGCTGGGCCCGAGCAGCGCCGCGGCGGAGCGCGACTCCGCCCGGGCCACCACCCCGGAGAGCCAGGGCAGGAGGGACAGCAGAAAGAGGCCGAGCACGGTGTAGCACGGCATCAGCGTCGCCCAGCCGAACCAGTCGCGCCGCACCCCGACCGGCAGCGCCCACACCCAGCCGTACCCGGTGGCGCCCGCCAGACCCACCATCGCCGCCACCAGCACCAATAGCTCCGACAAGGCCACCAGCGGGCCCAGCATCAGGTGGTACCCGACCTGGCGCCAGGCGCGCGGCGAGGAGAGCCACCGCAGGGCCATGGTCGGCGACCACCGCTGCGGCACGGGCGCCGAGCGACGGATGTCCACCCCGAGCAGCGCCCGGTACCGGTACCGCTGAACCACCGTCAGCACCGGGACGCCGCTCAGGACCAGGGCGACAGACACCGGGAGCACGAGCGCCCAGTTCCCCGTCCTGGCAGTGGTCGCCGCGCCCCACGCCCACACGGGCACCAGCGCCAGGTGCACCGGGACGCCCGTGGCCAGGAAGCCGGTGTCACGCCGCGCCCTCCGTGCCAGGCGCCTCAACCAGAGTGGAATCGTCATGGCTCGACGTTAGAGCACCTCAAGACGGGCCTGCCATGGATCTTGTATCCGCATCCATGGTGAACCCAGTACCACCACGCCGGGGCCGGGGTCTCAGAGGTCACTTTCGTCCGATGTTTCATCCCGGGATGGAGTGTTTGGTGGGCTTCTTCGGGTCGCGCCAGGAGATGGTGTTCCCGCCGGTCAGGCGGCGGGTCATGAGGTCGGTCATGGCGATGTGGATCGCGGCTTCGGAGCGTGTGGGAAGGGTTTCGTAGTCGCGGGTCAGGCGGCGGTGGAGCATGAGCCAGTCGTAGGTCCGCTCGACCGCCCACCGTTCCGGGATAGGGGTGAAGCCCCTGGTTCCAGGGCGGGCGGTGACTTCCATGTCGATGCCCAGGGTGGCGGCATGCTCGACGAGGTGCTGGCGGTAGCCGCCGTCGACCCACACCTTGCGGATGCCGGGGTGCTCGGCGGCCACCTGGTCCAGCAGCCGGGTTCCGGCGGCGGAGTCCTGCACGCTCGCCGCGGTGACCAGCGCGGCGAGGAGGAGTCCGAGGGTGTCGGTGACGATGCTTCGCTTCCTGCCGACGATCTTCTTCCCCCGCCTCGTCTTTGTCGGCGTGCCGGCCACCGGTCCTGGCCGACCTGCCCGTGGAACTCCTCGGCCGGATCCGGTCGGACCGGGTACTGCGGCCACCGAAGCCGCCCAGGAAGCCGGAGACCAACGGCCGCCCGTCCAAGCACGGTCCCGAGTTCACGCTGAACAAGCCGATCACCTGGCCCGACCCTCGGCACGCCACGACCACCGAGACCACTCACTGCGGCACCGCCAAGGCCAGCAGCCGGGACCGCCTGCACCCCGCCTCGCCCACCTGACCTGCTGGATCGACCACGACGGCGACCTCCCCGTGATCGAGGGGACGCTGATGCGGCTGCAGGTCGACCACCTGCCCGGTGACCGCGCGCCCGAGCCCGTTCCGGCTGTGGTCCTCCCGTACCGGCGCCACCGCCCGGGACATCGACCATCGCTGGCAGGCCTTCCTCCGCCGCTTCGATCTCGAATACGCGTTCCGGCTGTTCAAGTAAGCCCTCGACTGGACCCGCCCGACGATCCGCGCACCCGAAGCGGGTGACCGCTGGACATGGCTGGTGATCCGCCCACACCCAGCACCGCCTCGCCAGACCGCTCGCTGCGGACCTCAGCCGACCACGGGAGAAGCCCGCCGCACCCGGCGGCGGCCGGGTCGCCCCGCCCGCCGCCGGGTCATAACCACAGGTCAGCGCCGCAGACCGCGGTCCAGCGCGGCGATCAGCGAGCCCTGGGCGTCGTCCCCGTCCAGGGACCAGACCATCACGCCGCCGAGACCGTTCCGCCGGGTGTATCGGGCCTTCTGGGCGGCGGTGACCGGGTTGTCGTACGTCCAGAACTCGGTGCCGTCGTACTTCCAGGCCGCGCCGTGCTCGCGGTCGGTGTGCACGGCGCCCGGCAGGTCCTTGATGGCCTTGTAGGGCAGCTGGCCGCCGCGCGGGGACATGCCGGTGGCGGGCTGGTAGAGGCCGTTCTTCGCCCCGGCGGGCACTCCCGTCCAGCCGTAGCCCCAGGACGGCACCCCGAGCACCGCCTTGCGGGCCGGCAGGCCGCCGGCCAGGTAGTGCCGCACCACCCGGTCCGCGCTGTAGCTGTCGCCGATGCCGGAGGGGTCGGCCGGGTCGGTGTAGAGGTTCGCCTGGTGGTTGGTCGGGCCCTGCGGCTCCCAGGAGCCGTGCATGGTGTAGGTCATCAGGTTGAGGTAGTCCACCTGGCGGGCGACCTTCTTCAGCTCCAGCCGGTCCGCGACGTCGGTGTTGGCGGCGACGGCCGCCGTCAGCAGGTGACGCCCGCGCCCGCCGTTGCCCAGCGCGTCCAGCTGCCGCCGGAACTCGGCCAGCAGCAGGGTGAAGTTGCGGCCGTCCTCGGGGCGCACCGCGTTGTCCGGCAGGCCGTCGCCGCCCGGGTGCTCCCAGTCGAGGTCGATGCCGTCGAAGACGCCCGCGCCGCTGCCCGGGCCGCCCTCCGGCGAGCCCAGCTGCGGCAGGTTGCCCTTGATGTAGAGGTCGACGCAGGAGGCCACGAACTTCTTGCGGGCGGCGTCGGTGGCGGCCACGTCCGAGAAGTACTTGGACCAGCCCCAGCCGCCGATCGAGATGAGGGCCTTCAGGTGGGGGTTCTTCGCCTTCAGCTTCCGCAGCTGGTTGAAGCTGCCCTTCAGTGGCTGCTCCTCGGTGTCGGCGACGCCGTCCACCGAGTCGGCCGCGTCGATCGGGCGCTGGTAGTCGGCCCAGGCGTCGGCCTGGTCGGCCAGGTTGTCCTCGAAGCAGGTGCCCTCGGGGGAGATGTTGCCGAAGGCGTAGTTGATCACGGTCAGCTTCGCCGCCTGGCCCGAGTCCTGGACCTTCTTGGCGGAGAAGCCGCTGTAGGCGCTCCACGCGGTGAAGTAGGCCACCCGGTGGCCGGGCAGCCGGCGGCTGTCGTCGTCATCGGCGTGAGCGGTCACGGGGACCGCGACGAGCGAGGCGAGCAGCGCCGTCGCCAGGAACGCGGAGGTGCGTCTGAACATACTGGTGGCCTTGTCTGAGTGGGGTCAGATGGTCTGTACCAATCGTGAGAGAAGATCTAGTCCATGCCGGGGGCGCGCACAAGAGGGCCGGATCACACGAAGTAGCCCGACCCTCTTGGGAACTGGTGGATCGTCAGCCGATCAGGCCGCGCCGCACATACTGCAGAATTCCGCCGTTGCGGTAGTAGTCCGCCTCACCGGGGGTGTCGATGCGGACCACCGCGTCGAACTCGACCGAGCCCGCGAAGACCTTGACGGTCTTCAGGGCGCGGCCCTCGGTCGGCTCGGTGACACCGGTGAAGGAGAAGGTCTCCTCGCCGGTCAGGCCCAGCGACTCGGCGGTCGGGCCGGCCGGGAACTGCAGCGGCAGCACGCCCATGCCGATCAGGTTCGAGCGGTGAATGCGCTCGTACGACTCCGCGATGACGGAACTCACGCCGAGCAGCGCGGTGCTCGTGGCGACCCAGTCGCGGAACGAGCCCGAGCCGTACTCCCTGCCGGCTACGGGCTGTTTGAGGTTCGGATCTCTTCAGGGCGCGGCCTGACCACCCGCTACGACAAGTCCCCGACGAGCCACGAAGCAGGACTCCACCTCCGAGGATCGATCATGTGGCTCAAGCACCTCACCACAACCGCATGATCCGAACCTCGAACAGCTCCTGGCCCGCCTGCCCTCCGGCAGCTTCCAGGCGAACAGCGCGAACAACGCGTGGCCGACCCTGTGGGCGATCGCATTCAACCTGCTGCGCGCCGCCGGCAGCCTCGTCGGCGTCTTCCACACCAAGGCGACCACCACGGCCCTGCGAGCCCACCTGGTCAACGTTCCTGCCCGCACCGCCCGTTCGGCCCGCAGGCTGACGCTCCATCTGCCCGACCGCCGGCCCCGGCAGCACGCGTTCACCGACCTGTTCGACGCCGCCCACGCACCACCGGGCTGACCACCGACCGACCACCCGGCCCGCCAAGGCCCGACCGGAGCAGACGTGGAAGAGCTGGGCAGACCAGTGGACACCCCACGACTCCAGCCGCTCACCCCGACAAGACCGCCGACACGCTCGGCCCGGAATCAGCTCGGTGGATCCGGGCTCAGTCACAGGCATACCAGGTTCTTTGATGTTCCCGGAGGCGGCGACGACCGAGCCGACGAAGGCGAGCACGCGAAGGCCGTGAGAGATCGAGGACGGTCCATGGGACCGGATCACACCACTGCTGCGCAGGTCAACGGTGACCGCAGATGTCCGGGACGCCCGCATCACTCTGTCTCGGGGCGGGGGATGCGGTCGAGGCCTGGGTTGCCGGCCCCGCCGCACTCTGCTCGGTCCGGGGCGCTGGGCGGATCAGTCCTCGGACAGGAGCCAGCCGATGTGCAGTTCTTCCGCGGCTGGGCGGAACGTCTGCATGAGCCCGGCGCGCTCGGGGTCGTTTTCGGGGAGGTTCTCGGCGAGGAGGGCCTGCGCGGCGACCGTCTGGGGCCGGGCGCCGAGCGCGGCGCGCAGGTGCAGTGAGCGGCGCAGCATCGCGATCCGCTCGGCGGGCTCCTTGTGCGGTGCGAGGTGCCGGATGATGTAGGACTCGAAGTAGCCGTCGCCGGACTTCGTCGCGATCTCGAGAGCTGCCTCGTAGCGCGGGAGGGCGCCGGCCGGGTCCTCGTCGATGTTGTCCAGCAGGACGGCCCAGTGGTACTCGGCCCAAGCGCGCAGCTTCTCGTCGCCGCTCTCAACCGCCGCGCGGTAACCGGCCTCGGCCACGGCGCGGTCGTCGGCGCGGGGGGCGCGCTGGAACAGCAGGCGGCTGTAGGCCAGTCGCGCCGTGAGCAGGTGCGCGGTCGGCGATGCGGGATCGAGCGCCGCGACCGCCTTCTCGGCCTCTTCGTGACCCTTGATCTGGAAGAACCAGCGGTCGACGGCGATCTCCGCGCGCAGCTCGGGCTCGGCCTCCGGGCCCAGGACGGCGAGCGCGGCGTCCCACTCTCCGAGCAGATGCAGGCGGCGGGCCACGTAGGTGTCATTTGATAGCATGGCACCTACAGTAAGAAGTGGCGATGTAGGCGGTCAAGTGCAATACGGTGACTACATTGGGAACGTGGCGCGGTTGGCCGTCGAGCTGGCCAATACCGGGACCCTCGACCAGCACGGCGAACTGGTCGCCGCGTTCTTCGCGGAGCACGAGGTCACTCCGCCGCCGGGCGGCGACTACGGCGAGCTGCCGGACCTCGTGCGCACGGCCCTGGCGCAGTCGGTCGACGACGTCGCCCCCGAAGCCGTGCACCGCCTGCTGCGCGACTATCCGCCGGAAATGCACCTGTCCGACCACGACGGCCTCGGCGGCTGGCACGTCCACTTCAGCCGCAACGGCACCCCGGCCAAGCGCTGGGTCGGCCAGCTGATCGCCGCCAAACTCGCCCTGGTCGCCGCCGGGGATCCGGCGGTGACGCTGGGACGGTGCGCCGCGGCCGGGTGCGGAAACTACTTCGTGGACCAGTCTCGGAACCGGACGCGCCGATTCTGCTCCAATGCGTGCGCGAGTCGGACGACGGTCGCGGCTCATCGGGCCCGGGCGGCGAAGAACTCATAGGGCCAACACCGGTGATTTAGCTTGCCCTTGTGGATCTGGGCGCGCCGGACGGGCGCCCAGGCGGCGAACGCGGCGTCCACCTCCTCGATGGAGGAGAATGCCCCGCACTGCACAAGTCGGCCTGAGCCTGCGCGCGCACCAACGCGCCCATCGCCGCACCACCAGCGCCATGGTCGGCGCATCGGCCAACTTCCCTTCTCCGTACATCCGTTGCGGTGCAGATCCGTGTATCCTCCACGCGCCGCCACGCAGTGGAGCAGCGACGACGACCTGAGGAAGCTCGGACCCGTGGGGTTTGGCCGGTCAGGATCCGCCTGACGAACCAAGCCGACACGCCGCCCCGTCCCCCCGATGGGGGAATTTCCGCCCGGCGGCCGGGCGCGGCGCCCACCGGACACTAGGGTGTCTCCGATGAGTGACCAAGTGCCTTTGAAGAAAGGGGCGTTGAACTTCGAGCGGATCGCTGTGATCGGGCGCCAGGTCCAGGCCGTCCTTCCCGCGTTCGACGCCCGGGTGTTCACCGCCGACGTGAACGCGGACCTTCCGCGTCTCGCACTCAAGGCACGGCTCGCCCGCACCGTCCAAGGACTGCACGACCACCTTCCGGTCACCGGCCCCGAGGCCCTCACCGCGCTGGTCCGCTCCCTGCCGACCACTCCCGAGGCTGCGGGCCTGACCAACGACTTCGGCCTGCACACCTACTCACCGCACTCCGCCTACGTCGCCGCGCACCATGGCTCCCCCACCCATCTGGACCAGGCCCTCGGGGTGCTGCGCGTCTTCGCCCGGTACCTCTCCGCCGAGGATGCCGTCCGCTACTTCCTGCGCGAGCACCCAGACGAGACTCGGCTTCATCGCGCACCAGGCCCTGAAGTCCCAACTCACACAGGGATGGGCGCCCGCCTCCGCTCTCCTCGGCTATACCGCCGACGTCCCCGTCCAGCTCAGCGCCCTCCGCCTCGAACGCACCGAGTTCCACGTCGGCGACACCTCGCCTTCGCCACCGAGCCCACCACCCCCACCGACACTCCCGTCCACGTCATGTACGTCCTCACCAGGACCGCTTCCACCGGCAGAAGCCAGGGGAAGCTCCACCAGCTCGCGAAGACCACCGCGAGGCCCGGCAGGCCCCTGCCCCGAACAGACCCGGAGCCCCGAATATGCCCCTCTTGCCTGGCGCCGCGAGCGACTGCCGAACCTTCCGGCCCGGCCTGCCCAAGGCCGCCGCAGCGGTCCGCGACACACCCCAGCCGACGCGGCTGACCCCGAACGCCGGCACCGGGCAGGAACCCGCAGTCCTCCACGGGGCAGTCGCGCGGATCGAGTCACAGCTCCCTGCTCACCCCGCCCTCCGGGCAACCGCAGGGCCCCTGCCGGCGCAACACCCCCGGACGGAGAAGTCGGCATGATCGACGGCTGGACCACGGTCTCGTCGACCGTCGAGTACACGGGACTCCGGGTGACGGTGCGCCGGGACGCGGTCCGGCGCACCGACCGGAGCACGGGGACGTACGAGTACACCGAGTCCGTCGACGGGGTACGCGTCGTGGCCCTCGACGACCGGGGCCGGATCGCCCTGGTGGAGGAGAGCGTCTACGTATGCGGTCAGCGGCTGCTGATGTGTCCCGGTGGCGGATGCGAGCCCGGCGAGGACCCGCCGGCGGCCGCGCGCCGGGAACTGGCGGAGGAGGCCGGCATCCGCGCCGCTGAGTTCGAGCTGCTGACACCTCACCGACACCGAGCAGGAGCACCTGGCCGTCCACTGCGTGCTGGACGCGGTCTCCGGGATCCAGTACGGCGCGGCCAACCGCGACCCCGAGCTCGTCGAACGCGGCAGGCGCACCCTCGCCCGCCTGCGCGCCACCCACCGACCCTGACCACCACCGACCGGACGAGACGAGGAGCATCGTGGGAAGCGTTCCGCACGGGCAGTGGGAGCAGCACTACGCCGCCGGCCAGGGGTTCCGGCCGCTCGGTGACACGGAGCGGGCACTGCTCGCCGAGCACGCCCCCGCGCCCGAGGGAGGCGGGCGGGCGCTGGAGGTGGGGTGCGGCACCGGCGAGCTGGCCGCCCACCTCGCCACGACCGGCTACACCGTCGACGCGCTCGACCTCGCCGCCTCCGCGCTGGTGCGGGCCCGCACCGAGCACGGTGATACAACGGCGGTGCGATGGCTGCGCCTGGACGTCGAGCACGACGACCCCGCCGAACTGGACGACGACGGCTACGACCTGGTCACGCTGCGGCTGGCCGTTGCGTTCGTCCACGACCGCACCCGGGTCCTGCACGCGCTCGGGGAGCGGCTGCGTCCCGGTGGTGCGGTGGTGGTGATCACGCCGACGGCCGAGGGCACCCCTGCCGAGCGGCGGGGCATCGCCCTGGACGAGGACGAACTCGCCCTGCTGGCGGCCGGTTGGGAGACGGCGCAGCGCCTCGACGCGGATGGTCTGGCCGTTCTCGTCCTGCGCGGTCCCTGCCATGCCGGTACCGCCGCGGTCGAGCGCCGGTGCCCGCTTTCGGGCCCTGCCGCGACGGCGGCTCTCGCGGTCGTCACCGACCGGGCGGGACGGGTCCTGCTCGGATACTCCCACCGGGGCATGTGGGAGCTGCCGGGCGGGAAGCCGATCGGTGCGGAGGCGTTCGAGGAGACGGCGGTGCGCGAACTCGCCGAGGAGACCGGCCTGAACGCCACCCCCGCAGACGCCTCCGTGGTGACGATGCTCACCGACGCCGTCCAGGATGTCCCGCGCCTGACGGCCGTCGTGCGCATCGCCCGGTGGACCGGCGTCCTCACCGATCCGGAACCGGACCTGTTCCTCCGCTGGGAGTGGCACGACCCGCACGCCCTCGGCTACCTCGGTGCTGTCTTCGCGCCGGCCGCGCACGCCCTGAACGCCGTCTGGCCCGGCGTCATCCCCGGTCTCCCCGAGGTCCGCTCCTACCCGCACGCCGCCGACCGGCCGCCCGTACCCGGCGAGAGCACCGAGGCCGCCCGCCGCCGACGCCGGATGGCCGACGCCGTCATCGCCGGCGGCTGGGCCCCCTCCCCCCATGTCCGCGCCGCGCTGCACGACGTCCCGCGCCACCGCTACGCCCCGGAGAAGGCCCTGGCCACCGCCTACGACGACGACCTGGCCGTCGTCACCCGCCGGGACGACACCGGGCGGGCCACCAGCTCGGTGTCCGCGGCCTGGCTCCAGGCCGACATGGTCGAGAAGCTGCGGCTGCGCCCGGGCGCAGCCGTCCTGGAGGTGGGCTCGGGCGGGTACAACGCCGAGCTGATCGCGCACGCCGTCGGGGTGACCGGGCACGTGGTCACCGTGGACATCGACCCGTATGTCGTGCACCGCACCCGTCGGCTCACCGCGGAGGCGGGCAGCGGCCGGGTCCTGGCCGTCCAGGGTGACGGGGCGCTGGGTGCGCCCGGCCGGCACGTGCCGCGCGGCGGCTTCGACGCCATCGTGGTCACCCACGACGTCTGGGACATCGCCCCGGCTTGGCGCGAGCAACTCGCCGAGGGCGGCTACTTGGTGGTCCCGCTGGAGGTCCAGGGCTACACCCGCGCCGTCGCCCTCCAGCGGCGCGGCGACGTGCTGCTCGCACGGGACTGGACCTACTGCGGGTTCGTCCGCGACCTCGGGTCGATGGGCCGCGCCACCCCGGCCGTCGACCTCGCCGACGGCGAGTTGCAGCTGCGCTTCGAGGACGGCCCCTTCGGCGACGCCCAAGGGCTCGACGAGGCGCTGCGCGGGGCGCGGCACGAGGCGTCGACCGGAGTGCGGGTCGCGCGCGGTGAGTCGTTCGAGACGCTGCAGCTCTACCTCGCGACCCGCCTGCCCGGGTTCTGCCGTCTCGCACTCGACCGCGAGCGCGACACCGGGATCGCCGCCGTTCCGCGCGGGGCCGACGCGGCCGCCCTGCTCGGCGCCGCCTCACTGGCCTACCTCACCCACACCCCCGCCGCCGAGGACGGGGCAGAGTTCGTCGCCCACGCCTTCGGCCCCCTGGGCCCCGACCTCGCCGAGCGGCTCGCCGACACCGTCCGCGCATGGGACCGCCACGCACGGGGCCGTGGCTACCCCCGGCTGACGATCCACCCCGCCACCACGTCCGACGACGACCTCCCCGTCGGCGACGTCCTGACCAAGAGGTCGAGCCGCCTGGTCTTCCAGTGGCCCGGATCCGATGTCACCCACCACCCCTCCGAGACAGACGCGCCGATCACAAGGACAGCGTCATGACCAGGGTCCAGTACTCCCGGCAGGCAGCGCCCCGCTCCCCAGCCCTCGGAGGCGTTCCCGGCCGACGTAACCATCACCGCGCGGCCCCCAGAGCGTCTTCCCCGCCCCGGCCGACCCCAGCGGAGCCGGAAGTCGACCTCTTCGACGGCCGGCCGCTGCCCCGGCGTCCGGCCCACGTCCCGTGCCCCGACGTCGTCGTCTCGAACCGGACGTCCGGTGGTGGCGCCGGGTGAGGACGGCCGCACGGACGCCCCGGACCACAGCGTGGGCGAGCCGGCCCTTCCGGTATCTCCTGGGCAGCGAGGCCACGAGCCTGTCCGGATCAGCGGTGAGTTCCGTCGCGCTCCCCACTCTCGCCGTGCTGGAACTCCACGCGAGCACCGCCCAGGTCGCCGTCCTGGCCTTCCTCGGCCAGCTCCCGAGCACGCTCGCGCTGTGGGCCGGCGCCGTGTCGGACCGCCGTGCAAAGCGGCCCCAGCTCATCGCCTCGGACCTCGCCGCGGCCACCGCCCTGGTAACCGTCCCGGCCGCCGAGCTCACGGGCGTGCTCACCATCGGCCACCTGTTCGCGGTCACGATCGTCCTCGGCATGACCAGGACGGTGCACGACGCGGCGGCGATCAGCCTGTTGCCGGCCCTCGTCGAACCACGCCGGCTGCAGAACGCCAACTCCAGGCTCGGCGCCGCGTCGTCGGTTGCCGACAGCGCCGGCAGCAACGCCGGCGCCGCGCTGGTGGCTGCCGTCGGCCCCGCCCGGTCGGTCATCGCCGACGCCGTGTCCTTCCTCCTCTCCGCGCTGTTCCTCTTGCGAATCCGCGCCCCCGAACGGGCCGCCGGGCTGCCCACGGAGCGACGCGGCCTTGCGCGGGACATCGCCGAAGGGGTGCGCTACGTCCTCGCGCAGCCCACGATCCGCACGGTGATCGCGGCCCTGGCCACACTGAGCTTCGGCCTGGCGGTCATGAACACGTACCGGGCGTACTACCTGCTGACCGCTCTCGGTACCTCCCCGACCGCATTCGGCGTGATCATGGGAGTCGGCGGTGCCGGGAGCCTGGCCGGCGCGCTCCTCGCCCCGAGGATCGCCGACCGGATCGGCATCGGCCCGACCATCATCACCGGATTCGCGGTCAGCCCCATCGCCCAGGTGCCCCTGCTCCTCGCCGGGCCCGGACCCGGCTGGCAGATCGCCATGGCCACGGCGCTCGCCGTGCAGTTGTTCTGGGCCACGGCGTCCGGCACCAGCCAGCGGTCGCTGCGGCAGGCGCTGTGCGACCCGCGCTTCCAGGGCCGGATGCAGGCCGCGAGCACCACGGTGACGGCCGGCGCCCGCCCGCTCGCCGCCGCGGCCGCCGGCACCCTGGCCCTCCTCCTCGACGTACGGACGACCCTCACCATCGGCGCGGTACTCCAGGTCGTGCCGGTCGTCCTGCTGCTGGCCTCACCCGTCCGCGCCCTACGGGACATGCCCCTCCCGCCCGTATCCGCAGCGGTCCCGCCTGCCCGTGAGGGCCGCGCCCCGGTCCGGCCCCCATACCCGTGACTGCGGTGCGATAGACGGCGGCGCCGAAGCCTGGCCGGCCGTGCCATCTCGGAGTTGGCCCCGTTCCGCGGGCGCCCGACAGCACCGCCACTAGTGTCCTGCGCCAGGAATTCGCTTCATATCTGTAGCCTGCGTGCATGGCGCGTATGGGTCGGCCGATGGCCGAGTTGACCTTGACCGACGACGAGCGGGAGACGCTGGTCCGCTGGTCGCGGCGGGCGAAGTCGTCGCAGGCGCTGGCTCTGCGGTGTCGGATCGTGCTCGGCTGCGCGGAGGGGAAGACGAACCAGGAGGTCGCCGCCGAGCTCGGCATCTGGCCGCAGACGGTCGGCAAGTGGCGACGGCGTTTCCTGGAGCGCCGGCTTGAGGGGCTCGCGGACGAGCAACGCCCCGGCGCTCCACGGAAGATCAGCGACGAGCGGATCGAGGAGATCGTCGTCGCCACTCTGGAGCGGACCCCCAAGGACGCCACCCACTGGTCGCGGGCGTCGATGGCCGCCGAGACGGGACTGTCGAAGTCCACGGTAGGCCGCGTCTGGCAGGCCTTCGGCCTCAAGCCGCACCTGGTCGACACCTTCAAGCTGTCGAAGGACCCGCAGTTCATCGACAAGGTCCGCGACGTGGTCGGGCTCTATCTGGACCCGCCGGAGCGCGCTCTGGTCCTGTGCGTCGACGAGAAGTCCCAGATCCAGGCGCTCGACCGCTCCGCCCCGGTACTGCCGATGATGCCGGGCATGCCCGAGCGCCGCACCCACGACTACCTGCGCAACGGCGTCACCACCCTGTTCGCCGCCCTCGACGTGGCCGGCGGCGAGGTCATCGGCTCCCTCCACCGCCGCCACCGCGCGGCCGAGTTCAAGAAGTTCCTCGCCAAGCTCGACAAGGAAGTGCCCGCCGACCTGGACGTGCACCTGATCTGTGACAACTACGCCACCCACAAGACCGCGGCGATCCAAAAGTGGCTGGCCGGCCACCCCCGGTTCCACCTGCACTTCACCCCGACCAGCTCATCCTGGCTCAACCAGGTCGAACGGTGGTTCGCACTGCTGACGGACAAGCAACTACGACGCGGCGTCCACAAGTCCGTCCAGGCCCTGGAGAAGGACATCAGGGCCTGGATCAAGACCTGGAACGAGAATCCCCACCCGTTCACCTGGACCAAGACCGCCGACGAAATCCTCGAACGACTCGCCTCATATCTTGAACGAATTCCAGGCGCAGGACACTAGGCCGCTCCACGCCCGTTCGCGGGCGTGGAGCGGCTGTGGATCGTGGAGGTCCGGTAGTCGTTCGGCCTGAAGCACCAGGCCTATGCCGGAGAACTGCCCAGCACCTCTGCGGGGGCGTCGTAGACCAGGCTATACCGCCAGAACAGGCGGCGCCTGAGCCGGGCGTTGGGCAACTCCGCCGAGGCCGCGGCCCGAATGTCGCTGAGAGTTTCCAGCGGAGCCGCGGTGGGTGCGGTCATGTGTGAGGGCAGCGTCTGGGCGCGGGTCGGATGTTTGACCACTCCCATCACCGGATTCGCCAGCATGGCCGGCAGTGAGGCGAGCATGTCGACAGGCCCGGCCTCCCGATAGCAGCCGACAATGACGAGGCGCCCACCTGGACGGAGGCACTCCCGCAGCTCCCTCAGAGTGGGGGCCAGCGGTAGGTGATGCAGGACCGCCACCAGTGTGATGGCGTCGAAGCGGCTTTCCGGGTTTCGTTCCGCAAAGCCCGATTCCACAATGGTGACCGCTGAGTCGTCGGCGAAGCGTTCTGCTGCGACACGGGCCGTCCGGGGGTCGGGTTCGAGCCCCGTGACGCTGGGGACCTGGCGGCGCAGAAGCGCGGCGAGATTGCCCGTACCGCATCCAACATCAAGGACATCGCGGGCCCCGGCCTCGGCAACCTGACTGGCGACCCACGGGCCGTAGTGGTCGTTATGGCTCCAGGGGTGCCGCTGGCTGAAACGGTGAAGACGAGACGATAATGCCATGGGTCCACAGTAACCATGTTGGCACTCCGGTTTACCGGCTCGGCAAACTCGGCGCAACTCAACGGCCTGGTCGGTGTCGGACGACCCGGGGGCCGAATCTTTCGCAGCCCTCGAATGTTCTGCCCAGCGCATTTGGCGAGGCGGCAGACGACGAGGCTGTGCGAAGCGGACTAGACAGTGCGCGGGGTGCCCTCGGCCGGACTCCGGTGGCCGCGCCAGGACCGGATCAGAAGCCGCTGACGATGGCGTCCCCGTCGCGCCTCCGCGGCCAGCCGCGCACGCTCCGCCCCGCGGACGAACTCCTGCGTGGTGAACTCGGCCATCCGAAAATGAAGCCAGTCCACGACAGACGACCCCTCCTCGTAACGGATCAGCAGTCGACCGGCCCCGCCCAGCAGATCCATTCCGCTGGACCGGGGCCCGAAGCATTTCCTTCGTCGAGGACGCTAGCCGTCACCGCCTCATCCCGCGTGACGGCATGGCGCCAGCAGCACCAGGAACCCGCACCGCGGGAAAGCAGCCGTACGCTTCCCGCCCAGCGGAATCCCGCAGCCGCGCCGACCCGCGCACCCGTCAGTGGCGGGGCGACGACCGACGACAAGATCCGCGCGGCTGTGGAGCGACTCGCCAGAACGGGCCTGGGCAGCGTGCGGGCCGCCGCCTGTTCCAGGCGCTGCCGAGGAAATTCCATCATGGACCTGCCGGTTGGAACACCGCGTCCTGGTCGACGTTTTGGGGCTGGTCAGGCTCGTCCCGGGGCCAAGGCCGCAGGTCAGGTGCTCCGAGACCACCCAGCGAATCAACAGCGGCGGCGCGGCGGCGGCCTTCCAGGAAAAACTCCGGCTGGAGGGCCTGAGCCCGCTCATCCCCACTACCCCTGGCCACGGCCGAGGGCTGCGCATCGGTCTGACCGACCAGCTCACGATGGGGCGACACAGGGCCACCACCCTTGCCG
Organism: Kitasatospora sp. NPDC042419; assembly: GCF_056437345.1. NCBI lineage: Bacteria > Bacillati > Actinomycetota > Actinomycetes > Kitasatosporales > Streptomycetaceae > Kitasatospora > Kitasatospora sp. NPDC042419. The sequence continues at coordinate 22,572 of NZ_JBWKAW010000057.1, forward strand.
GCCCTTCCCGTCCCGTCCCGGCTCGGCGGGACCCGGTAGCCGGACATCGAGGCCGCCTCAGCTGCTCCGTGGCCAAGGCTTCGCACGCTGGCCCGCCGGGCTCCGGCTCGCGAACCCCGGTGTCGGCGGGAATCGAATTCGGGCTGTTCGGCCCGGGCTCGCCCGGAACCGCCGGGGTTGAACAGGCCATTCGAACAAGGGCAGGATTCAGCGCCATGGACAATCCCTGGAATACCATCAAGTTCCTTGCAGAACAATTGAGTTCACTCTCCGACGTACCTCGGGAGCAGGTGATGCTGGGGCAGGCCCTGAAGCTGGCGGAGGAGAGCGGCGAGGTCGCCGAAGCCGTCATCGGCCTACTCGGGATGAACCCCCGCAAAGGTCGCTCCCACACGCTGCAGCAGGTCCACGCCGAGGCCTGCGACGCCGCGGTGACCGCCCTGATCCTCATCGCCCGCACCGGCGGCGACCCCGAAGCGGCCTTCACGCGGCACCTGCAGCACCTCGCCGGGCGACCGCTCACCAGGGAGGCCACCGCTTGAACACCCCCGCCCCCACCCCCACCGCCGCCCCCGCTCCGACCGGGACCGACGACCTCGACGACGAGGCGATGCTCGAATGGCAGCCCCCGGGCAGCGACGCCGAGATCATCAACGGCACAAAGACCACCTTGCGCGCCACCGCCCGTGCCCTCCCCCGCCTCCTCGCGCTCGCCCTGCGCCTGGGCCGGCAGGCCGACCGGCCGGCGCTGATCACCCTCCTGGTGTGCGCGGCCGCCTCGGCGACCGCCTCCGCGTTCGGCCTGCTCGCCACCACCGGCATGATCACCCACCTCATCGCCGACGGTGGTCCGATCACCGACCGCCTCAGCCGCTCGCTTCCCGCCGTCGCGTTCCTCGCCGCGATGTCCGCGACGGCTGCCCTGCTGCGCATCGTCAGCGAGTGGGTCGCCGACCGGATCGGCCCCAAGATCTCCCGGACCGCCGAACTGGAGCTGATCGACGCCGCGACCCGAGCCGAACTCACCGCGTACGACAACCCGGCGTTCCAGACCGCCTGGGACGCGGCCGACCGGGGCGCGGGCGCCACCCGGGACCTGCTCTCGCAGACCCGGGACGTCATCGGCTACACCGCGAACCTCACCGCCGCCGGGATCGTGATCGCCACGATCCACCCCGTCCTGCTCCCCCTCCTCGTCCTCGCCGTCACCCCCCAGGCACTCGCGCGCACGGCCGCCGCCAACGCCTTCTACCGGGCGATGATGTCCACCTTCGGTGCCACCCGCGCCGCGAACATCCTGCGCTGGCACCTGTGCGACCGCCGCTCGGCCGCCGAGATCCGCTCCAACACCATCGCCCCGTTCCTGCTCGGCCTCCACCGGCGTGCCGCGGCGAAGGTCAACGACGCCACCGACACCGCCGCCGGGCGCGGCGCGATGTTCAACCTCTACGGCGCCGCGGCCTCCGGTGCGGGGTCCTGCCTGGTGTGGGGCGGCCTGGCCTGGCTGCTGGCCACCGGGCACGTCACCCTGGCGTCGGCCGGCACCGCCGTCATCGCGCTGCGATCTGCCGCCGCCGACCTGCACGCGGCCGCGAACTACAGTGCGGCCGTCCACCGCACCGGCCTGTACGTCGGTGACTGGCAGTCGTTCATCGCCACGGCCCGGGCGCAACGCCTGGACCGCGGCGCGCTCGCGCCGCCCGTCGGCGCGAGGGTGGTCGAGGCCAGAGGCGTCACCTTCACCTACCCCGGCTCCGAGCGACCGGCGCTGCGAGGCGTGGACTTCACCGTGCGGCGGGGCGAGATCGTCGCGGTCGTCGGGGTCAACGGCGCGGCGAAGTCGACACTGATGAAGCTGCTGTGCGGGCTGACCCTGCCCGACGGCGGGACGGTGACGTGGGACGGGGTCAGCACCCGCGACATGGATCCGGACCGGCTCTGGAGCCAGACGGCTTTCGTGCAGCAGGACTTCTCGCACTGGCCGCTCACCATCCGGCAGAACATCACGCTCGGACAGCGGCGGGAGGCGGGAGACGGTGCCGTGCTGGAGGCCGCGGCCGCGACCGGCGCCGACGAGGTCATCGCCGAGGCCGACGCCGGGCTGGACACCCTGCTGGCGAAGGACTTCTGGGGCGGGACCGAGGTCAGCGAGGGGCAGTGGCAGCGGGTGGTCACCGCAGCCGCGTTCTACCGAGCCCGCCACGGAACGCTGCTCGTCCTCGACGAGCCGACCAGCGCGATGGACCCCCGTGCCGAGCACCGCATCTTCACCGGCCTCGCCGATGTCGCCAAGGGCTGCGCCACCGTGCTGGTCACCCACAACCTGGAGAACACCAGGGTGGCGCACCGGATCGTGGTGCTCGACCACGGCGAGGTGATCCAGGAGGGCACGTTCGAGGAACTGGCCTCCACCGAGGGCATGTTCGCGGACCTGAGAGCGCTTCAGCACGACCGGGTGGCCGGAGTTCCCGCTCAACGCGGGGACACCCCCGGGTAGTCCGCGTCCGGACGCACCCGCCCCGCCCGGGCCGGAGGCCGCAGCCCCCCGCGCTCCGGTCGCAGGGGACAGCCGGCACCGCGACCAGCCACCGGTCGGCTGCCGAGGACAGCATGCCCCCGTCCCCCGCTGGTGGTCACGGTTGGCGACGGTCCGGCCAGGTATC
>NZ_JBWKAW010000058.1:0-23352 GCF_056437345.1 Kitasatospora sp. NPDC042419
GACGGCTCCAGCCACCGCTCCACGTCCGCCACCGGCGCGTTCACCGACAGCATCCCGCCGTCACCGGTGAGGTCCACCAGCGCCCCGGACCGCGCGGCGACGACGCGAGCGCCGTCCTCGACCGACAGCGCGCCCGAGACCACGGCGGCCACGACCTCGCCCTGCGAGTGACCCACCACCGCGGCGGGCACCACCCCGAACGACTCCCACCACGCGGTCAGCGCCACGCCCACCGCCCACAGCACCGGCTGCACGACCTCCACCCGCGCCAGCCAGTCCTCGGAGCCGCGCAGCACCGCCTCCACCGAGAAGCCCGTCAGCGGCAGCAGCGCCGCGTCACACTCCCGCAACCGCTCCGCGAACGCCGGCGAATCCAGCAGACCCACCGTCATGCCCAGCCACTGACCACCCTGCCCCGGGTACACGAACACCACGTCCGAGCTGCCCAGCGGCGAACCGGCGACCTGGCCGAGACCGGCGGCGACCGCCTCCAGGCCCTCCTCGTCCCACGCCACCGCGCGGACCGGCAGACCCGCCCGGCTCGTCAGGGTCGCCCCCACGTCGGCAAGCGAGGCGCCGGCGCCCAGGTGCTCGCGGACCGCGGCGGCCTGCGCCCGCAGGCCCTCCAGGTCGGCCCCGGCCAGCGGCAGCGGGACGAGCGGCGTGGTGCCCGACGGTGCCTCGGCGGCGGCCGGAGCCTGTTCGAGGACGACGTGGGCGTTGGTGCCGCTGAACCCGAACGAGGAGACCGCGGCCCGGCGGGGGCGGTCCAGCGCCGGCCAGGGCCGGGCCTCGGTGAGCAGCTCCAGCGCGCCGGACGTCCAGTCGATGTGCGGGGACGGCGCGTCGACGTGCAGCGTCTTCGGCAGCACACCACGGCGCATGGCCTCGACCATCTTGATGATCCCGCCGACGCCCGCCGCGGCCTGGGTGTGCCCGAGGTTCGACTTCAGCGAGCCCAGCCACAGCGGCTCGCCCTCACGGTCCTGGCCGTAGGTGGCCAGCAGGGCCTGGGCCTCGATCGGGTCGCCCAGCCGGGTGCCGGTGCCGTGCGCCTCCACCGCGTCGACCTGGGCCGGCGTGAGGCGGGCGTCGGCCAGTGCGTCGAGGAGCACCCGCTGCTGGGAGGGGCCGTTCGGCGCCGTCAGCCCGTTGGAGGCGCCGTCCTGGTTCACCGCGCTGCCCCGGACCACGGCGAGCACCGGGTGGCCCAGGCGCTGCGCGTCCGACAGCCGCTCGACCAGCAGCAGCCCCGCGCCCTCGGCCCAGCCGGTGCCGTCGGCGGCGGCCGCGAACGGCTTGCAGCGGCCGTCGGCGGCCAGCCCGCCCTGCCGGGCGAACTCGACGAAGGTGCTCGGGCCCGCCATCACGGTGACACCGCCGGCGAGCGCCATCGCGCACTCGCCCCGGCGCAGCGACTGCACGGCCAGGTGCAGCGCGACCAGCGAGGAGGAACAGGCCGTGTCGATGGTGACCGCCGGGCCCTCCAGCCCGAAGGTGTAGGCGACCCGGCCCGAGATGATGCTGCCGGAGGTGCCGGTGGCCAGGTAGCCCTCGACGCCCTCCGGGAGCGAGGTGAGCTGGGCGGCGTAGTCGTGGTACATGACGCCGGCGAAGACGCCGGTGCGCGACCCCTTGACGCCGAGCGGGTCGAGCCCGGCCCGCTCGAAGGTCTCCCACGCGCACTCCAGCAGGAGCCGCTGCTGCGGGTCCATGGCCAGCGCCTCGCGCGGGGAGATGCCGAAGACGGCGGGGTCGAACGCGCCCGCCTCGTCGAGGAAGCCGCCCTCCTGGGCGAAGTCGCCCTCCTCCACCGCCCAGCCGCGGTCCTGCGGGAAGCCGGCGATCGCGTCACGGCCCGCGTCGAGCAGGTCCCAGAGCTGTCCGGGCGTGCGCACTCCGCCGGGGTAGCGGCAGGCCATCCCGACGATCGCAATCGGTTCGGCGGCCTTCTCCTGGACGTCGACGAGGTCGCGACGGGCCTGACGAAGGTCGGCGGTCGCCCGCTTGAGGTAGTCGCGGAGCTTCGCTTCGGTGTCCATGTCTCGCCAACTCCATTTGCTTGGTGGGTCAGTTCGCGCCGATCGCCCGGGGTCGGCTCGCGCCGGTCGCTCGGGAGGGTCGGTTCGCGCCGGTGGCGCGGAGGGTCGGTAGCGCGGAGGGTCGGTAGCGCGGAGGGTCGGTGCGTGCGGGTGGCGCGGGTGGCGCGGGTGGGTCAGTGCGTGCCGAGTTCGTCGTCGAGCAGGCTGAACAGCTCGTCGTCGTCGGCTTCGGCGATGTCGGCGTCGGCCGCGGTGTCCGACGGGCCGTCGGCCGGCCCGTCGCTGCTCGCCCAGTCGGCGAGCATCGCCCGCAGCCGGAGCCCGACGGCGGTCCGGATCGCCTCGCTCGGCGTGCTCGCCGCCAGGCTCGCCTCCAGCCCGGCCAGTTCGGCCAGGAGCGCCGCGTCGCCCTCCACCGCCGCGGGGGCGAGCCGGCCGCGCAGGGCCTCGGCCAGCGCCAGCGGCGTCGGGTGGTCGAAGATCAGCGTCGGCGCGAGCCGCAGACCGGTGTCGGCGGCCAGGCGGTTGCGGAACTCGACCGCGGTGAGCGAGTCGAAGCCCAGCTCGCCGAAGACCCGGGTGTCCCCGATCCCGGCCGGGCCGGTGTGGCCGAGGACGGCGACGGCGTGCGTGCGGACCAGCCCGAGCAGCGTACGGGTCTGCTCGGCGGCGGTCATCGCCGCCAGCTGCCTGGTCAGCGCGCGGTCCCGGCCACCCGCGGCGACGGCCGGACGGGCCTCCGCCCGGACCTCCGTGCGGGCCGGCGCCGGCACCAGGCCGGTGAGCAGCTCCGGGAGCCGTCCGGCGGCCGCCGCCGGGCGGAGCGCGCCCAGGTCGAGCCCGACCGGGGCGAGCAGGGCGGCGTCCGTGCGGAGGGCCGCGTCGAACAGGGCGAGCGCGGCACCGGTCGGCAGCGGCACGATCCCGCCGCCGCGGAGCCGGTCACGGAGGGAGTCGGTCAGGGCGGCGCCGAGACCGGTCTCCCACAGCCCCCACGCCAGCGAGGTGGCCGGGACGCCCTCGGTCCGCAGCCGCGCGGCGTAGGCGTCCAGGAAGGTGTTGGCCGCGGCGTAGTTCGCCTGGCCGGCGTTGCCGAGCAGGCCGGCGACGGAGGAGAACAGCACGAACGCGGCGAGCGGCCGGTCCGCGGTGGCCGCGCGCAGGTTGACCGCCGCGTCCACCTTGGCGGCCAGGACGGCCGCGAGCCGGTCCGGCGTCAGCCGGGTGAGCACCGCGTCGTCCGTGGTACCGGCGGCGTGCAGCACCGCGCCGACCTCGACGGGGCCGAGCAGCCGCCGGACGGCGGCCGGGTCGGCCAGGTCGCAGGCCTCCAGGCGGACGGCGGCACCGGCGGCGGACAGTTCGTCCACCAGGGCCGCGGCGCCGGGTGCGTCCGGGCCGCGCCGGCTGACCAGCAGCAGGTCCTTCACCCCGTGGGCGGCGACCAAGTGGTGGGCCAGCGCGGTGCCGAGCGCTCCGGTGGCGCCGGTGAGCACGACCGTCCCGGCGCCGAGGCTGGGCGCGGGCGACGCGCTGTCACCGGAGTCGCCGGGGCCGCCGGGCGAGGCCGGCCGGGCCGGTGCGGCCGGGGCCGCGGCCAGGCGCGGGACCAGGACGGCGCCGGCGCGGACCGCCGCCTGCGTGAGCCCGGCCTCGACGATGCCGGCGGCGAGCGCACGGCCCGCGGATCCGGTGCCGGTCGTGGTGCTGGTGTCGGTGTCGGTGTCGGTGTCGATCAGGGTGATCCGGCCGGGGTTCTCGGTCTGGGCGGCACGGACCAGGCCCCAGAGCGCGGCATGCGCCAGCCCGGGCACGGGGTCGGCCGGGCTCGTGGCGACCGCGCCCGAGGTCAGCACCACCAGGTGGCCCGCCCCGTCCGGGTCGGCGACCCACGCCCGGAGCGTGCCGAGCGCGGTTTCGAGCGCCTGCCGGACCGCGGCCGGGGCGGCCTCCGGCGAGGCGGTGGCGTCGAGCACGACGACCGGGGTCCCGGGCAGGGACGGCAGCGGCTCGCCGAACGGCAGGCGGTGCCAGCCGGTCGTGTCCCCGCCGGTGACCGCCACGGGCGCGGGCCGCCACTCCACCGTGTAGAGCCCGGCCGTGTCCTCGGCCGGCGCCGCGGCGACCGGCCGCAGCGCGACCCGTTCGACCTCGGCCACCGGCAGCCCGGCACCGTCCGCGATCGCCAGACGCACCCCGCCGGGCCCGTCCGGGGTCAGCCGGACCAGCAGCGCGGTCGCGCCGCCGGCCACCAGCCGGACACCGGAGAACGCGAACGGCAGGTGGACGTCGGTCCCCGTGATCAGCCCGCCGGCGGCGATGGCGTGCAGCGCGCCGTCCAGCAGCGCCGGGTGGAGCGCGAAGCCCGCGGGCGGTTCGGCGACCTCGACCTCGGCGAACACCTCGTCCCCGGCCCGCCACGCCCGGCGCAGGCCCTGGAACACCGGCCCGTACCCGAGCCCGGCGGCGTCCATCGCCGGATAGAACCCGGCGAGGTCGATCTCCTCGGCCCCGGCCGGCACGGTGACGGCGGCCGGCTCGTCCCCGGCACGATCGGACAGCAGACCGCCGGCGTGCTCGGTCCAGGGCGCCTCGGCCCCGGTCCGGGAGTGGACCGCCACCGGCCGGCTGTCGGCGTCGTCCGGCGCGCCGACCGTGACCCGGACCTGCACGGTCTCCCGGCCGGGGAGCACGAGCGGGGCCTTCAGCAGCAGTTCCTCCAGCACCGGGGTGCCCACCCGGGCGCCGGCCGCCAGGACCATCTCGGCCAGCGCCGCGCCCGGCACGACCGTGCGGCCGTGGACGGTGTGGTCGACCGCCCACGGGTGGGCGGCCTCCGAGAGCGAACCGGTGAACAGCACCACGTCGGATCCCGGGACCTCCGCTGCCGCACCGAGGATCGGGTGGCCGGTGCCGGTCAGGCCGAGACCGGTGACGTCACCGGTGGAGCCGGTGCGCGGGCGCGGCCAGAACCGCCGGTGCCGGAACGGGTAGGTCGGCAGGTCCCCGGAGGCCCGGCGGCCGACCACTGCGGTCCAGTCGACCGGGTGGCCCTGGACGAACAGCTCGGCGACCGCCCGGAGCAGCGTGTGCGGCTCGGGCCGGTCCCGGCGCAGCGCGGCGACCGCGCCGAGGTCGGGGTCGACGTGGCCGACGAGGCCGGTGAGGACGCCGTCGGGGCCGAGTTCCAGCACCCGGCGGGCGTCGAGGGCGGTGACGGCGTCGGCGAAGCGGACGGGGCGGCGGACCTGGTCGACCCAGTACTCGGGGTCGGTCCACTCGCCCTCGGCGACGGGGGCGCCGGTGACGGTCGAGACGGCGGGGGTGACGGGCTCGGCGAAGGCGAGCGTCTCCACGACCGTGCGGAACTCCTTCAGCATCGGTTCCATCAGGCGGGAGTGGAAGGCGTGGCTGGTCCGCAGGCGGTTGGTCTTCCACCCGCGTTCCGCCGACAGTTCGGCGGCGGCCGCGATGTCCTGCTCGGGACCGGACAGCACCACGGCGTCCGGCCCGTTCACGGCCGCGAGGTCGAGGCCGGGGAAGGCCTCGCGCACCTCCGCCTCGGACGCGCCGACGGCCAGCATCGCGCCGCCGGAGGGGAGTTCCTGCATCAGCCGGCCGCGGGCCGCCACCAGCGTGGCCGCGTCGGCCAGGGTGAGCACCCCGGCCGCGTAGGCGGCGGTGATCTCACCGATCGAGTGACCGGCCACCACGTCCGGCGTCACACCCCACGAGCGGACCAGCGCCAGCAGCGCCACCTCGACCGCGAAGATCGCCGGCTGCGCCCAACCGGTCAGGTCGAGCCGGTCCTTGTCCCCCAGGACGTCGTGCAGCGGCAGGTCCAGCGCCGCGCACACCTCGTCGAACGCGGCCGCGAACACCGGGAAGGTGTCGTACAACTCGCGGCCCATGCCGACGCGCTGGGACCCCTGGCCGGTGAAGACCACCGCCAGACGGCCCTCGACGGCCGTTCCGGTCACGGCCCGCTCGGTGAACGCACCCAGCGACTCCTGCAGCCCCGCACGGTCCTCGGCGAGGAACACCGCGCGCTGCGGCAGGGCGGCCCGGCGGGCGAGGCCCGCCGCGAGCCGGTCGAGCGGGAGCTCACCGCGCTCGGCAAGGCGGTCCGCCAGCACGCGCAGGGCGTCCTCGTCGGCCGCCGCGAGGACGACCGGGGTGACCGGCAGCGGTCGTACGTCGTCCGGCGTGGCGGCGGTGGTCCCGGTGGCCGGGGCGGCGGCCGGTGCGGCTTCGAGGATGACGTGGGCGTTGGTGCCGCTGATGCCGAAGGAGGAGACGGCGGCGCGGCGCGGCCGGTCGGCCGTCGGCCAGTCGCGGGCCTCGGTGAGCAGCTCCACCGCACCGGCGGACCAGTCGATCTGCGAGGAGGGCTCGTCCACGTGCAGGGTGCCGGGGAGGACGCCGTGCTTCATCGACTGGACCATCTTGATGATCCCCGCGACACCGGCCGCGGCCTGGGTGTGGCCGAGGTTGGACTTCACCGACCCGAGCCACAGCGGCTCGCCGTCACGGCCCTGCCCGTAGGTCGCCAGCAGGGCCTGGGCCTCGATCGGGTCGCCGAGCGAGGTACCGGTGCCGTGCGCCTCCACGGCGTCGACGTCCTGCGGGGTGAGACCCGCGGACTCCAGCGCCTGACGGATCACCCGCTGCTGCGAGGGACCGTTCGGCGCCGTGAGGCCGTTCGACGCGCCGTCCTGGTTGACGGCACTGCCCCGGACGATCGCCAGGACCGGGTGACCCAGCCGCTCCGCGTCCGACAGCCGCTCCACCAGGAGCATGCCCACGCCCTCGCCCCAACCGGTGCCGTCCGCGCCCTCGGCGAAGGACTTGCACCGGCCGTCGGCCGCCAGGCCCCGCTGCCGCGAGAACCCGACGAACGTCCCCGGAGTCGCCATCACCGTCACACCACCGGCCAGCGCCAGCTCACACTCCCCGCTGCGCAGCGCCTGCACCGCCAGGTGCAACGCCACCAACGACGAGGAACACGCCGTGTCGACGGTCACCGCCGGCCCCTCCAGGCCGAAGGTGTACGACACGCGGCCGGAGGCGACGCTGCCGCTCGTGCCGAGGAAGCCCTCGGCGTTGTCGGTGGACTGGTCGAGTACCAGGCCGTAGTCGTTGTACATCACGCCCGCGAACACACCCGTGCGCGAGCCGCGCAGGCCGAGCGGGTCGACGCCGGCGCGCTCGAAGGCCTCCCACGAGGTCTCCAGCAGCAGCCGGTGCTGCGGGTCCATCGCGAGCGCCTCGCGCGGCGAGATCCCGAACACCTCCGGGTCGAAGTCCCCGGCGCCGTACAGGAATCCGCCGTGCCGGGTGTAGGACGTGCCGGGGTGGTCCGGGTCCGGGTGGTAGAGGTTCTCCACGTCCCAGCCACGGTCCTCCGGGAAGGGCACGATCCCGTCCCGGCCCGCCGCGACCAGCTCCCACAGGTCCTCCGGCGAGGCCACACCACCGGGGTAGCGGCACGCCATCCCGACGATCGCGATCGGCTCGTCGAGGTCGGTTCCGGCGGTGGAGGTGGAGGCGGCCAGGGTGGCGGGGGCGTCGCGACCGGCGAGTTCCCCGGACACGAAGCCCGCCAGGGCCGCCACCGTCGGGTAGTCGAAGACCAGCGTCGACGGCAGCCGCAGACCGGTCGCGGCGGTCAGGCGGTTGCGCAGGTCGACCGCGGTGAGCGAGTCGAAGCCCAGCTCGTTGAAGGCCCGGCCGGCCGCCACCTGGTCGGCGGCGGAGTGTCCGAGCACCTCGGCCACCTGGGCCCGGACCAGGCCGAGAACGGCGTGGTCGCGTTCGGCGCGGGGCAGCGCCGCGAGCCGCTGTCCGAGCCCGTTCGCCGTCCGGGCGCGGGCCCTGGACGGCGCGAGGCCCTGCAGGAGCGGCGGGACGGAGGGCGCGTTGCGCAGTGCGGTGGTGTCGATCACCAGCGGAGCGACGAGCGGACGCCCGCCGGTGAGGGCGGCGTCGAAGGCGGCGAGGCCCTGCTCGGCGGTCAGCGCCAGAACGCCGCCGCGCCGCATCCGCTCACGGTCGGCGTCGGTGAGCGACTCCCCCATGCCGGCGTCCCACAGGCCCCAGGCGAGCGAGACCGCCGGGACGCCCTGGGACCGCAGCTCGGCGGCGTAGGCATCCAGGAACGCGTTCGCGGCCGAGTAGTTGGCCTGGCCGGCGTTGCCGAACAGACCGGCGGCGGAGGAGTAGAGGACGAACGCCGACAGCGTCCGGTCCCTGGTCGCGGCGAAGAGGTTGCGGGCCGCGTCGACCTTCGCCCGGAAGACGGCGTCGAGCCGCTCCGGGGTCAGGGACTCCAGCGTCCCGTCGTCCAGCACACCGGCGGCGTGGACCACCGCGCTCACGGACTCGCCCCGCAGGGCCTGCGCCACCGCGTCCGCGTCGGCCACGTCACAGGCCACCGCGCGCACCTCGGCGCCGTCGACCTCCACGCTCCCGCCGGAACGGGACAGCAGCACCAGCCGGCGCACACCGTGCGCCTCCACCAGATGCCGCGCGACCAGCCGGCCCAGGGTGCCCGTGGCACCGGTGACCACCACCGCGCCGTCGCCGAACTCCACCGCGCCGGAGGCCGATCCGGAGAGCCTGGCCAGGTGCGGAACGCGCACCGTGCCGTCACGCACCACCGCCTGCGGCAGCGGGTACAGCGCGGTCTCGGCGGCGTCCAGCAGGTGGATCCGGTCCGGGTGCTCCGACTGCGCGGAGCGCACCAGACCCCACAGGGCCGCACCGTCCGCGTCCGAGATCTCCTCGCCCGCGGCGCCGAACGTCCGCACCACCAGCCGGGATTCCGCCCAGGCGTCATCGGCCAGCCAGGACTGCAACAGGGAGAGCAGCGCGGCCGAGCGGTCGAGCGCAGTGCCCGCCGCCGTCGCGTCCACGGCCAGCACCGCCACCGGGGTGTCCGGCAGCCGGTCACCCAGCGAGATGACGACCGGCACATCCGCCGAGGCGGACACCTCCTGCGCCACCCAGTCCACACCGAACAGCACCCGGTCCGCCGCACCGCGCGACAGCTGCCCCGCCGCCACGGGGCGGAGCACCAGGCCGTCGACCTCGGCCACCGGAAGTCCGGAGGCGTCGGCCAGGGCGAGCCGCACCGCACCCGCGGACGGGCCGGCCTCCAGCCGCACCCGCAGCGCCGTGCCCGCCGGCCGCTCCCAGCGGACGCCGGAGAAGGCGAAGGGCAGCTGGGCCCCGTCGGCCGCGATCAGCCCGCCGACGCCGATCGCGTGCAGCGCCGCGTCGAACAGCGCCGGGTGCACACCGAACCCGTCGACCGCCTCCCCGGTCGTGACCTCGGCGAACACCGAGCCGCCGCGCCGCCAGGCCCGTCGCAGGCCCTGGAACGCCGGACCGTAGCCCAGGCCCGCGTCCGCGAACGCCTCGTACAGGCCGTCCAGGCCGAGCTCCTCCGCACCGGCCGGCGGCCACACCACCAGCTCGGCGTCGTCCCCGGCCCCGGGCCGGGTCTCCTCGGTGAGCAGGCCCGTGGCGTGCGTGGTCCAGGCGGTGGACTCGTCGTCGGGACGGGAGTAGACGGTGAGCGCGCGCCGGCCGGTGTCGTCGGGCGCGGCGACCAGCACCCGCAGCCGGACGGTCACGCCGTCGGGCAGCGTCAACGGGTCCCGCAGCACGAGTTCGTCGACGACCGGGGCTCCGACCCGGGCGCCGGCCGCGAGGGCCAGCTCGACCAGCGCGGTGCCCGGCAGGACCGGCGTGCCGTGGACGCGGTGGTCGGCGAGCCAGGGACGGGCTCCCGCGGCGAGCGTGCCCGTGAACAACAGCGCGCCGGAGTCCGGGAGTTCGACCACGGCTGCGAGCAGCGGGTGGTCCGGGGCGTCGAGGCCCGCGGCGGTCACGTCGCCGGTCGGCGGCGTCGGCTCCAGCCAGAACCGCTGGTGCCGGAACGGGTAGGTGGGCAGGTCGGCGCGGGCGCCGTCGCCGAGCACCGCCCGCCACTCGACGCGCTGCCCGTGGACGAACAGCTCGGCCGCCGCGGTGAGCAGCGCCATGGCCTCGTCCCGGTCGCGGCGCAGCGCGGCGACGGAGGTCAGCTCCGGGCGGAGGTCGCCGATCAGCGCGGTGAGCACGCCGTCCGGGCCCAGTTCGAGGACCCGGTCGGCGTCGAGGGCGACGACGGCGTCGGCGAACCGGACGGGCTCGCGGACCTGGCGCACCCAGTACTCGGGGTCGGTCCACCGGCCGGGGGTCACTGCCTCGCCGGTCACCGTGGAGACGGCGGCCAGGGTCGGCTCGGCGAGAGACAGGGCGCCGACGACCGTGCGGAACTCCGCCAGCATCGGCTCCATCAGGCGGGAGTGGAACGCGTGGCTGGTCCGCAGGCGGCTGGTCTTCCAGCCCTGCTCCGCCGCGAGTTCGGCGATCACCGTGATGTCGCCCTCGGCGCCGGAGAGCACCACGGCGTCGGGCCCGTTCACCACCGCGACGTCGACGTCCGGGAACGCCTCGCGCACCTCGGCCTCGGACGCCCCGACGGCGAGCATCGCGCCACCGGCGGGCAGCGCCTGCATCAGCCGGCCGCGGGCGGCGACCAGCGTGGCCGCGTCGGCCAGGGTGAACACCCCGGCCGCGTAGGCGGCGGTGATCTCACCGATCGAGTGTCCGGACACGACGTCCGGCTCGACGCCCCAGGAGCGGACCAGCGCCAGCAGCGCCACCTCGACGGCGAAGATCGCCGGCTGCGCCCAACCGGTCAGGTCGAGCCGCTCCTTGTCCCCCAGGACATCGTGCAGCGGCAGGTCCAGCGCCGCGCACACCTCGTCGAACGCGGCCGCGTACACCGGGAAGGCCTCGTACAGCTCCCGGCCCATGCCGACGCGCTGCGACCCCTGACCGGTGAAGACGACGGCCAGCCGGCCGTTGCCCGCCACCCCGGTCAGCGGGTGGACCCCGGCGGCCACCGCCGCCAGCCCTTCGTCCAGCCCGGCGCGGTCGTCGGCGAGGAGGACCGCCCGATAGCGCAGGCGCGCTCGGGCGGCCAGGGCCCGGCCGGCCCGGTCCAGCGGCTCGTCGGTCGCCAGGCCCCGGCGGAACCGCTCGGCGGCCTCGCGCAGCGCGTCCGGCTCCGCGGCGGTGAACACCAGGGGGACGACCGGCAGTTCCGTGCCGGGGGCGGGCGCCGGCTCGTGCGCCGGGGCTTCGAGGATGACGTGGGCGTTGGTGCCGCTGATGCCGAAGGAGGAGACGGCGGCGCGGCGCGGCCGGTCGGCCTCCGGCCAGTCGCGGGCCTCGGTGAGCAGTTCCACCGCACCGGCGGACCAGTCGACCTGCGAGGACGGCGCGTCCACGTGCAGGGTGCGCGGCATCAGCCCGTGCTGCATGGACTGCACCATCTTGATGATCCCGGCGACGCCGGCGGCGGCCTGCGTGTGGCCGAGGTTGGATTTGACCGAACCGAGCCACAGCGGCTCGCCGGCACGGCCCTGGCCGTAGGTCGCCAGCAGGGCCTGGGCCTCGATCGGGTCGCCGAGCGAGGTACCGGTGCCGTGCGCCTCCACGGCGTCCACGTCCTGCGGGGTGAGACCCGCGGACTCCAGCGCCTGACGGATCACCCGCTGCTGCGAGGGGCCGTTGGGGGCGGTGAGGCCGTTGGAGGCGCCGTCCTGGTTGACGGCGCTGCCGCGGACGATCGCCAGGACCGGGTGGCCCAGGCGCTCGGCGTCTGCGAGCCGCTCCACCAGGAGCATGCCGACACCCTCGCTCCAGCCGGTGCCGTCCGCGCCGTCGGCGAAGGACTTGCACCGGCCGTCGGCGGCGAGTCCGCGCTGGCGGGAGAAGCCGATGAAGGTGTTCGGGGTCGCCATGACGGTCACGCCACCGGCCAGCGCCGCGTCGCACTCGCCGCTGCGCAGGGCCTGCACGGCGAGGTGCAGGGCGACCAGGGAGGAGGAGCACGCCGTGTCGACGGTGACCGCCGGCCCCTCCAGGCCGAAGGTGTAGGACACCCGGCCGGAGGCGACGCTGCCGGAGCTGCCCGTGCTGAGGAAGCCCTCCACACCGGGCGGCACCTCGGCGGTCTGCGAGCCGTAGTCGTGGTACATCACGCCCGCGAACACCCCGGTGCGTGAGCCGCGCAGGCCGAGCGGGTCGATCCCGGCGCGCTCGAAGGCCTCCCAGGACGTCTCCAGCAGCAGTCGCTGCTGCGGGTCCATCGCCAGCGCCTCGCGCGGCGAGATCCCGAACAGGCCCGGGTCGAAGTCCCCCGCGCCGTAGAGGAATCCGCCCTCGCGGGTGTAGGACGTGCCGGGGTGGTCCGGGTCCGGGTGGTAGAGGTTCTCGACGTCCCAGCCGCGGTCGCCGGGGAAGAACCCGATGCCGTCCCGGCCCGCCGCGACCAGCTCCCAGAGGTCCTCCGGGGAGGCGACGCCGCCGGGGTAGCGGCAGGCCATCCCGACGATCGCGATCGGCTCGTCGTCCACCCGGGTGCGGTGGGCGGGCGTGACGGCGGGCCCGTGCGTACGGGACATCCGCTCGTCGAGGAACCCGGCCAGCAGGGTGGCGTTCGGGTAGTCGAAGACCAGCGTGGACGGCAGCCGCAGCCCCGTCACCGCGTTCAGGCGGTTGCGCAGCTCGACCGCGGTCAGCGAGTCGAAGCCCAGCTCGTTGAAGGCCCGCTCGGGGTCGAGCAGGTCGGGTGACGCGTACCCGAGCACGGCGGTGACCTGACCGCTGACCAGCGCGAGCAGCGCCCTGGTCCGCTCGTGGCCGGGAAGCGTGGCGAGCCGCTGGGCGAGCGGGCTGCCCGGCGCGGCCACGGCACGGCCGGGGACCAGGCCGGAGAGCAGCGGTGGCACGGAGTCGGCGGCACGGAGCACCGCGGTGTCCACGCCCAGCGCCGCGACGAGCGGGCGCCCGCCGGTGAGGGCGGCGTCGAAGGCGGCGAGGCCCTGCTCGGCGGTCAGCGCCAGGACGCCGCCGCGCCGCATCCGCTCGCGCTCGGCCTCGCTGAGGGTCTCGCCCATGCCGGCGTCCCACAGGCCCCAGGCGAGCGAGACCGCCGGGACGCCCTGGGACCGCAGCTCGGCGGCGTAGGCGTCCAGGAAGGCGTTCGCGGCGGCGTAGTTGGCCTGGCCGGCGTTGCCGAACAGACCGGCGGCGGAGGAGTAGAGGACGAACGCCGACAGCGTCCGGTCCCTGGTCGCGGCGAAGAGGTTGCGGGCCGCGTCGACCTTCGCCCGGAAGACGGCGTCGAGCCGCTCCGGGGTCAGGTCGGTGAGCAGGCCGTCGTCCAGCAGGCCGGCGGCGTGGACCACCGCACTGACCGGCTCGTCCCGCAGGGCCTGCGCCACCGCGTCCGCGTCGGCCACGTCACAGGCCACCGCGCGCACCTCGGCGCCGTCGACCTCCACAGTCCCGCCGGAACGGGACAGCAGCACCAGCCGGCGCACACCGTGCGCCTCCACCAGATGCCGCGCGACCAGCCGGCCCAGGGTGCCCGTGGCACCGGTGACCACCACCGCGCCGTCGCCGAACTCCACCGCGCCGGACGCGGAAGCGGACAGCCGGACCAGACGGGGGACGGTGACCACACCATCGCGGACGACCGCCTGAGAGACCGGGTACAGCGCGGTCTCGGCGGCGTCCAGCAGGTGGATCCGGTCCGGGTGCTCCGACTGCGCGGAGCGCACCAGACCCCACAGGGCCGCACCGTCCGCGTCCGAGATCTCCTCGCCCGCGGCGCCGAACGTCCGCACCACCAGCCGGGAATCGGACCAGGCATCATCGGCCAGCCAGGACTGCAACAGGGAGAGCAGCGCGGCCGAGCGGTCGAGCGCGGTGCCCGCCGCCGTCGCGTCCACGGCCAGCACCGCCACCGGGGTGCCCGGCAGCCGGTCGCCCAGCGAGATGACGACCGGCGCATCCGCCGAGGCGGACACCTCCTGCGCCACCCAGTCCACACCGAACAGCACCCGGTCCGCCGCACCACGCGACAGCTGCCCGGCCGAGACCGGACGCAGCGTCAGCGCCTCGACCCGGGCGACCGGCAGACCCGTCTCGTCGGCGAGCAGCAGCCGCACGGAGTCGGCGGAGCTCCCGGCCGTGAGCCGGACCCGCAGGGTGCCGGCGGCCTCGCCCAGCACCTGCACGCCCGAGAAGGCGAAGGGCAGCTGGGCCCCGTCGGCCGTGATCAGCCCGCCGACGCCGATCGCGTGCAGCGCCGCGTCGAACAGCGCCGGGTGCACGCCGAACCCGGTGGTCGACTGGTCGACCGTGACCTCGGCGAACACCGAGCCGTCGGCCCGCCAGGCCCGTCGCAGGCCCTGGAACGCCGGACCGTAGCCCAGGCCGGCGTCCGCGAACGCCTCGTACAGGCCGTCCAGGCCGAGCTCCTCCGCACCGGCCGGCGGCCACACCACCAGCTCGGCGTCGTCCCCGGTGGCGGCGGCGCCGTCCGAGGAGAGGACGCCGGTCGCGTGCAGCGCCCAGGGGGCCTCGTCGTCGGTGCGGGCGTGGACGGCCACCTGGTGCCGCCCGTCGGCGTCCGGTGCGCCGATCGTGGTCCTGAGCTGCGCACCGCCGGAGGCGGGCAGGGTCAGCGGCGCCTGGAGCAGCAGCTCGTCGAGGACCGTCGCCCCGACGCGGACGCCGCCGGCGAGAGCCATCTCGACCAGGGCGGTGCCCGGGACGACCGTGGTGCCGAAGACCGTGTGGTCGGCCAGCCACGGGTGGGTGGCGACCGACAGGCGGCCGGTGAGCACGCTCTCCGTCGCGTCGGGGAGCGCGATCGTCGCCCCGAGCAGCGGGTGGCCGGTGTCGGTCAGGCCGAGGCCCGCGGCGTCGGCCGCGTGCAGGGTCCGGCGGCGGGGCCAGAAGTGCTGGTGGTCGAAGGCGTAGCCGGGGAGGTCGACGTGCCTGCCGCCGCCGAGCACGGCCCTCCAGTCGACCGGGAGGCCGGTCGCGTACAGCTCGGCGAGCGCGGTGAGCAGGGTGGTGGCCTCGTCCCGGTCGCGGCGCAGCGCGGCGACGGCCGTCGTCGTGCCGGGGTCCGCGTCGCGGACGAGCGCGGTCAGGACGGCGTCCGGTCCGAGTTCGAGCACTGCGGCGGCGCCCAGGGCCCCGGCCGCCGCGGCGAAGCGGACGGGCTCGCGAACCTGTCGCACCCAGTACTCGGGGTCGGTCCACTGGCCTTCGACGACGGGGGCACCGGTGACGGTGGAGACGGCGGGGACGGCCGGCTCGGCGAAGGCCAGGCCGCGCACGACGGCGCGGAAGTCCGCCAGCATCGGCTCCATCAGGCGGGAGTGGAACGCGTGACTGGTCCGCAGCCGCGAGGTCTTCCAACCGCGCTCGGCCGCCAGTTCGGCGGCCGCCGCGATGTCCTCCTCGGCACCGGACACCACCACGGCGTCCGGCCCGTTCACGGCCGCGAGGTCGAGATCGGGGAACGCCCCGCGCACCTCCGCCTCGGACGCCCCGACGGCCAGCATGCCGCCACCGGCGGGCAGTTCCTGCATCAGCCGGCCGCGCGCGGCCACCAGCTTCGCCGCGTCGGCGAGGGTGAACACCCCGGCCGCGTAGGCGGCGGTGATCTCACCGACCGAGTGACCGGCCACCACGTCCGGCGTCACACCCCACGAGCGGACCAGCGCCAGCAGCGCCACCTCGACGGCGAAGATCGCCGGCTGCGCCGAACCCGTCTGCTCCAGCCGCTCCGCGTCCAGCCCGTGCAGCGGCAGGTCCAGGGCCGCGCACACCTCGTCGAAGGCGGCCGCGAACACCGGGAAGGTGTCGTACAACTCGCGGCCCATGCCGACCCGCTGGGACCCCTGACCGGTGAACACCACCGCAAGGGCGCCGGACCGGGCCTCTGTCGCCGGTTGCGGCGCGGCGAGCGCCGAGAGCAGGCGCTCACGGTCGGCGGCCAGCACCACCCTCCGGCGGGGCAGCGCCGTCCGCCCGGCGAGCGTCCAGGCGGCATCGGCCACCGAGGCGTCCGGGTGGGCCAGCAGGTACCTGCGGAGCCGGTCGGCCTGCCCGGTGAGGGACCGCTCGCTCGCCGCGGTGAGGACGACCGGGGTGACCGGCAGCGGCCGCACGTCGTCCGGCGTGGCGGCGGCGTTCCCGGTGGCCGGGGCGGCTGCCGGTGCGGCTTCGAGGATGACGTGGGCGTTGGTGCCGCTGATGCCGAAGGAGGAGACGGCGGCGCGGCGGGGCCGGTCGGCCTCCGGCCAGTCGCGGGCCTCGGTGAGCAGCTCCACCGCACCGGCCGACCAGTCGATCTGCGAGGACGGCGCGTCCACGTGCAGGGTGCGCGGCATCAGCCCGTGCTGCATGGACTGCACCATCTTGATGATGCCCGCGACACCGGCCGCGGCCTGGGTGTGCCCGAGGTTGGACTTCACCGACCCGAGCCACAGCGGCTCGCCGTCACGCCCCTGCCCGTAGGTCGCCAGCAGAGCCTGCGCCTCGATCGGGTCACCGAGCGAGGTACCCGTGCCGTGCGCCTCCACGGCATCGACGTCCTGCGGGGTGAGACCCGCGGACTCCAGCGCCTGACGGATCACCCGCTGCTGCGAGGGACCGTTCGGCGCCGTGAGGCCGTTCGACGCGCCGTCCTGGTTGACCGCGCTGCCGCGGACGATCGCCAGGACCGGGTGGCCCAGCCGCTCCGCGTCCGACAGCCGCTCCACCAGGAGCATGCCCACGCCCTCGCCCCAACCGGTGCCGTCCGCACCCTCGGCGAAGGACTTGCACCGGCCGTCCGCCGCCAGGCCCCGCTGCCGCGAGAACCCGACGAACGTCCCCGGAGTCGCCATCACCGTCACACCACCGGCCAGCGCCAGCTCACACTCCCCGCTGCGCAGCGCCTGCACCGCCAGGTGCAACGCCACCAACGACGAGGAACACGCCGTGTCGACGGTGACCGCCGGCCCCTCCAGACCGAAGGTGTACGACACCCGGCCCGACGCGATGCTGCCGCCGGTCCCCATGAAGCCCTCGACCTGCGCGTCGGCCTGCTCCAGGACGGTCGCGTAGTCGCCGTACATGATGCCCGCGAACACACCGGTCCGTGATCCGCGCAGGTTCCGGGGGTCGACGCCGGCGCGCTCGAAGGCCTCCCAGGAGGTCTCCAGCAGCAGCCGGTGCTGCGGGTCCATCGCCAGTGCCTCGCGCGGCGAGATCCCGAACAGCTCCGGGTCGAAGTCGGCGGCGCCGGCGAGGAAGCCGCCGTCGCGGGCGTACGAGGTGCCGGGGTGGTCCGGGTCGGGGTGGTAGAGGTTCTCGACGTCCCAGCCGCGGTCCTCCGGGAAGGGCACGATCCCGTCCCGGCCCGCCGCGACCAGCTCCCACAGGTCCTCCGGCGAGGCGACGCCGCCGGGGAACCGGCAGGCCATCCCGACGATCGCGATCGGCTCGTCGGCACGCGGCGCGAGCGCCGCCGATGCGGCCGCGGCGGGTACCGTACCGGCCAGTTCCTCACCGACGTGAGCGGCCAGCAGGGTGGCGTTCGGGTAGTCGAAGACCAGCGTGGACGGCAGCCGCAGCCCGGTCGCGGAGGCGAGGCGGTTGCGCAGCTCGACCGCGGTGAGCGAGTCGAAGCCCAGCTCGTTGAAGGCCCGCTTCGGATCGACGTCCTCGGCGCGGTCGTAGCCGAGCACGTCCGCCACCTGGGCCCGGATCAGCCCGAGCACCGCCGTGACGCGCTGCTCGGCGGGCAGGTCGGCCAGTCGCAGGCCGAGTGCGGTGCCGGCGGTCGACCGGGCGGGGGTGTGGACCAGGCCGCGCAGCAGCGCCGGTGCGCCGGTTGCCTCACGGAGCACCGCGGTGTCGACCGCCAGCGCCGCGACGAGCGGGCGGTCGGCGGCGAGCGCGGCGTCGAAGGCGGCGAGGCCCTGTTCGGCGGTGAGCGGCAGGACGCCGCCGCGCCGCATCCGCTCGCGGTCGGCGTCGGTGAGGGTCTCGCCCATGCCGGCGTCCCACAGGCCCCAGGCCAGCGAGACCGCCGGGACGCCCTGGGACCGCAGTTCGGCGGCGTAGGCGTCCAGGAAGGTGTTCGCGGCCGAGTAGTTGGCCTGGCCCGCGTTGCCGAACAGGCCCGAGGCCGAGGAGTAGAGGACGAACGCCGACAGCGTCCGGTCCTTCGTCGCGGCCGCCAGGTTCCGGGCGGCGTCGACCTTCGCCCGGAACACCGCGGCGAACCGCTCCGGGGTCAGGGACTCCAGCGTCCCGTCGTCCAGCACACCGGCGGCGTGGACCACCGCCGTGACCGGCTCCTCCCGCAGCACCGCGGCCACGGCCTCGGCGTCGGCCACGTCGCAGGCCACCGCCCGCACCCGGGCCGGAGCCAGCTCCTCCGCGAGACCGGCGTCGCCGCCCGAGCGGGAGAGCAGCAGCAGGTCACGAACGCCGTGAGCCTCCACCAGGTGCTTGGCGACCAGCCGGCCCAGCGTGCCCGTGGCACCGGTGACCACCACCGGACCGTCACCGAACCCGACCGCGTCGGACGCGGAAGCGGACAGCCGGACCAGACGCGGAACGCTCACCACGCCGTCCCGGACGACCGCCTGCGGCACCGGGAAGTACCCGTCCTCGGCGGCGTCCAGCAGGTGGATCCGGTCCGGGTGCTCGGCCTGCGCCGAACGGACCAGGCCCCACAGGGCGGCACCGTCCGGGTCCGTGATCTCCTCACCCGCGGCGCCGAACGTCCGCACCACCAACCGGGAATCGGACCGGGCGTCATCAGCCAGCCACGACTGCAACAGGGAGAGCAGGGCCGCGGAGCGGTCCAGGGCAGAACCCGGAGCCGTCGCGTCCACCACCAGCACCCCGGCCGAAGCCTCCGGCAGCGGAGCACCCAGCACGAGCGGCACCAAGGCCTCCGCCGAGGCGGACACCTCCTGCGCCACCCAGTCCACACCGAACAGCACCCGGTCCGCCGCGCCGCGCGCGAGCTGCTGGGCCGTCATCGGCCGGAGCTGAAGCGCGTCGACCTCGGCGACCGGGATCCCGGTGCCGTCCGCGAGCAGCAGGCGCACGGCGTCCGCGCCGTCCGCCCGGGAGAGGCGGACGCGCAGTTCCTTGCCGGCCGCGCCGGTGACCCGCACGCCGGTGAAGGCGAACGGCAGCCGGACCTCACCGGCCGGGAGCAGCTCCCCCGCGCCGATCGCGTGCAGCGCCGCGTCGAACAGCGCCGGGTGCACGACGAGCCCGTCGGTCGGCTGGTCGACGGCGACCTCGGCGAAGACGGTCCCGTCGGCCCGCCAGACCCTCCGCAGGCCCTGGAAGGCGGGCCCGTAGGCCAGCCCGGCATCGGCGAGCGCGTCGTAGAGTCCGTCGATCGCGAGCTCTTCGGCGCCGGCCGGGGGCCAGGCGACCAGGCTCAGGTCGGCGTCGGCCCCGGCGGCCGGGGCGAGCGTGCCCTCGGCGTGGGCGGTCCAGCTCTCGGCGTCGCCGTCCTCCGGCTGGGTGTGGACGGTGACCGTGCGGCGGTCCGCGTCGTCCGCGGGCCCGACCCGGACCTGCAGCCGGACGCCGCCCTGCGGCGGGATCACCAGGGGCTCGCGGAGGATCAGCTCCTCGACGCCGTTCGCGCCGACCCGCCGCCCGGCGGCGAGGACGAGGTCGAGCAGCGCCGTCCCCGGGACGAGGACGGTCCCGAACACCTGGTGGTCGGCGAGCCAACCCGGGGTGCCCGCGGCCAGCCGGCCGGTGAGCAGGGCGCCGTCGCCGTCGGCGAGCAGCAGGGCGGCGCCGAGCAGCGGATGGTCGGACGCGTAGAGGCCGACCGAGGTGACGTCGCCGGTGCCGGCCGCGGTGTCGAGCCAGTAGCGCCGGCGGTGGAAGGGGTAGGTGGGCAGGTCGGCCGGGCGGGCGCCGGTGCCGTCGAACAGGGCCCGCCACTCGACGTGCTGGCCGTGGACGAACAGCTCGGCGACGGCGGTGAGCAGCGTGGCGGCTTCGTCGCGGTCGCGGCGCAGGGCGGCGACGGCGGTGAGCTCGGGGCTGCCCGTCCGGGCGATCAGCGCGGTGAGGACGCCGTCGGGGCCGAGTTCGAGGATCCGGTCGGCTTCGAGGGCGGCGACGGCCTCAGCGAAGCGGACGGGCTCGCGGACCTGTCGCACCCAGTACTCGGGGTCGGTCCACTGGCCTTCGACGACAGGGGCACCGGTGACGGTGGAGACGGCGGGGACGGTCGGCTCGGTGAAGGTCAGACCGCGCACGACGGCGCGGAAGTCCTCCAGCATCGGCTCCATCAGCCGGGAGTGGAAGGCGTGGCTGGTCCGCAGGCGGGAGGTCTTCCAACCGCGCTCGGCCGCCAGCCCGGCGGCCGCCGCGATGTCCTGCTCGGGACCGGACAGCACCACGGCGTCGGGCCCGTTCACGGCGGCGAGGTCGAGATCGGGGAACGCCTCGCGCACCTCCGCCTCGGACGCGCCGACGGCCAGCATCGCGCCACCGGCGGGCAGTTCCTGCATCAGCCGGCCGCGCGCGGCCACCAGCATCGCCGCGTCCGCCAGGCTCAGCACCCCGGCCGCGTACGCCGCCGTGATCTCACCGACCGAGTGACCGGCCACCACCTCCGGCGTCACACCCCACGAGCGGACCAGCGCCAGCAGCGCCACCTCCACCGCGAAGATCGCCGGCTGCGCCCACCCGGTCAGCTCCAGCCGCTCGCCGTCCTCCAGGACCTCGTGCAAGGGCAGGTCCAGCGCCGCACACACCTCGTCGAAGGCGGCCGCGAACACCGGGAACGCCTCGTACAGCCCCCGGCCCATGCCGACCCGCTGCGAACCCTGACCGGTGAACACCACCGCCGGTCGGCCCTCGGCCGCCACGCCCCGCACCACCGTGTCGCCCAGCAGGACGGCACGCTGCTCCAGCACGGCCCGCGCGGTCAGCGCCACGCCGACGTCCAGGCGGTCCGCGGTCAGCGCCCGGACCCGCTCCAGCTGCGTCTCCAGCGAGTCCGCGGAGCGCGCGGTCACCACCAGCGGCACCACCGGCAGCACCACGGCCGGCGTCCCCGGCTCCGCGGCCGGCTCCTCGGCCGGCGCGGCGGCGGGCGCCTCCTCGACGATCACGTGCGCGTTGGTCCCGCTGATGCCGAAGGACGACACGCCCGCGCGGCGCGGCCGGCCGGTCGCCGGCCAGTCGCGGGCCTCGGTGAGCAGCTCGACCGAGCCGGCCGACCAGTCGACCTGCGAGGACGGCGCGTCGACGTGCAGCGTGCCGGGGAGCAGCCCGTGGCGCATCGCCTGCACCATCTTGATGATGCCCGCGACACCGGCCGCGGCCTGGGTGTGCCCGAGGTTGGACTTCACCGACCCGAGCCACAGCGGCTCGCCGTCACGGCCCTGCCCGTACGTGGCCAGCAGGGCCTGCGCCTCGATCGGGTCGCCCAGCCGGGTGCCGGTGCCGTGCGCCTCCACCGCGTCCACCTCGGACGCGGACAGACCGGCCTGCGCCAGTGCCGCCCGGATCACCCGCTGCTGCGACGGGCCGTTCGGCGCCGTCAGGCCGCTGGAGGCGCCGTCCTGGTTGACGGCCGTGCCCCGTACCACCGCCAGGATGCGGTGGCCCAGGCGCTGGGCGTCCGACAGCCGCTCCACCAGGAGCATGCCGACGCCCTCGCCCCAGCCGGTGCCGTCCGCGCCGTCGGCGAAGGACTTGCACCGGCCGTCGGCGGCCAGGCCGCCCTGGCGGCTGAACTCGACGAAGGTGGTCGGCGTGGCCATGACGGTGACGCCGCCGGCGAGTGCGAGGTCGCACTCGCCGTTGCGCAGCGCCTGGGCGGCGAGGTGCAGGGCGACCAGCGACGAGGAGCAGGCGGTGTCGACGGTGACCGCCGGGCCCTCCAGGCCGAAGGTGTAGGCGATCCGGCCCGAGGCCACGCTGCCCGCGTTGCCGTTCCCGAGGTACCCGGCGACGCCGTCGGGCAGCTCCAGCGGCCGCGATCCGTAGTCGTGGTACATGATCCCGGCGAACACCCCGGTGCGGGGGAAGGACGCCGCGGTGGGGTCGAGGCCGGCGCGCTCGAACGCCTCCCAGGTCGCCTCCAGCAGCAGCCGCTGCTGCGGGTCCATCGCCAGCGCCTCGCGCGGCGAGATCCCGAACAGCTCCGGGTCGAAGCCCGCGGCCCCGTGCAGGAAGCCGCCCTGGAGCCGGGCCTCCCGGTCGAGTTCGCCGCTCTCGTGGTCGTAGAGGCCCTCGACGTCCCAGCCCCGGTCGGTCGGCGGGGCGCCGATCGCGTCGGAGCCGGAGGCGACCAGCCGCCACAGGTCCTCGGGGCCGTCGACCCCTCCGGGGTAGCGGCAGCTCATGGCGATGATCGCCAGGGGCTCGCTGTTCCGGTACTCCAGCTCCTCCACCCGCTGGCGGGCGGCGCGCAGGTTCGCCGCCGCGCGCTTGAGGTAGTCGAGGTACTTCTCCTCGGTTCCTGCGGGTTCGCTTACGGATGTCATGGCGGAGCCGCTTTCGGGGTTGGGCCGGCTCACTGGGTGCCGAGCTCGTCGAGGAGGTCGAAGATCTCGTCGGCGGTCGCCGACTGGATGTCGTCGGTGCCGGGGCCGTCCGCGGACGCGGCCAGGCCGGCGGCGAGCGTGCGAAGTCGCTGTCCGATCGCGTCCCGGTGGCCGTCGTCGAGGACGGCGGCCTTCAGGCTCGCCTCCAGGCCGGCGATCCCGGCGTAGAGGGCGTCGGCGGCGCTGGTCGCGGGTGCCTGGTCGGGGCGGAGCAGGTCGGCGAGGTGCCGGGCGAGTGCGGTCGGTGACGGGTGGTCGAACAGCAGGGTCGCCGCCAGGCGCAGTCCGGTCTCGGCGTGCAGCCGGTTGCGGAGTTCCACCACGGTCAGCGAGTCGAAGCCGAGTTCGAGGAATCCGCGGGTGGGCTCGACGTCCTTGGGCGAGGCGTAGCCGAGGATCCCGGCCGTCCGGGCCCGGACCAGGTCGAGGAGGATCCGGTCGCGCTCCGGCTCGTCGAGCGGGGCGAGGCGGTCCGCGAGGGTCTGGGCGGGTGCGGCGTCCGTGGCCCGGCGGGGCACGGTGACCAGGCCGCTCAGCAGCTCGGGGACGGTGCCGTCGGCACCCGCCGCGGCCCGGACCGCGCCGAGGTCGAGGGCGATCGGCACCGCCAGCGGTCGTCCGGCCGCGAGGGCGGCGTCGAAGGCGGCGAGTCCGTCGGCGGAGGTGAGGGCGCCGAAGCCGGTGCGGGCCAGCCGGTCGCGGTCGGCGTCGGTGAGGGTCTCGCCCATGCCGGCGTCCCACAGGCCCCAGGCCAGCGAGACCGCCGGGACGCCCTGGGACCGCAGTTCGGC
>NZ_JBWKAW010000059.1:0-23217 GCF_056437345.1 Kitasatospora sp. NPDC042419
GGTGAGCGCCACCACCTGGTGCCCGGCGGCGGCCAGGTGCTCGGTGACGGCGGAGCCGATGTAACCGGTCGCACCGGTGAGCAGAACCTTCATGAGATTCCCCCTATGTCGAAAATTTCGATGTCGAAACTATAGGCATCGGCGATCCGTGATGTCAAACATTTCCATGTCGAAGTGTTAGGGTCGGGGCATGACCGAACAGCAGCCCCGGCGCGACGGCGTCGACCGCATCACCGCACAGTGGCGCGCGGTCCGCCCCGACCTGGACACCTCCCCCATGGCCGTGATCGGCCGCCTCTCCCGCGCCTCACGCCTGCTGGAGCGCGGGATCAAGGAGAACCTGGCCGTCCACGGCGTCGAACCCTGGGAGTTCGACGTTCTGGCCACCCTGCTGCGCTCCGGCCCGCCGCACGTCCTCACCGCCGGCGAGCTCAGCTCGGCCGCGATGGTCAGCTCCGCGGCGCTGACCAACCGGATCGACCACCTCGTGGAGAAGGGCCTGGTCGACCGGGCCGTCGACCCCGCCCACCGCCGCCGGGTGCTGATCTCCCTGACCGACACCGGCCGGGAGCTGACCGACCGCCTCGTCGAGCACCACCTCGCCGGCGAGGAGCGCCAGCTCGCCGGGCTCACCACCGCCGAGCGCGACCAGCTCACCGGCCTGCTGCGCCGCGTCCTCCTCACCCTCGACGACCACGCCGAGGACCTCGCCCAGTAGCGATCGCCCAGCGGTGGTCGCCCGACGGTGGTCGCCCGACGGCGGTCGCCCGACGGTGACCGGCCGGCGGGCGACGGGCTCAGGCGCGGTGGTACTGGGTGGGGGAGGGCACCTCGCCGCCGAGTTCGGCGGCGGCGTGGCGGGCCCAGTACGGGTTGCGCAGCAGCTCCCGGCCGAGCAGGACGGCGTCGGCGCGGCCGTCGGCGACGAGGGCCTGGGCCTGCGCGGGGTCGGTGATCAGGCCGACGGCCGCCACGGGCAGGCCGGCCCCGTCGCGCACGGCTTCGGCGAAGGGCACCTGGAAGCCGGGCGCGGCCTCGATCCTGGCGTCGGGGACGAGGCCGCCGGTGGAGACGTCCAGCAGGTCCACGCCGTGGGCCTGGAGTTCCTTGGCGAGGCGGACGGTGTCGCGGGAGGTCCAGCCCTCGCGGCCGTCCTCCGGGTTCTCGGTGAGCCAGTCGGTCGCGGAGACGCGGAAGAAGACGGGCAGTTCCTCGGGCCACACCGCGCGCACCGCGTCGACGACCTCCAGCGCGAAGCGGATGCGCCCCTCGAAGGAGCCGCCGTAGCCGTCGGTGCGGCGATTGGTGTGGGGGGAGAGGAACTCGTGGATCAGGTAGCCGTGGGCACCGTGGATCTCGGCGACCTGGAAGCCGGCGTCGAGCGCGCGCCGCGCGGCGTCGGCGAACTGCCGTACGATCCGGGCGATCTGATCCTCGGTCAACTCGGCCGGCGTGGTGTGCGTGGGGGAGAAGGGCACGGCGCTGGGGCCGACCGGCGCCCAGCCGTGGGCCTCGTCCGCGGCGATGGCGCGCCCGCGGTCGACCCAGGTCCGCTCGGTGGAGGCCTTGCGCCCGGCGTGGGCGAGCTGGATCGCGGCAACGGTGCCCTGCGACTTCAGGAAGGCGGTGATCCGGCGGAAGGCCGCGGCCTGCTCGTCGTTCCAGATGCCCAGGTCGTACGGGCTGATGCGGCCCTCGGGGCTGACGGCGGTGGCCTCGGTGATGATCAGCCCGGTGCCGCCGGCCGCGCGCGCCGCGAGGTGGGTGAAGTGCCAGTCCGTCGGGACGCCGGCCGCGTCCCCGTCCGGAACGGCGCTGTACTGGCACATCGCCGGCATCCAGATCCGGTTGGGGATGGTCAGTGACCGCAGGGTGTACGGGGTGAACAGGGTGGTGCTCATGTCGGACTCCGGAAGGTCGGCGGCGCCAGGAGGCGCGGGCACACCTGCATCTGCTTGCAGACGCAATTTATGCCACCGAAGATAGTTGCGCACGCGGGCATTTTGCAAGGGCCTACCGCTCGGCCTCGGTCCGGCCCGTGGGGCACCAGGGGCAGACCGTCGGCCACCCGCCGGGCCCAGCCCGACGCCGTCCCCAACTCCCGGCCCCCGCAGCGAAGTCACTCCGAAGCGGTCAGTGTGGGGCGGGAGCTCGCACGGGTTCGGCCCACCGTCACCGTCACCGTGCGGGCGGGCGACATCCACGACCTGCCGCCGACGGACCACACCGCCGACCGCGCACGCACCGACCGCGTGCTGCAACACGTCGCCGATCCCGTCCGGGCGCTCCGTGAGATCCGCCGGGTGGCCCGGCCCGGCGGGCGACTCGTCATGGGCGAGCCGGACTGGGACAGCCTCGCCATCGACCATCCGGACGGCGGGCTCTCGCGTGCCTGCACCCGGCATGTGGCGGACGAGGTCGTCCGCAACGTCCGCAACGTCCGCAAAGCCCGCATCGGCCGAGAGCTCGCCCGGCTGGCAGCAGGGGCCGGATTCACGGTGCCCGCGGTCCTCCCCGTCACATCCGTCCTCCGGGGGCGGGGGGGCTCAAGCGCGGTCGCCGCCGCGGGGGCATTCGGCAGCCGCCCTGACGTCCGCTCTGGCGACCGTTCTGACGACCGTTCTGACGGCTTCCCTGGCAGTCGATCTGACGGTTGCTCTGGCGGCACGGTTCGCCCCGCCTTCCGTGGCGGCGGCTGAAAGTGCCCGTTCGGGTTCAGCTGACGGCGATTCCGCTGCTGGCGGATCGGGGTAGACCGATCGTCATATCGGTAGGGACAGTGGCTGACATGCGACTTCTCATGCTCGGCGGGTCCGGTTTCGTCGGACGCGCCATCGTCAACGAGGCCCTGTCCCGCGAGTGGGACGTGACCCTTCTGCACCGCGGCAGCCGCCGCCCACCGTCCGGAGCCACCGTCCTCCAGGGTGACCGGACCGAACCCGACGGACTTGCCGCGCTCGGCGACGGCGAATGGGACCTGGTGGTGGACACCTGGTCGGCGCGGCCCTCGGCCGTGCGTGACGCGGCGAGCGCGCTCGCCAAGCGCGCCGGCCGGTACGTGTACATCTCCAGCGGCTCCGTGTACGCCGATCCGGTCGACCACAGTGCCGCCGAGAACGGCGTCCTGCTGGACGGCTCGCCCGACGACGGCGACGTCCCCTATCCGCAGGCCAAGCGCGGCGGCGAGATCGCCGTCACCGACGCCTTCGGCGAGGACCGTTCACTGCTGGTGCGGGCCGGCCTCATCCTCGGCCCGGGCGAGGACGTCGGCCGCCTCACCTGGTGGCTGAGCCGGATCGCCCGGGGCGGCCCCGTCCTCGCCCCCGGCCCGCGTGACCTTCCGCTCCAGTACATCGACACCCGCGACCTCGCCGTCTGGACCCTGGACGCTGCCGAGCGCGGGCTGTCCGGCCCGTACAACCTGGTGAGCCGGCCCGGTCACGCCACCATGGGCGAACTCCTGGAGTCGTGCGTGGCCGCGACCGGATCGGACGCCGAGCTGCGCTGGACCGACCCCGAGCGGATCGCCGCCGCCGGGATCGCCCCGTGGACGGAGCTGCCGATCTGGGCACCGCCGGGCGAACTGCACCACTACCTGTACGGCGCCGAGACGTCCAAGGCGTTCGCGGAAGGGCTGCGCTGCCGGCCGGTTGCCGAGACCGTCGCCGACACGTGGGAGTGGATGGACGGACTGGGCGGAACCGCGCCGCAGCGCCCCGACCGGCCGGTCCTCGGCCTGTCCCCGGACTCGGAGGCCGCCGCGCTGGCCGGTTGACGGTCGATTGACGGTCGGTCGGTCGGCGGTCGGTCGGCGTGCTCACTGCACACCGGTCACTGCACGCCGCACATTGCACACCGCACACTGCACGCCGCGCAGTGAGCGGCCGGCCCGGCGGGAACGGCAGGTGCCCGCCCCGCCGACGTCGGCCCGTCACCGGCCGCCCTCGCCGGCGCCCCCGCGCCGTTTCCACCCCACGACGGCACCGCACACCTTGTTAGGAGCACAACCATGCCCACCGTCCTCGCGTCCGACGGCACCGAGCTCGCCTACCGTGTCCTCGGGGAGGGTAACGGTGCCCCCGTGGTCTGCCTGCCGGGCGGACCGATGCGGGACTCCGTGTACCTCGGAGACCTCGGCGGCCTCCCCGCGCACCGGCGGCTGGTCGTGGCCGACCAGCGCGGCGCCGGACGGTCCGCCACACCGGAGGACCCCGCCTCCTACCGCTGCGACCGCCTGGTCGAGGACGTCGAGGCGTTGCGCCGACACCTCGGCCTCGACCGCATGGAGCTGCTCGCGCACTCCGCCGCCGCCAACCTGGCGGTCCGGTACGCGGAGCGGTACCCGCACCGCGTCGACCGGCTCGCCCTCATCACTCCCGGCACCAACGCCGTGGGCCTGGAGATCACCGGCGAGGACCGGCGCGAGGTCGGTCGGCTCCGCAAGGACGAGCCCTGGTACGCGGCGGCGTCGGCGGCTTTCGAGGCCGTCGACGCGGGCGAAGCCGCGGCCGAGGACTGGGTGACCATCGCGCCCTTCCTCTACGGCCGTTGGGACGCGACGGCACAAGCCCACCGCGCGGCGGAGGAGGCCCAGTGGAACGCGGCAGCGGCGGAGGTCTTCGGGTCCGAGGGCGCCTTCGACCCGGACGCCACCCGGGCGGCGCTCGCCGCGCTCGACGTGCCGGTCCTGGTCCTCGCCGGGCAGTTCGACCTGGCCTCGCCGCCGCACGTGGTGGCCCGCCTGGCCGAGCTGTTCCCGCGCGTCGAACTCGTCGTCCAGTCGGGCGCGGGCCACTACCCGTGGATGGACGACGCCGACACCTTCGTGTCGACCACCACGGCGTTCCTGAACTGAAGGTGCCCCCCGGTGCCCGGCCCGGATCCGGGTGAAGCGGACGAGGCACGGGCCCGGCCCTGTCGCGCAGTCGGCGCCGTCGGCGCGGTGCCCGACCGTACCGGTGCGCCCGGGTGCCGGCCTGCGAGCCGTCATCGGGCGACGGACCACCCACCGTGGCGCGGAGGGTGGGGCCGAGGCCGACCGGATCCCGGGGCCGGTCAGCCGGAGGCCTCGGCGAGCTGGTCGCGGACGTGGGCGAGGAAGGCCCGGACCTCGGCCGCGGGCAGCTCTGCGGCGGCCGGACGAGGGCGTTCGAAGCTGCGCAGCGCCGATTCGATCAGCGGTCCGAAGTCCGGTTCGGCGGCGGCGGTCTCCCGGGCCGCCGCCCGCTTGGCGCTCCAGCGTCCGGTGCGGTGGAACACCAGCGCACGGCAGCCGTTGAGTACGCGGTTGTCCGCGAGGTGGCCCTCGCCGTCGGCGTGCTCGCGGACGGAGGCGCGCAGTGCGGCCGACAGGTCGGCAGGGCCGGGCTCCGCGATCACCTGCCGCGCCGGTCGACCCCACAGGGCGATCCCGGCGCGGTGGGCGATCGAGCGGTCGATGACGAACCAGAACGCCGGTGTGCCGGTGGGGTCGTGATCGGCGCGGTCCGGCAGCAGCGGGCCGGTGTTGAGGTTCAGCAGGTACCCGGGCGCGCCGGAGGGACGGGCGGCGGAGTCCGCGTCGTACACCACCAGTTCCAGGCCGGCCGCCGGGCAGGGCAGTCGCGGATGGGCGAGTTCCTCGGCCAGCTGCCGCAGGGCTTGCTCCGGCAGGTCCGGCCGGACGACGACCGCCGCGTCCACGTCGCTGCGGCCGTGCCGGTAGTCCCCGAGCGCCACCGAGCCGACCACGAGCACGCTCACCAGGTGCGGCCCGCACACGGCCCGGGTGCGGCGGACGAGTTCCTCCAGGTACGGGCGCAGCTCGGCGGGGATCGGCCGCCGGTCCTCGGTATCGCGGGTCATGGGCCCAGTCTGCCCACTCGGACCCGTGGCCGACGGCCGTCGTGGCCGACTCGGCCGGTACCCTTCACCGCCGGATCGGTGGGGGAGCGCTTCCTCAGGCCCGCCCTGGACGCGCGGCCGGCGTCCGCGCGGTGGCCGTTCGCCGGAGCCCGTGCCGCCGGAGCCCGTGTCGCCGGAGCCGGCCGCGACGCCTGCTCCTGCACCTGATCCCGCTCCTGCTCCTGCACCGGCGTCAGCGGGCGACCCGCACCGGAAGTCGATCGCACGAGCGACTTTCGAAGACAGCCCCGTGCCATGTCCCGTCGCAAGAGTGGTCCCCATGCACGACACGACGACCAAACGACGCAACGGCTGCCTGATCGGTTGCGGGGTGATCGGGGCGTTCTTCCTAGTCCTCGTCGCCCTCGGCGGCTGGCTGCTCTACAGCAACTACCGGGACGGTTTCATCGAGCGGAAGGAGTACGACGCCGTCCAGGTCGGCACCGCCGAGGCGGAGGTCCGGCGCCGTCTGCCCGACGGCGACAGCTTCTTCAGCAGGTTCCTCGCCGACGATCTCGACAAGGGCGCGCCGGCCGTGCCCGCGGGCGCCGGGTGCCTGCGTCTGCTCTCCACCGAGTCCGCCGACCGGAACGACGTGGTCGTCTTCCGGTTCTGCTTCCGTGACGGTGCCCTGGCCGAGAAGACCGCCTACACCGTTCCGGGTTGACGCCGGGTCAGGTTGTTCCGGGGCGTCGGCCGACCGGGCTGCCGCCCCGAAGGTGGAGGTCCTCCGGCGCGCCGCCCTGGCGTCCTCGGCGGAAGTCCGACGCTTCCCGGACGGGCGCTCGGACTTGCTTCGGCACGGAGCCGGCGGCGAGGTGGTCGCCGATGGAGCCGATGGAGCCGATGGAGCCGATGGGGCGGTGTTCAGGCGCGTGCGGTCCGGACGGTACGCCGACGGCGCGGGCAGGACCCGGCCCGCGAGTTGCTCTCGCGGCGCGAACCGAACGGGCCGTCACCGGTATTGCGGTGACGGCCCGTTGCGGGTGCCGTGCTCATACGGTCGGGCCGACCAGACTCGCCAGGGCCCGGTGTGCTCGTCGGTTGGTGCGCTCGGCGCGGCTCTTGAGCCGGAACGCGCGCATGAGGCGCTCGTTCTCGGCCTCACGCAGTCGCTCCTCGATCGTCGCCCGCGCTACTTCGAGGTGGTAGGTCATGATGCTCCCCTTGTCGGTGGGCGATCCGTCGGCATCACTGTGATGCCTTCCCCTCGGACCACCCTCTGCGCTTCAGACTCTACACCCAAACGCAGGCAACCGCCTTGCATTTTCCGGTCCGTTCAGGAAATCGCCTACTGATCGAAGGGGAAGTGGCCAGTTGGCTCCCAGTCTTCACTCGGTGTCGAGCTGATCCGCGCCGCTTTGCGGGGCGAGTGGGAGCGGGTGCCCGATCCGGGGCGGAGTCCCGGCCGCGCCCGGGGGTCGGCGACCGCTGAGCGTGGCCGGCCCGGTCGTCATCGGTGGGGCGGGGTCTCAGTGGTGCGCGTCGCGGTGCGTGCCGAGGGTGTGGTTCATGGCCGCGAGGACGCGGATCGCGGCGTGCATGTCGGTCGGGTCGAGGGGTGGCAGGGCGGCTTCGCGTTCCCGGTCGAACGCCGCGTCGCCGCGGCGCACCAGATCGGTGCCGGCCGGGGTGAGGAGGACGGCGTTCTCCCGGCGGCTGTGCGGGGACGGCTGGACCGTCACCAGTCCGGCGGAGACCGCGTTGTCGATCTGGCGGCTGACGGTGCCCTTGGTCAGGCCGAGGCGGTCGGCCACCTGCTGCTGGTTGAGCGGCCCGGGGTGGGCGTCGATGACGGAGAGCACGAGGAACTGGGCCAGGGAGATGCCCAGTTCCCGCTGGAAGAGTGCCTCGCCGCTGCGGTCCATCAGGCCCGCGACCCGGCGGGTGAGGTACCAGAGCGTGGCCAGGTCGTCCGGCATCGGCGGGGTGTCGTCCATGCGGCCAGGATATCCCAGTCCGTTTGACAGGCGACCGTTTGAACTGCAACGGTTGCTCACGAAACGGTTGCCTGTCTTCGGGAGTCCCGCATGCGCGTCCTGATGGTCCTCGACCACCCCTACACCCTCGCCTCGGCCGACAACGTCCCGCACAGCCGCAGCTTCACCGCCGCCGTCGCGTCCGCCGCCATCCGCGGCGCCACCGCGGCGGGGCACGAAGTGGACCTGATCGACCTGGCCGCCGACGGGTTCTCGCCGGTGATGACCCGGCAGGACCTGGCCGCGTGGCGGCAGGGCGCCGTGGTCGACCCGCAGGTGCGCGACTACCAGCACCGCCTGCTGGCCGCCGACCACCTGGTGTTCGCGTTCCCGGTGTGGTGGGAGGCGATGCCGGCGGCCACCAAGGGCTTCCTCGACCGGGTGCTCACCAAGGGCGTGGTGTTCGCCGAGACGCCCGGCGCCAAGGGCAACCCGTTCCGCAACCTGATGCCGCGGCTGCAAGGGGTCACGGTCCTGTCCGTCATGACCACCCCGGACAAGGCCTACCGCTGGTGGTACCGCGACCCCTTGACCAAGGTCCTGTTCAAGGGCACCTTCGGCAAGATCGGCATCAAGGGCCTGCGGTGGGTCAACTTCGACCGCGTCGCCGACCGGACCCCGGAACAGCGCGGACAGATGCTCCGCGACACCGAGAAGCGGTTCGCGGCCCTCGCCCCGGCGCATGCCCACGCAAGCCCCGGGCCGCACGGCCGGCAGGGCGCGCCCGCCGACCACTGACACGCCGACCACTGACACGTCGAGCACTGGCACGTCGAGCGCTGACACGCCGACCGCTGGCACGCCGCCACGACCCGGCGTACTGCGGCGACCCGTTGCGCCGCGCCGGGTACCGCGGCCGCCGCAGGCACCGCGGGCGCCGCGCAAAATGCTTCGACAGCGGTGGCGTGATCGGGAATGCTTCGCGCGATGACCAGAATCAACGACACACCGCCCGCGTGGGACGAGCGCACCCAGCTCACCACGTTCCTCGACTACGCACGTGACACCGCCCGCGCCAAGTGCGAGGGCGTCTCCGCGGAGAACGCCCGCAAGGCGCCCCTGCCGAGCTCGCCGCTGATGACCATGAGCGGAGTGGTCAACCACCTCCGCTGGGTCGAGTACTTCTGGTTCCAGGTGGTCTTCCTCGGCGAGGAGGACCAGGGCCCCTGGACCGAGGAGGACCCCGACCGCGAGATGCGCATCGCCGTCGACTTCCCGCTCACGCAGCTGCTCGACGAGTACGCCGAACAGAGCGCCCGCTACCGCGAACTGGTCGCCGGGAACGACCTCGACGCCCGGGCCGAGCGAGCCGTCCGCAACGGCCTCCACGTCGACCTGCGCTGGATCGTCCTCCACCTCACCGAGGAGACGGCCCGCCACAACGGGCACCTGGACATCCTGCGCGAGTTGCTCGACGGGACGACCGGGGAGTAGCGCTCCTCCGCAGGAGTACGCGGAGGAGCGCCGGTCAGGGCCGGGGTGGGTCGGGTCGGCGTGGGGCGACGCCCGGCCCGGACCCGTCGTCCCTAGAGGTCGAGTTGGTACTCGAACGTCGTGTGCGTCGGTGCGTAGCCGAGTGCGTCGTTGATGTGCCGCATGTACGGATTGTTGTCGGCGGTGTCGGTGAGCAGGCCGCCGAGGTCCGGGTGCCGGGCGTGGGCCTGCCGGATCGACTCGGCCTTCATCCAGCGGCCGAGGTCGTGCCCGCGGTGCTCGGGGAGGACGCCGGTGCCGTAGTGCTGGCCGTCGCCCTTGCCGTCGCCGGGCACCACCAGTTCGGTGAAACCGGCGATCGAGCCGTCCGACTCGTCGACGGCGACGACGGTGTGCAGCAGGTCGCCACGCTTCTCGACGGCCGCCGCCGCGGCCCGCACCCGGTCCAGGTCCCACGTCACCGTGCCGAAGTCCGTGGCGCCCATCGGCATGTCGTCCATGGCGCGGCGCGACGCGACGAACGTCTCGGCGAGGTCGTCGGGGACCGTGCCCTCCCACGACGCCAGCCGGTAGCCGGGGTGCGGCTGCTCGGCGATCCCGGTGAGGGCGGTGATGTCCGCGTCGGCCAACGGCAGCCGGGTGAAGGTCAGGGTCAGGACCTTGCGGAAACCCCGGGCCGGCAGGAACCGGTCGCCGGGAGAGCCGGCCTCGGCCTGGGTGATGACACAGCGCCGGCCGTCCCCGCGTGCGGCGGCGACGGCCGCGTCCAGGAGCAGGGAGCCGGTGCCGTTGCGCCGCTCGGCCGGATGGACGTGGAGCTCCAGTTCGGCGAGGTGCTCCTGCCCGGTCCTGGTGAAGAGCCGCAGGAACGCCGACCCGACGGGGCGTCCGTCGGTGTCGGAGGCCAGCCACGCCAGGCGGTGGCCGGACGGGCTGCCATCGGGGTCGGTCAGCGCGGTGATGCGAATGGACAAAGTGTCTCCGTCGTAGTGAGGGTGGAGGTGCCGGGCCCCGGGGTCGACCGCTGACCGTTCGTGTGCACGGCCTGCACACACCTCCTGGGTGAACGGCGACGACGGCGTCGGCGGCGGAGTCGGGGTCGGAGCCGGGGTCGGCCAGGGGCGACCGGCGGCCCGGAGAAGGTAGCCGCTCCGTCCCGGAAGCAGCAACGGGTTTACCGGCGCGGCCCCGGAAGCCCCCTGTTCAGGGCCTTGTCAGAGGCCTTGTCAGGGGCCTTCGGCGGCCGCCGTCCCAGGCGTTCGGTCAGGCGTCAGGTCGGGACTCCTCCAAGTACCGGCTGAGGTGTGCGGCGGCGTCGAGCATGGCCCGGCCCCGCGCGGTGAGCCTCGCCTGCCAGTCCGTCAGCGCGGCGGCGAGGGCGGGCGTGCCGCCGGCCGTGCGGATCTGCCGGACGACGGCCGAGATCTGCTCCAGCCGGTAGCCCCCGCGCCGGAGCAGGTGGGCGAGTTCGGCGTCGCGGACGTCGGCCGAGCGGAAGACGCGGTACCCGGTCGCGGGATCCCGCGCCGGGGCGAGGACGCCTGCTGCCTCCCAGGTCCGCAGCGTGGCGGGGGTCAGACCGAGCCGGCGCCCGAGTTCGCCGATGCTCCGGGGGACCGGCTCGGGCGCGGACTCGGGCGCGGACTCGGACCCGGGCCCGGACCCGGACTCGGACTCGGGCCCGCCACTCGTCCGGTGCCCGGCCGCCGCCAGATGCTCCAGCGGCCCGCGCACCGCGTCGAGGGTCTCGCGGTCCCGGAGGAGCCGGCCGTGCCCGCGGTCGACGGCCGTCAGGGCGTCGTCGAGCCGCCCGTCGTGCACCGCGTTCATGATCTCGCCGCCGGTCGCGTGCCCGTGGGCCCGGACGAGCGCGAGGAAGGTGCGCAGCGCCGCGGCGTGCACCTCGGTGTAGATCCGGTATCCGTTGGGCGTCCGCTCGGCGGGCGGGAGGAAGCCGTCCCGCTCGTAGTTGCGGACCGCCTGGGGCGAGAGGCCGTGCTCGCGCGCGAGGTCGGCCGGTCGCAGTCGGTTCGTCAGCACTTTGAGACTTTACTGCCGGATCCTCGGGCTGAGACAAGAAAAGTCTCAACCGTTCTTTCAAGGATACGATTGAGACTCATGAGTCAGGACATTCGAGACTTCGTGCCCGTGTCGTGCGGACTCGTGGCGTTCGGCGAGCCGACGCACCGGGAGCCGGCCTTCGGGCGGGTCCGCAACGAACTGTTCGCGCAACTGGTCGAGTGCGGCTTCCGCTCGATCGCCCTGGAGACGGACCGGGTGGCGGCGCTGGCCGTCGACGACTACGTCCGGGAGGGAGCGGGGTCGCTCGACGAGGTGATGCGCGTCGGCTTCTCGCACGGGTCGGGGGAGCCGGAGGCCAGTCGGCGGCTGGTGGCGTGGATGCGCGAGCACAACCGGAACCGGCCGCCGGAGGAGCGCCTGGCGTTCCACGGCTTCGACGCCCCGACCGAGTGGGACCGCGCGCCCAGCCCGCGCCCGTACCTCGAACACGCCCGCGACTACCTGGGGCTCGACCTGGACGTGGCGGCCCTGGTCGGGGACGACGAGCGGTGGAGCCGCACCGAGGCGGTGATGGACGCGGCGATGTCGCCGGGGGCGTCGCCGGAGGCGGACCGGCTGAGGGCGGTTGCCGACGACGTGTCGGGCCTGCTGTACGCCCGCGCGCCGGAACGGATCGCGGCCACCTCGCGGGCGGAGTGGATCAGGGCGAGGACGTACCTGACGGCGGGGATCGGGTTGCTCCGCTACCACCGGCAGGCGGCGCGGCCGTTGGAGCCGGGTGAGCGGGTGGCGGGCCTGCTCACCACCCGGGACGAGATCATGGCCCAGCACCTCCTCGACATCAGGACCGTGGAGGCCGCGCGCGGTGGGACCCTCGTCTTCGCCCACAACGGCCACCTGCAACGGAACCCGACCGTCTGGAAGATGGGGGAGCGCGACGTGGTCTGGTACGGCGCCGGCCGGATCCTGGCCGCTCTGACCGGCGTCGAGGAGTACTTCTTCGTCGCCGGGAGCCTCGGGCGCAGCGCGGCGATCGGGCTCGACGAGCCGGATCCCGACACCTACGAGGGCTTCCTCCAGAGCGGGGCCGCCACCTGGTCACTGACGCCCGCCGCCGGGATCCCGCGGAGCCGCGGTCGCACCGACACCACTCCGGCACAGGGCTACTTCCCGCTCGACGGCGCCACCGTGGACGGGGCCGATGCGGTCCTGCACATCGCAGAGGGCCCGGCGTCCGCGCCGGAGTAGGGGGCGGTGGATCCCATGTCTCGCGCCGGGCGTGGGTGAGTCCGCGGAGGCCGCCTCCTACTCGGAGGCGGCCGCCGGTCCCGCGCTGCCCTGTCCCGCTCCGCCCCGTCCCGTCCCGCGCTGCCCTGTCGTTGTCAGCACAGCGGCAGGGCAGGGGGGAGGAAGACGTCCTGGTGCTGGTTGATGTCCCCCGGCACCGGAGGGATGTACCAACTCCGCCGCACTCACCCGGGAGATCCAGCAGTTGGGCTACCGCGGTGATGTCAACGCCGTCCGGCGCCACCTGCTGCCGTACCGCACCGGGTGATTCCAGCAGAGGCCCCGCTTCCCGACCTGAGCGTGCGCCGTGTGACGGACTGGGTCATGCGCCGCCCGAGCGACTCGACGACACCGAACGCACGTGCCTTGAGGAACTGTGCGGATGCAGCCCGGCGCTGGCCACGACCGCCCGGTATGCCCTGCACCTGGCTACCGTGGTGCGAGAACGCCCGTTCGGGCTGCCGAAAGCGACTGCCAGGCGGGGGCGTCGGTGGCAATGGTGAGGAGATGTGTGACGGTCGGACCGTCAGCCCGGTTGGCCGGCTGGGTGTCGGCCGGCCAACCAGGGTGGGTGCGGCTCAGCCCAGGCGGTGCTCGCGGGCGAGGGCACCGAGCCAGTGGGCGGACGGCTTCGGGACGCGCTCGAAGGTCTGCGGGTCGACGGCGGCCAGGCCGAAGGTGGGCCGGAAGGAACCCCACTCGTAGTTGTCGAGCAGGCTCCAGTGCAGGTAGCCGCGCACGTCCACGCCGTCGCGCAGGGCGGCGGCGAGACCGGCCAGCGCCTCGGTGGTGTAGGCGATCCGCTCGGCGTCGTCGGTGGTGGCGATGCCGTTCTCGGTGACGAGCAGCGGCACGTCCGGGCCGACCATCCGCGCGGTGCGGCGGACCGCCTCGCCGAGGGCCTGCGGGTAGTACTCCCAGCCCTTGATCGTGGTGCGAGTGCCGTCGGGGAGGGGGGCCGGGCCGTCGGGGCCCACCGGGATGCGGCTGTAGGCCTGGACACCGATCCAGTCGTCGGCGCGGGCGGCCTCGACGAAGACGTCCTCGCGCCGTCGGGCGAGGGTTGCGGCGGTGGCCTCGGCCCCGGGCTCCAGCGGGTGGAAGCCCAGGTTGGCTATCGTCCAGCCGGCCAGCAGGCGCGGGTCGGCGGCGCGCAGCGCGGCGCTCGCCGCGCCGTGGGCGCGGATCAGCGCCTCGGTGATCGCCTCGTCGGGGTCGATCCGGTCGAGGTCGCCGGGGACGGTGCCGCCGGAGGTGTGCAGCCGCATGATGGTGTGCATCCGGGCGAGGATGTTCGGCTCGTTGATCGTGGCCACGTACCGGACGCCGTCGAGCACCTCGGCGGCGGCGGTAGCCGCGTACGCGGCGAAGAGCTCCGCGGCGTCCGGGGCGAGCCAGCCGCCCGCCTCGGCGAGCCACTGCGGCAGGGTGAAGTGCTGGAGCGTCACCACCGGGGTGAGGCCGCGAGCCAGGGCGCCTTCCACCATGGCGCGGTAGTGGGCCAGCGCGGCCCGCGAGTACCGGCCCCGGACGGGCTCGATGCGGGCCCACTCGATGCTGAACCGGTAGGCGTTGAAGCCGAGTTCGGCGAGCAGGTCCAT
This sequence comes from Kitasatospora sp. NPDC042419, assembly GCF_056437345.1. Taxonomy (NCBI): domain Bacteria; kingdom Bacillati; phylum Actinomycetota; class Actinomycetes; order Kitasatosporales; family Streptomycetaceae; genus Kitasatospora; species Kitasatospora sp. NPDC042419. The sequence goes on from NZ_JBWKAW010000059.1 coordinate 14,207, forward strand.
GTCCTCGGGCCAGCGGTGGAAGCTGTCGGCGGCGTCGCCGCTGGGTTCGGGGAGGAGGGTGCCGGGGCGGTGTTCGAGGACCCACCAGTCGCTGGTGGTGTTGTTGCCCTCGATCTGGTGGGCGGCGGTCGAGGCGCCGAACAGGAACCCGTCCGGCAGGGGGGCGCCGCCAACGCGGTCACCCCCCTGTGAGTCGGCCCGGTGACCGCGGCGGAGGAGCGGGTCCTCGGTGTCGAAGGAGACGTCCTCGCGGGCGGCCTCGGCGCCGGACTCGCCGGTCGGCAGGGCCGCGTGCGGCTCCGACGGGGCCAGGAGCGCGGGGGCTTCGGAAGGGACGGTGGTGGCGGCCTCGATGCGGAAGGCGTGGAGGTCGGCAGGGTCGACGCCGCAGTGCAGGAGGAACTGTTCCGAGCTGCCGTGGTGTACCCGGATGCCTTCCAGGAACGCCAGGATCGCCTCGGGTGGGGCCTGCAGCAGGAGCGGGGGGATCGTCGGCTTCTGGTCGGCTGCATCCAGTGCGCGGTTGAGCGAGGTGACGCGGGAGCGTTGGGCCAGTGCGGCGAAGACGTGCGGCACGGCGTCGGCCGAGCGGGCGTAGTCGGCCGCGATGCGTTCGGCAGGTACGTCGAGCAGGTCGAGCAGGAGTGCCACGAGAAGTCCGGTGCGGTCCTTGCCCGCCGCGCAGTGCACCAGCGCCGGGCCGTGCCGCACGATGGTGTGCACGGCGGTGGTGATCGCGGCCGGCGAGGACTCGGCCAGGGCGAGGTAGAAGGCGCCGAGGTCAGCACCGGTGCGCATCGTCGCCATCTGGCGGCCCACGGAATCCGCCGCAGGGTCCAGGGACGCGTCGACGACGGTGATCCCGGCGGCTTCGACGGCCGTCCAGTCGGCCGGCTCGCGTTCGCCGGCGGAGCGCAGGTCCACGACGGCGCGGATTCCCGCGTCGCGCAGCTGGGCGACGGTGTCGGGCCCGGCGCACGGGAACGCCTGCGCGGAGCGGAAGAGGATGCCGGGCCGGATCCAGGTACGGTCGGGGTCAGACTGCCGGGCGGGGTCGCGGAAGTTGAGCAGGGACATGAGGACCTTTCGGTGGTGCGGGGCACTGTGTAGTCGAGGGCCGGCGGCATCCGCGTGTCGCCTCGGTGGGCGAGGTGCCACGGACAGTCGTGGCACTGGGGGTGTCAGGGGTGTCGCGGGGGCCGGGGCCGAGGAGGGCGATGTCCGGCCGGCTCGGGCGGGGCCGGAGCGGGTCAGGGGGTCGGGGTGCTTCTTCGTGGCCGGGTTCCGCCGGTGGTGCGCGGGCTGCCGTCAGTGGGTGGCGGCGTCCTGTCCGCGGAGCCCGGGCCACCTGGTCCGGCGAGGCCGGGGCGGGCGGTGTTACGGCTTCACCCAGAGGGTGGCCGGGGAGACGTTGACGACGGCCCGCTTGGAGAGGTCGGGCAGGCCGGCGACTTTGGCGGTGGCCACGAAGCCGGCCGGGTTCTCGGTGAGGAACAGCATCGGGGCCTGGTCGACGACGGCCTCGGCGGCCTCGTTGTAGGCGGCGGCCCGCTGGACCTGGTCCAGCCGGGCTCGCCCGGCGGCGATGGCCTGCTCGGCCTTCGGGTCGCTCCAGCCGGTGAAGTTGTAGGGGGAGGCGGCGGTGTACAGGGCGCTCAGCGCGGTGTCGGTGTCGCCGAACATGCTGGTGACGAAGCCTTGTACCTGGAACTTGCGCTGCGCCAGCGAGGTACCGAGGGTCGCCGGGTCCATCGGCTTGATGGTCATCTTCACGCCGACCTCGCCGAGCATCTGCTGGATGACGGTGGCCCGCTGCTGGCCTTCGGGGCGGTTGTCGACCTGGTACTCGAAGGAGAGACCAGGGTGACCGGCCTCGGCGAGCAGCGCGCGGGCCTTCGCCGGGTCGTGGGCCGGGTAGTCGGCGGCACCGGCGGTGCGGTAGGGGGAGGCGGAACCGATCGGGCCGTCCGAGACCGTGCCCTGGCCGAGTTGGACGACCTTCTCGACGGCTTCGCGGTCGATGGCGTACTGCAGGGCCTGGCGGACCCGGGGGTCGTCAAAGGGCGCAGCCTTGGTGTTGAACAGGATGGTGGAGGTGGCACTGGGGCCGGTGGCGACCCTCAGCCCGTCTCGGGGGGCCTGCTTGAGCTGGGAGGGTGTCTCGGTCCAGATGAGGTCGGCGTCGCCGGAGCGCAGCGACTGGTAGCGGCTGTCGGCGTCCGTCAGCACCTTGTAGACGATCTTGTCGGCATGTCCCCTGTCGCCCCAGTAGGAGGGGTTGCGGGCGACGGTGACCGAGACGCCCGGCTGGACGCTCTCCACGGTGTACGGGCCGGTGCCGACGGCGGGCGCTTCGCCGGCCGGGGTCTGGGATACGTAGCCGAGGGAGCGGGTGAACAGGTTCGGGAAGGCCGTGTTCGCCGCGTTGAGGGTGAAGACGACGGTGGTGGGGCTGTTCACCGCGGTTCCGCGGATGGTGGCGGCGTCGGCGGCGCAGGAGCACTTGCTCTCCGGCTTGGACAGGCGGGCAACGTGGTCGGCGACGGCCTGGGCGTCCAGCGGCTTGCCGTCGCTGAACGCCACGCCCTCGCGAAGCTCCAGAGTCCAGGCGGTGGCGTCCGCGTTCGGGGTGAACGCCTTGGCCAGGTACGGCTTCACGGTGCCGTTGTTGCCGTTGACCATCAGTGGGTCGTACAGCGCGTTGGCCAGGACCAGCACGGGCTGCGAGGTCAGAATGCCGTCGGCCGGGTCGAGTTTGGCGAACGGGCGGTCCAGGCCGATTCTGAGCGTGCCGCCGTCGAGCGCCGGGCCGTTGGCGCCCGGGGCGGCCTGGGCGGAGCCACCGGGCGCGGCGTCATCGGTGGCCGAGCAGGCGCCGGCGGTGAGTGTGAGGGCGACGGTGCAGATGGCCGCTGCCAGAACGTGCTTTTGTCGCTTCATGGTTCCTCGGTCTCCTCGGAGGCGTGCCCGTTCGGCTGCCCTCGCGACCAACCATAGAGAAGTGGCACTGATGCCAAATGGCACTCGTGCAAACTTTGCGTGGCGGAATGCCGACGCCCCGAGCCCGCCTTGAGTACCACCGGCCACCCGTGATTACGTGACCCGGTCGGGCAGCACGGCCCCGGCGGACGTTGCAGGGCCGGGAACGGGGCGAAACAGCATGGACGAACCGGGAGCAGCGCCGGCTACGGCCGGAATGCGCGACCGCAAGAAGGCGCGAACCCGCGAGGTGATCCGAGCGGCCGCACTGGACCTGTTCGAGGAGGCGGGCTTCGAGCAAACCACAATCGAGCACATCTGCGAGCGTGCCGACGTGGCCCGCCGCACCTTCTTCCGCTACTACGCCGCCAAGGAGGCACTCCTCTTCGGCTGGGGCTTCGGCGACCCCGTCCTCGACGCCTTCGCCGCCGCTCCCGCGAGCCTCGGCCCGTGGGAGGCCCTCACATACGCTACTGACGCCACCCAGGGCCGACTTGAGGAACCCGCCGAGGACGCCGAAAGACGCCGCCGGCTGCGCCGACGATTCCTCGGTATCCGCACCGTGCACGACTACGCGATCCTGCAGATCGACGGTTTCGCGCAGCGCGCGGCGGAGATCACCGCCACCCGGCTGGGCGTCGACCCTCTGCGCGACCTGCGCCCGTTCGCACTCGGCGGGGTGCTAGCCGCAATGACACGCCGTCAACTCATTCTCGGCGACGACAACGCCCTTGAGGGAAGCTGGGCGGACGCGTTCCGCGACATCCTGTCCGCCTCGGCCCAGACCCCGGCCCATCGTTGATCCTTGGCGTTGGCCAGGCTGCGGGCGGGCAACGAGAGATGGTGCTGCGATCGGGCCGCCCATCCGGATGCGGGTGTCGCCCGCCCGCCGAACTCGCCACCCCGCTGCTGGTGGTCCTGGGGCACCAGCGCTGCGGGGCGGTGACCACCGCCGTCGAGTGCTTCCGCGACCACCGGCGGCCACCCGGCCACCTGGCCGACATCGCACACGACCTGCGCCGCCCCTATGACGAGGCGCTGCGCCCGGGCGCGGCGCCGGACGACCTGGTCGAGGCCACCATCCACGCCCGGACTCGGCAGACCGTGGCCGCGCTGCACCACGACCGCCTGCTGCGTCCGCTGATTGCGGCCGGGAGGCTCCAGGTGGTCGGCGCCTACTACAGCCTGGACTCCGGTCGGGTCACTTCGACTGACCGGTAGGCCGTCGCCGTGGTCAGGGCCGGTCGTCGGGTGCGGGGCTGGCTTCGGGGCGCAGGTCGTCGAGGAGCCCGGCGCGGTCGGTCAGCAGGGTGGTGAGGATGGAACGGGCGACGATGAGGAGCTCGCCGACCTCGGGACTGGTGAGCCGGTAGACGACGGAGGCACCCTCGCGCCGGGACGCTACGACGCCGGTGCGGCGCAGGATCGCGAGCTGCTGGGAGAGGTGGGCGGGTTCGACCCCGACCTCGGGAAGGAGCTCGGCGACGGTGTGTTCGCGTTGGCTGAGGAGTTCCAGGACGCGGATGCGCACGGGGTGGCCGAGGGTCTTGAAGAACTCGGCCTTGTGCTGGTAGAGCGGCACGGTGGTGACGGAGGGCTGCCGCGGGCTGTCGGTGGTCACGGGTTCACCGCCCCCGTCGGGTGGCGGATGGGCTTGGCATCATCGGTTGAAACTGTAGCAACGCCGACGAACCGCCTGGTCAGTGCGGGGCGAGGGTGGCGAACGCCGTGTCGGTGTCGGGAAACAGGCGCAGGACGCCCAGGCCGTGGGCGGTGGCGAGTAGGGGCGCGTGTCGGTCTCCGAGGCCGCCGGCCGCGTTGACGATCGGGGCCTCGCCTTCACTGTTCCAGCCCTGGAGTGCGGCGACGTCGATGACGACCGCGCCGGTGCGGCGTGCTCCGGTCCAGTCGACGGCGCCGGTGAAGCGGTGCGCCGTGCTCTCGCCGAGGAAGCCGGACAGGCGCAACACGCCGATGTCACCGGTTCGTTCGAGGTCCCATTGCATGCTCACCGCCACCTCTTTTCAGCACACCCGAGGTGGCGGTGAGCACTGGCGAGGCCCCGACGACCATCAGGGGCAGGGAAGTGTGGGTATGCCCCGCATGGCGGGTTCGGGCGCCGCTCGCTGGTTGTCGGGCGCCACAAGACACCCGCGACCACGAACGGAGCGGTCGACGCCCGGGCACGCCCGTGCGGTGAGACATGCATACCCGGTTCCCTTCCTCGTTATTGCCAATATTAGCAACTGCTAAGGTGTGCAATGCGACGGGTTGCCGGAAGCGCCTGCCGCGAAGTGGCCGTCCCGGAACCGACGCCGGGGCGGCCGCTTGGCGTGGGCCGGGACGAATGGGACGCCCGGCCCACGCCACCAGAAGGTGCCTGCCCGTAGGCGGGGACGGGCAGGCACCAAGCGAGGATCCGGCCGCGGCCACGGCGCTTGAGTGGCCGCGCCGGGGGGCGCCGGTATGCCTTCGCCGTGAAGGATCGAGGCGCGGACCAGCATGGCCTTGCGGCGCTTCCTCTCGTCACTGCTGGCCGAGTTCATCGGTGCTCCTCAGGATGGGGGGTGTCGACCGGGGCCGGGGGCGGATGTACAGGCGCCGACCGGTGGCGGCCGCGTGGGCGAGGTGTTCTCACAGTTCTGCCGCGTCGGGGTAGAGGGGCGGCTGAGGTCTTCCGTGGTCGTCGTAGGTGGTGATCTCGACGTGCAAGCCGGCCTCCTACGGGCGGTGCGGCGGGGAGTAGGGGAGTAGGACGCTGATCGTCTTGCCGGCTCCTGAACTGTCGGGTATCGCGGTGAGGCGGCCGCCGAAGTCCGCGGCCAGGTCTGCGATGAGCGCAAGGCCCCTGGCTGGTGCGGGCGCCGTGCCCGGCGGGTCTGCAGGGGCGGGGAGCGGGGGGAGGCGGGGGTCGTCGTCGCGCAGCGCGATCGTGAGGTGGTCCTCGGCCACGACGACGGCCAGCGTGGCGCGGGTGGAGCGGGCGTGGCGGACGGTGTTGGTGGCGAGTTCGGTGACGATGAGCAGGGCGGCGTCCAGGACGGCTGCTGCGGCGGGGACGCCCCAGGTGGTGAGGACCGCGTGGGTGGTGCGCGCGGCCAGGCGGACCATCGCCGGTTCGACGGCCATGGTCAGGGCGTAGACGCCTCCTGCTGTTTCGGGTGGTGCCGCGGCCGGGGCCGTCGGGAAGGGGTCGGGTTCCCGGTGGTGGCGGAAGCCCCGCCGGCGGCGGGTCACCGCCGTACCTGCCTGGTGTTCTGGAGGACGCTCTTCAGGTGGCGCCGGGCGTAGCCGATGGCGTCGGGGGTGGCGGCGAAGACCCGGTGTTCGGCGTGGAGGGCGTCGAGCACGCCGAGGGCGTCGAGTGTTCTCAGGTGGTCCTCGCGTGCGCCGGAGACCAGGACGAGGATGTCGCGCTGCTCCAGCTTGGCGATGGCGTCGCCGAGCACGAGGGCGCCGGTGGCGTCGATCGTGCTGACGCGTGACAGGCGCAGGATGACGGCCTTGACGTCGGTGGTCTCGGCGAGTTCGAGCAGGAAGCGATGGGCCCCGGCGAAGAAGACGGGGCCGTCGATGCGGTAGGCGACGATGTGGTCGGCGAGCAGGGCCTGTTCCTCGGCGTGGTGGTCGGCCGGAGGCAGGCCCTCGTGCAGCGACACCTTGGTGAGCGCGGCGGTACGGGCGACCTGGCGCAGGGCCAGCGCGCCGGCGACCAGCAGTCCGACGATGACGGCGGTGACCAGGTCGAAGGCCAGGGTCGCGCCGGCGGTCAGGGCCAGGATCGCGGCCTCGCCCCGGCCGCTGCGGGCCAGCGCCCGCAGCGAGGCGACCTCGACCATGCGCACCGCGGTGGCGATCAGCACCCCGGCGAGCGCGGCCAGCGGGATACCGGACACGAGCGGGGCGGCGGCGAACACCACCACGGCCAGCACGCCGGCGTGGACGAGCGCGGCGAGGCGGGAAGCGGCGCCGGAGCGGACGTTGACGGCGGTGCGGGCGATCGCACCTGTCGCGGCGACGCCGCCGAACAACGGGACGACCAGGTTCGCTATGCCCTGGCCGAACAGTTCACGGTCGCTGTCGTGCCGCTCCGAGACGCTCATCGCGTCCGCCGCGGTCGCCGACATCAGCGACTCCAACGCCGCCAGCGCGGCCACGGCCAGCGCGGCGGTGGCCAGGTGCGGGATCTCGCCGAGGTGCAGGAAGGCGAGCGAGGGGGCGGGCAGCCCGGCGGGCAGCTGTCCGATCGTGGCCACGTCCAGGCCGGCCGGGCCCGTGACGAGAGTGGCGGCAACTACCGCCAGCAGTGAGAACGGGACGCCCGGCCGCAGTCGGGCACCGACCAGCATCACCGCCGCGACCCCGGCCGCCAGGGCGAGTGCGACCAGGTGCGGGGTGCGCGCGAAGTCGTCGACCGCGTCCCAGGCGGCGACCGCGACGTTCTCCGCGCCGGACGGCTTCACGCCGAGCGCGGCGGGCACCTGCTGGAGGCCGATCACGGCGGCGATACCCAAGGTGAAACCTTCCACCACCGGGGCCGGTACGTAGGCCATGAACCGGCCGGCGCCGCCGAGCGCGGCGGCGACCAGCAGCACCCCGGCCAGCAGTCCGACGGTGAGGACTCCGGCGGTGCCGTACTGGTGGACGATCGGGACAAGGACCACCGTCATCGCCCCGGTGGGCCCGCTCACCTGCAGGTTGGAGCCGCCGAAGAGGGCGGCCAGTGCGCCGGCCACCACCGCGGTGGCAAGTCCTGCCTCGGCTCCCGCACCGGAGGCGACCCCGAATCCGAGCGCCAGTGGCAGTGCGACGATCGCCACCGTCAGCCCCGCCAGCAGGTCCTTGCGCGGGGAGCGGCCCATGGTCTCCAGCACCGTCCGGTTCGGCAGCACCGCGCGCACCCGCGCCCCCGCCCGCCGGGCGAGGGCTGTGAATGCGGAGGCAGTCGCAAAGCCCGCTGACGTCCCCCTCATGCCTCGTGCGCCTGCCGCTGCGGCTCGCGTAGCTCTGCGAGAAGCGTCCCCTGATCGGTGATCATCTCGGTGAGGATCCGCCTGGCCGCGCGCAGCAGTTCGGCCACGTCCGGAGTGCTCAGCGCGTAGACCACGGTGTTTCCCTCTCGGGTCGCCGTCACCAGCTGGGTGCGGCGCAGCACGGCGAGCTGCTGGGAGAGGTTCGACGGCTCGACCTCGATCGCGGCCAGTAGCTCGCGCACCGGGCGCGGTCCGTCCTGGAGCAGTTCCAGGACCCTGATCCGCACGGGGTGGCCGAGGGTGCGGAAGAATTCCGCCTTCGCCTGGTACAGCGGGACCGCCATGGCGCTCAGTCCTCTTCCTCATCGTCCTCGGTGCGCTCCACCGTGATGCCGTGGAGGGCGGCGATCCGCACCAACTGCGTCACTCGGCCCGCATACGCCTGGGCGCCGTCCTCGTCGCCGGCCTCCCGCGCCTGGGTACGAAGTCGCCGGGCCTCACCCACCTGCTTGCGCAGCTCCTCGTCGAACATGTCACTCATCGCCACCCTCCCTGGGTCGACCGCCCTGGCAGCCGGCCGTACTGCTCTCCATACAAGGATGCAGCATCTATGAATATGAAGAATTCTTCAACTCACGATCAAAGCAAGTCGTGACCAGGCTGCAGCCGGTCGATCACGATTGGCTGCGATCCCCTTTGCGTGCCGCTGGACCGCAATCCGCAGCCTCGCTGCCACGGGGCTTCCCGCCGTCGCCACACGTGTCCTGGGACCGGCGATTGCAGTCGGCGACTTCGGCTGCCGCACACCGGCGGCACCACGCGCCGACACGGGCCGATGGCTGACGGACGGAGCCGTTCACTGCTCCCAGCTCTGGGCGGCAACCGCGGCGGTCGGTCGGTGGGCGGGCCGGAGCAGGTGATGGCCGGCCTCGGGTGGGGCAGTCGACCGGCGTGGCTCCGCGTTCGGTCTCAGTCGTAGGAGACGACCGCGACCGGGCACCGCACGTGGTGGATGGCGGCGTGCGCGACCGGGCCGATGTGGGCGCCGATCGGCGAACG
>NZ_JBWKAW010000060.1:0-22151 GCF_056437345.1 Kitasatospora sp. NPDC042419
GCCCTGTCTTCATGCTCGGCAATCGGCAAGATCACCCGACCGTGCTGTCCAGTCGAACCCACGTCCACCAAGATCGATACGACAACGGCTTCTGAGGCCGTATGCCTCTGAACGGGCCCGAGCTCTGGCAGGTCTTGGCTGCAGTCGAGCGGGGCCTGATCGGTTCGCGCATTGCATCTGACCGGCCGAGATCCCTGCAGACGTCGCCGCTGCGCCGAGCTCACGTCACGGTTACCGGTCGCTTCACTGGTCGATGGTTGCGTAATCGCCCAGTCCGGTCGGGCCCGGGCAGATCATTGGACAGACCCAGACACGTGTTGGCAGACGCCAGCGGCCGGGCTGGAGGCGGCGTGGTGTGGTGGCGTGCGGCTGACCGTCCTGCGGCGGTGGGCCCTGGTGCCGGGTGTGCGAGGCGCTCAGGGCGGGCGATGTGCGGCGGGACCATGCCCCGGATACCACCGCAAACCGTCTGCCGGGCACCAGGGTCGCGCTGTCGACCAGTGCCCCTTGACGGCGAGCCTGCCAGCCGCAGCCGGCACTCCGACCGGTGCGGGGCGTTGTAGTTCGGCCTCGGCACTCCGAACCTCCTCGGCTCGGGCATCTCCGGAAAAGCAGTCCCCTGCTGGCTGATGAAGGCCTACAGCCAGAAGGGGCCTGCTCTGGACCGGCAGTCTAGGCGACTTTGCGTCGCCCTGGGCTGCGATTCCATCGGGCCGCGAATGACCGGATGGAGTCGGCGGTGAAGACGGGGCCGGCGCCGATGCGACCGATGGGTCGGGGGAAATCCGGGTGCTGCCCGTCCAGTTGGGCGACTCGTTGACGGGATACGTCCAACGCGGCGGCCGCTTCTGTGTATCCCATCAGTTCCTGGGACCGGGGGTGGTCCCTTTCCATGTTGGCCTGCTCTGCTGTGACAACTTGCAGGCTTGTCAGCCTGGCCTCGCTCCCAAGGCAAGAGGCAAGCGCATCGGCCGCCCCCGATGCCGCCTGCTGCGCGGCTTGGACGAGTCCGGCCGCACTCAGGCGCCACACGAGGTAGAGGAGCCCTCTGTTCGTGTCGTGCCGGATGGTGCCGCCGCTGCGTTGAAGGAGCTCGTCGAACTGGTCGTCCGAGATGCTCCCGCCGAACTCGGCGGTTGCTGTTGCCCTCCACTGTCGTTCCACTGTTCTCCTCCTTCGTCCTAGCCTTGCTGTTTCCATGTGGTGTTCGGATGGACAGGGGGCGGGGGCCTGGCCTTCTGGCCCCCGCGGCACCTGCTAGGTCTTCTCCGGGAAGACCAGGCCGATCTCTTCCAGCTGCTTGACAAGGTCAATGAACTCGCCGGGCGCTTCCGGCGAGCCATGGGAGACCGTCACACCGTCCCGGCCGAAAAGCCAGTTGCCGGCCTTGGTCTGCCGAGCGGTGAATCCCTGGCGCCGCAGCGCGGCGAGAAGCTCGTCCATCCATTCGTCCATATCCATACCACCCCCAAACCTTGCTTGTGTCAAGTGTTACACGGGACGGACGGACGGTAGCGCCCTCGGAGCCCGGTGGCAAATCGGGGTCCACCCTGCGGCGGCGACGGGATTGGACCGCGGCCGCGCAGCACTTCCGCGGTCATCGCCGACCGCCGCGACCAATTCCTGATGCACCTGCGCGACGAGCTCTACCCGATCTCCTGTCCCGACCACCGGAGGCGGCTCGAAAGCGGCTGCTCGTATCCAGTACCCGGCGCCGGTTGTTCAGCCGACTTGGGAGCGGCGGTGGCGGACGGCTTCGAGGCGTGCGCCGAAGCGAGCGGTCTTGTCCTGGGGGAAGTCCGCTGTGGCCAACCATCTGCCAAGATCGGCGTGGCGGTGGGGATGAGCCAGATCGGGATATCGAGGAGGAGGGCCTGCAGGCAGGTGTCGGCGCTGCCGTCGGTGGGGTGGGAAACGAGGCCGGGTTCCTCGTCGAGGAGTATGTGCAGGGTGCGGTCGGTGCCGGTGAGGTGCCAGGTGCGGCGACGGCGGGCGCGCTCGGCGGCCCAGGCGATGGGGTAGCAGCGGTTGGGCAGGTCGTGGCGGGTGGGCAGCGCGGTCGGCGCCGGTGGCCGCGCCTTCGACGATGACCAGGCGTTCGCCGTCGAGGTCGGCTCCGCAGTCGAACAGCTCTGTCCGCTCCGGGCGCCCGAATCGCCGAGAGCTGACCTGCTTCCGCCTCGAGGCCGCCGTGCGCCCCCTGGCTCCTTTCCCGCATGCCTCGGGCCGGACGCTAGAGTCACCGCATGTCGACAGCGAGCGCTCGCACAGTTTCAGGACCGGATATCAACTCCGTTGACAGAGATCTGCTTTGGCCTCCGAAGCCTGATCCGTTACCGGCCGGCTTCGGCAGCCGTGAGGACCGCCGGCGGATGGCGCAGGCCATGCGAGAGTATTGGAGCGTGGCGAACGGCGAGCGTGGCGCCCGGGTGCTCGAGGAACTGACGGCCGCGCAGCGGCGTCAAGGCGACGCGAGTGCGTTCTGGGATGCGCACAAGACCACCGTGAAGGCGCTGTGGGCTAACCGCAGCGGCGGGCGGGGCCAGACCGTGGTCGCCGACATCCATCCGGTGGCGGAGCAGTGGGATCCCGGCAATCCGTCGAGCCCCGAGGCGGTCTCGGCCACAGCCCAGCGCCGGGGTGTGGAGAGCCCCTACCGGTGGCGGTGCCCGCTGTTTCCCGACGAGCATCCCCGCTGGTCGGCCTGGCCGAAGGACCGGGTGCAAGCGGGAGCCGGCTGCCCAGCATGCCGGAAGCTGACGCGGCTGGCTGACCTGCCCACTCTCGCTGCCCAGTACCGGGGCGACCAGCCGGTCGAAGACGTCGCCTACGGCTCCCACAGCCGCGTTCCTTGGCTGTGCCGGACGTGGGCGGTGGACCCGTTCACCGGGTTGTGGCGCACGGTGGAACACCGGTTCACTGCCGAGGTGAAAAGCCGCGCCCTGCAGCAGGACGGCTGCCTGGTGTGCGCCGGCTTCCTGATCGACGACACGAACAGCCTCCAGACCTGGTTTCCCGAACTGGCCGAGCAGTTGGACGACCCGGAGCTGGATCCGGCGGCAATGCCGACCACCACGCACAACGCCGCCGGCCAGCAGAAGGCGCCGGGACAGAGGGCGTATGCCAAGGTCTGGTGGCGGTGCCGCCACGGCCACCGCTGGGAGGCGACCGTCCTGAACCGCGTCCAGGGGGCCGACTGCGGAAAGTGCTCGACCTCGGGGACCTCGAAGGAGCAGGTCCGGCTCGCTGCCGAGCTCGCCGAACTGTTCGATCTCGCGCCCGTGCAGCAGGCCGATCCCCGACTGCCCGACGGTGTCCGTGACTTCGCCTCCCATCGTCTTGCGGTCCCACCCGCGTTCAAGCCGGCGCACTGGCGGTACCAGGATGTGGAGGTCGATGTCATCCTTCGCCTGCCCGGGTCGGACATCGCCGTGGGTGTTGAGTACGACGGCTCGTACCATCACAGCACGACGGTGCGCGAGGGGGCCGGGCGCCGCGACGAGCGGGAGAAAAGTGAGGTCCTCGCCCGCGCCGGGCTGCTGGACCTCGTGGTCCATGTCCGTGTCGGCGAGCTCGTGCCGCTCGAGGGAGAGCACCTGCTGAGCGTCGGCGTGGGTGAGCGCAGCGGGCCCTTCGAGCAGGCGAACGCTGTCGCGCGGGCCCTGCGCGAGCGCTATGCGGCGCACTGGCCGCGCCTGGACGACTACCTCGCCGGTGGCGTGGCGGTCGCGCAGCACCAGGCGGACGCGTACATCACCGAGGTGTGGGGGCAGTTGGCCCCTCCTCGCGCCAAGCGCCCCAAGGCTGAGCCGAAGGCGCGCACGCTGCGCGCGACTGCTCCGTATCCCGACAGCTGGCTCACACCAGTCGGCGAGCCCTACCGGCGGCCGGGCAAGCCCCGCGAAATCGTCCGCGACTACCAGTGCCGGCGCTGTGGCAGCGGAGAGATCGTCACCGCGGTCCAGTCGCAGGTCACCTACGGAACCCGCACCAGCTGCGGGTGCCTCAAGGACGAGGTCGCCCAGCGCAAGCGCCCTGTGATCTCCCGCGAGGAGATGCTGGCAGTGCGCACGTGGGCCGCCGGACGCGGGCACGACATCACCGCCATGGGACGGGTGGCCGACCGGTTTACCGCCTCCTACCGGCTCTATGCCGCCGGCCGCTCGGATCTGCTAGGTGTGGACGGGCTCCTGGCCGAAGCCCCGGTCACCGACTGGGCCCGCCGGGAAGGCCGCGCCCTGGGCGTCCGTGACCGGGTCACCAGCGAGTTGTGGCTGGACTACGCACACCACCAAACCACCGCCCGCCCGACCAACACGGAAGACACGGCAGGCACCGGGATCGGCTGACCGAAGGGCCCGATCTGGGCAGCACCGAACCCACCCCCGCAAATAAGCGGGGCGGGTTCGACGCTGGGCGAATGTCGGCAGATCGACCGCGGTCTCCGCGGCCTGCGCGGGGGCAGTATCCAAGCTGCAGCAACAGCGAGCCGCGTCACCACAGTTGCAGCAGAGCTCGGCGGATGCGAGACGCCCGTGCTCCTGAGCCAGAAGCAGACAATCAACCCAATACGCCCAAGTACGGCTTCCACTGCCGTCCCACCGGCGACACGGATAGCCAGGCACCCCTCCCCCACGCCGGAACCCGCCATGCCCACACGCCCACCTACGGCAACCACCCGTACAGAAGGGCGCGGAAAGGGCCGCCAAGGCCCGCGTCCGGCGGCAGCCGGACTTTCGCGACCAGCGGGGTGACCCCATCCACCCACCACGAAGATCTCAACTAGCAAGCCCGGCCCGGGCGGCGGAAGCGGCACGGGCCAGCAGCCACCGCACCACATCCACAGGGCGAAAACCCGACCACCCAACCCGACTAACCAGCCAGAGGATTATCCCTGCAGTTGCGACATTGTCAGCCCAACTACAACACGGCAGCTCAAGGCGCCAACATGCAGTCATCATCAAGCCGTGCTACCCACAAATACCCAGTTCAGAAGCCTCCATCAGAATCCTGAGGCTAACTCCGGCACTACAGCTCGTAGCCTTGCAGATGTTGTAGCTAGCGAGATAGCTGACAGCCCCCACAACGGGCTGCGCCACCCCGTGCTGCCCAAGACACGGCTGACACCGAACGAGATGTGGGGCGCGCTGACCGCCGTCTGCGGGTACGTGCCGGTCCCGTTGACCGGGCGGGACTACCTGGAGCTGCTGCCCGTGCGCTGGCTCACCATCAGCGACCACGGCATCCGCCTGGGCCATCGCACCTACGACCACGACCTCCTCGGCCCCCACCGCGGCCAGCCCTCCCCCATCGCCGCCCGGGGCGGCCGGTGGGAGGTCCACCACAACCCCCACGACCTGCGCCAGATCTGGATCCGCCTGCCCGACCGAGACGACCTGGTCGAGATCCCCTGGATCCACCGCGACCACGTCCACCAGCCCTTCGACGACCGCACCTGGGACCACATCCGCACCGCCGCCCTACGCCGCGGCGACCACGACCAGCACGAGGCCGACCTCGCCCAGGCCCTCGACGACCTGATCCGCCGCGCCACCGCCGGCCACGCCACCCGCACCGAACAAGCCCTCCTCACCCGCGCCCAACCCGCCCGCATCCCCCACCCCGCCAGCACCGGCGACAGCACGGCGCAGCCGGCACAACCGGTGCTCAAAGACCGCACAGGCACACCACAGCAGCGGGCCGCGGCCGGACGAACCACGCACCGCCCCGACACCGAGAGCGGCCCGCGCGAGCACGGCGAGGACACGGACGGCTGGGAGGACACCGAGAGCCTGGACGGCCTGGACACCGAACCCGACACCGGCCAGTGGACCGACGACCACGACGAGGACGACGGCGACGGCTGGAGCGACACGTGGACCAGCGGCCACCCCGCCGGCCGCTCCCCCGCCCCGCCCTACACCGGCCTCGGCCTGTGGAACGCCCAGCAGGAAGCCGAACGATGGTGAACACCCACCACCACACTCCCGCACCCGGCGGCCAACGACCCCACCCCTTTCCCAGACCTGCCGCGGCATACCGAAGGCGGGCGCAGCAGGGCCGTGCCTCAGCGTTGCGCGGCTGCGCCGGGGCGTTGCGGCGCTGCCAGTCCCGGCTTCGTGCGCTTCGTGGGGCCGCTGGGTACCCGGCGCCCGGTCAGGGCCCGCACAGGGTGTACCGGCACGCTGGTACCGCGGGAAAGGAGAACAGGCGGTGAACGGTGCCAGCACGAACATCCCGACGACCACGGACGCCGTGGTGAGGCCGGCGGAACCAGCGCCGTACAAGGTCGACACCTGGCACGGCTTCCAAACCTTCGCCACCACCCCCGCCCCCGCACCCCCCGGGCCCGGCGAGCCGGAGCGCAGCACCGAGGAGCGCCTGGCCTACCACTCCGCGTTCGTCACCGTCCGCACCCCCGCCATCGACACCCTCGCCCTGAGCGTGCGCCGCCTGATGCTGCTCGGACGCCACCAGCGCACCACCCCCCGGCCCAGCCTGATCCTCACCGGGCCCGCCGCCACCGGGAAGACCACCGCCCTGCTCGAAGTCGGCCGGGCCTGCCACCTCGCCCACACGCGCCAACACCCCGCCCCACCCGGGAACGGGCAGCCGGCCGTGCCCGTCGCATACGTCCTCGTGCCGCCCGGTGCGAGTGCGAAGACCCTGACCGCGGGTTTCGCCCGCTACCTCGGCATCCCCGTCACCGCCCGCACCACCCAGGCCCAGCTGATGCACGCCGTCTGCCACACCTACAACACCGCCGGCGTCCGTCTGGTGCTGATCGACGAGATCCATCGCCTCAACCCCCGCACCACCACCGGCGCCGAAGCCGCCGACCTGCTGAAAGACCTCACCGAACAGATCGGCGCGACCTTCGTCTACGCCGGCATCGACGTCACCACCACGGCCCTGTTCAGCGGGGTCCGGGGTGCTCAACTCGCCGCCCGCGCCAGCCTCGTCGAAACCGGCGCCCTACCCGCCCGCCTCGGCACCCGCCGCCCGTTCACCGACCTCGTCACCGACCTCGAAGCGGCCCTCGACCTCCGGCGTCACCGGCCAGGCACCCTGCCCCGCCACGCCCCGTATCTCCACCAACGCACCGCCGGACGTATCGGAAGCCTCGCCCGCCTCATCCGCGAAGCCGCCCTCACCGCGATCCTCGACGGCACCGAACGCATCACCAAAACCACCCTCGATGGCGTGCGCCTGGACCACCAAGCCGAAACCCACCACCCACCCCACCCCCGCGGACGAGGCCGGTGAACACCCCGGCTGGCTGAGAAACCGATCCGGCGTACCGACACCAACTGAGAATCCCTCAGGATCGATGAGAAGCCAGGCTCGGGCATCCGCCGACCCGTACCCGACACCCGACATGATCCGAGAACACCCCGAGATCAATGAGAACGGACCCCCGGAACCCGTCCAGACAGCCTCAACAGCACCCCACCTGACCAGGCAAAACAGCCCTGACCAGCCAAAACGCGCGCCCTGCCATTAGCGCACAGCGAAACCCACAACACCGAAGATCAAAATCACCGAACCACCAACAACCCCAGCACACACCACCAAACCTCAACAACCAACACCCCACCACCGTTCTCACCCAACCTACAAAACCCCAGTCCACAGGCCATCCCGCACTTCAACTACACCCCCCTCAAACCTCAGTCGAGCAGCACGGCCACCCGCGGGTGCCCCGCCCGCACAAGGAGCCGGTGGAAACCGTGGAAGCCGGGCCCGGCGGCGAGGAGCAGGCGGTGGTGTCGCACTTCGCCCTCGGCACCTGGCTCAACAACCAGAAAGCCCGCCGGGACAAGCTCACCCCGGGCCAGCTCGCGCAGCTCGCCGAGCACGGGGTGGAGTGGGCGTAGCAGTGCACGTGGGCCACGGACGCCCGAGCCACCCAGAACCTGCTGGAGAAGTGACCTGTTGGTCACGAAGCAGCGCTCTGCGAAGCAATACCCCACGGCGAGGTGCCGCGTGATCGATACGCGGAAAGCGGGCCGGCCTGTGCCAGGAGGGTGCGTCGGCGGGTGGCGTCCGGATGTGGGTCACGGCGTGAGGGCGGCGGAGACCCGGGCGAGGTGGTGGGCTGACAGTGCGAAGTGGTTGGCGGGATTGCGGTAGGAGTGGTGGCCGTCGTTGACTCGTACCCCGTCTTGGGTGGTCCGCCAGCGGGCGGGTCCGGGTTGCCCCTGCTGTTCCAGGAGGAGGAGTGCGAGGTGGTCGGGGTCCTCGACGGCCGTGCGGGCGCGTAGCGCGGCGGCCAGGCGGGGAGCGGCATTCGTGGGCGGGCTGTTGTCGCCCATGGCGGGCAACAGGAGCAGCAGGCGGGCGTGGGCGTCGAGGATGCCGGCGTCCGGCGTGCCGGGGTCGGGCGGGATGTTGTCGGCGGCGGTGGCAAGCTCGGGCCAGGACAGGGCGGGTCCCATGAAGTGACCGTCGTCCTGGGCGAGGAGTTCGGCGGTGTCCCAGGTGGGGTGGTGCAGGAGGTAGTCGGTGCCGCGGTCGCCGTCGATGGTGCGGTAGACGACGTGGAAGCGGTGGCCGTCGGCGAGCGAGACGGTGGACAGCGGCCAGTCCTCCTTATCCCACAGGCCGCGGTAGAACTCCGTGGCGGCCTCGTAGTCCGCGCCGAACAGCAGTTGTTGGGCTTGCTGACTGCGGGCGCACGAGCCTAGGTGCGAGAGCCAGAAGAGCGGGTCCTCCAGGAGCTCGGGGTAGAGGGTGAACGGGCCGCCCTCATAGCCGGGCAACCAGGGCGGGGCAGGGTCTGCGGGGTCGGTCACGCAGCCATCATCACGCCCCGCACCGACAAGGCCCGGGGCGGTCCCCAGGTATGAGAGCAGTAGGTGCCTTCTCATTGGAGGGCAGCGGATTGGAGCTCTGCGGGGAGGTTGGGCAGGGGGATGAAGGCTGTCCAATGGGGGCCGTCGGGAAGGGCTTCGGGAAAGTACGGTCGGGGAAAGCGGTCGCGGCTGCGCCCGGATGGGTCTTGCGGTGGTCGTAGGCGGCAGTGTTCGGCGGCTTGGAGCAGCGCTGTCAGCGCGGATTCGGTGTCGGTGAGCAGCCGGAGGCCTGGGCGTCTGCGGTGCTGGTGGTAGCGGGCGGCGGCGTCCAGGAGCAGGCGGGTGATTTTGTCGGGTCATATGAGAGCCACTGCTTCGGCATGAACGGGAGCCGGGGCTAGGCCGTTCGTGTCAGTGACGTACTCGACCGTGGCGGGCGTTCTTCGGTGAGTTCGGGAGCCGTTTCGGCGAGATTGGGAGCCACTGATCGGGTGAGCCGATAGGCGTGGGCGGAGTGTCCGTAGGGGCTGGGATGGGGGCGTCGGTAGCTTGTGGCCGTGGGCCCGGGTCGCCTCCCTGACAAGTCGCGGCCAGGGCTCGCCCTTGGACGTGGCGAAGGGCTGGACCCGTGGGTTCAACCCTTCGTGTCCACGACTGTCGATCGCTGGGCCTGGCTGATGATCGCGGCGCACACCCAGCTCAGCCTCGCCCGCCCGCTCGTCGCCGACCTCCGCCACTCCTGGGAACGGCGGAACCGGTCAGGCCACCCCCGCCCGCGTCCGGCGCAGGTGAAGGGCGTCAAGCCAAGAAGGACCGCTACGAAGAACTGAACCCAATGCTCAGCGTGCCGGAACAGGTGTCTCCGCAAGAACGCCGATGCCGCTCACTCGCATCGACGCCGTCAGTGCGAGCGGACTGATGCCCAGGGCTGTGGCGATCTCGGGGGCCATGTCGAACGCCCGCCACTTCCACTCCTCCTCGGACTCGTGGTTGCGCGCGTTCTCGTGCCAGGTGGGCGGCAGGCCCATCCGCTCCCGCTCGGCCTGTTCCTGCACAAGCGGTTGCCCCAGTGTGAGGAGTCCGTCGTCTACCTCACCGGTCTCGCAATACCGCCGCACCACGACCCCGTGCTCTGCGATCAGCCAGGCTGAACCGTCGTTTTGTGTACCGAAGTAGTACGCCTGCGCCACTCCGTAGCGGGAGCTCAGGCCGATACACAGACGCAGCACCTCGTCGCTTCTCTCGCTGCTGCACGGGTCGCACCACGGGCCGATCACCAGAGTCCATCCTTCGATCTCAGGACTCACATAGACCCGGGCCAGTCCATCCGGGTTGTCCTCCGCCTCTCCGTGGCCGTCCTCGTCGATGACAGCCTCGGCCTCGGCGAACGTCACGGGGATGGGTCGGGTGAGGCCCAGGTCCGCAATGACTCCTGCCTGGTCCCCGGTCGGTACGGCGATCCAGTAGAGCCAGCACGTCGACAGTGGCCTTGGCCGGTCGTCCCTCGCGATTCTCACGACCACAGCCTGCCACTCCAAGAGCGGGGGCTCGGCTCAGGGGTTGAATCTCAAGCTCGGTTCGGGGTGGGGAAGAGGGATTCCTGGGTGGCCTGGTAGCGGTAGGACTCGGTGCCGGTCTGGATCAGGGTGCAGCGGAAGGTGATCCGGTCGGCGATGGCCGCGCAGAGGCGGGCGTCGCCGAAGGTCTTGTCCCATTCGGTGAAGGGCGAGTTCGTGGCAACCGCGGTGGCCTTGCGCTCCTCGCGCTCGGTGAAGATCAGGTTGAGGTAGCCGAACTCGTCGATCTATGCCGATATCCGCATAGCTGGACCTATGCCGAGACCGCAACTATGCCGAGAAAGATGTGGGCGAGCATGATCGTGGGCAGCGTGAGGGCCGTTCTGCTCGGCATAGTCGACGGCGGGGAAGGTCTACCCGGCCCAGGGGGTCGGTCCCTGCTTGAGGACGTCGAGCTCGTGCGTCTGGTCGGTGGGCCAGAGGTCGATCTGGTAAAGAAAGTGATCGCCGGGGCCGCCGTTGGTGTCGACAGCCGGTGGGTCAGAGGGGATGTAGGAGACCCGGACTCGCAACAGCCCTGCGGGGACGGTGATGCTTGGCCCGTCCTCCGGGTGGACGCCCGGGCTGGAGACGGCGAGTTGGCCAGTCGGGGCAGCCAGGTCCACCTCCACGATGTGCTCAGCCGTCGGCTCGACCATGGGCGTGAACGCGTGGACGGTGATCAGCGATTCGACCATGTCGTCCCGTGCGGTGCCGACGGAGATCGAGTGCGGTTCCACCCCGATGCGGTGGATGTGGACTGCTTCCTCGGTCCAGCCGGCTGGTGGGAGGGCCGGGTCTGTCGCGTGTTCAGCCATCCACGCGTCATAGGGCTCAAGATCTTGGACATAGAACTGCCCGTGATCGGCATCGATCAGGAACTTCAACGAATCATCGGCCACCGCCGCAGGCTATCGAAGCGGACTGTCACTGTCGGCTCCGCTCACGACTCACAGGCGGTCGAGGAACGCGAGGACCTTGTCGGTGGGCTGGTAGCGGCCGGGGCGGGCGGTGACCGGTGCGGTCAGGGAGAGTGCCTTCTCCTTGATGGTCATGTCGGCGTGGACGTAGGCGTCGGTGGAGCGGACGCCGGCATGGCCGAGCCAGAGCGCGATCACTGTGGTGTCGACACCGGCTTGGAGCAGGGACATCGCGCAACTGTGGCGTAGGACGTGCGGGTGGACGCGCTTGTCGAGGAGGGTCGGGCAGGCTTTGGCAGCGGCTCGGACGTGGATGGCCAGGCGCTGGGCGACGGCGTCGCGGGTGAGACGTCGCCCGGTTCGGGTGCAGAACAGCGGTTCGCCGCGCTTGCCGGAGCGTTCACCGAGCCAGGCCCGCAGCAGGTCCTGAACGCTACGGTCCAGGGGGACGGCGCGGTGCTTGCGGCCCTTGCCCTCGCAGCGGACGGACGCGCCCTCGCCGAGCGTGACGTCGTCGCAGTCCAGGCCGGTGAGTTCGGAGACGCGCAAGCCGGTCTGGACGGCCAGGGCCAGCATCGCCTTGTCCCGTCGTCCCTCCCAACGACGCGGGTCCGGTGCCGCGAGCAAGGCGTCGACCTCTGCTGCCGTCAGGAAGGTGACGTTCCTTTTGTCGAACCGCTTGGGCGGGATGTCCAGGACGCGCTGGATCAGGAGGGCGTGTTCGGGGTGCTGCAGGGCGGCGTAGGAGAAGAGGGAGCGGATCGCGGTCAGCCGGACGTTGCGGGTGCGGGCGCTGTTGCCGCGTTCGTCCTCCAGGTAGTTGAGGAAGGCGGAGACAGCGTCGGCGTCCAGGTCGGCCCAGTCCAGTCTCTCCGGGGCGGTGCCCGTACGTTTGTGGACGAACCCGAGGAGGAGGCGGAGCGCGTCGCGGTAGGCGGCGACGGTGCGCGGGCTCACCTGGCGCTGGCGGACCAGCCGGTCGGTGAAGAACGACTGGAGGGTGGGAGCGATCGAGGTCACGGCCGTGCCGCCTTTCCGATGCCTTCGCGGCGGTCCGCCGCCAGGGCCAGTAGTTCCGGGGCCGCTGACATGTACCAATAGGTCGAGGACGGCTCGCGGTGCCCGAGATAGGTGGAAAGGGACGGGATCCTTGCCTGGACGTCGGCGCCGTCGCAATACCAGGCCAGCAGGGTGCGGACGGCGAAGGTGTGGCGGAGGTCGTGCAGCCGGGGCGGGTTGGGGGCATTTGTCCCGACGCCGGCGCCGGTCACCATCTGCCGGAACGTGGGGGCGACGACGGCGTAGATCAGACGCCGCCGGGTGCGCGAGACGAAGAACGACGGGTCCGCGGGACGCGGCGCGTCCTGGTCGCGGAGGGCGTCGTAGCGGCGGAGCGCGTCGACGCCGCTGGCATCCAGGGGAACCAGGCGGGACTTGCCGAACTTGGTCTCCCGGATCCGCAGCACGCCCTCGGCCCAGTCGATGTCGTCGTGGTCGAGCTTGATGGCCTCTCCGACCCTCATGCCGGTGGCGGCGAGCAATCCGACCAGGGTGCGGTAGGTGGCCGCGCGCAACGGCGGCCCGAGCCTGTCGGCCTGCCCCATCACCGCAGTGACATCGGCGTCGGAATAGATGAACGGCTGCCGCCAGCGTTGCCGGTGCGGCAGCAGGCCCGGCGGTGGGATCTCGGTTGCCGGGTCGATGCCGCTGAGATAGCGGGCGAAGCCGCGGACCGCGGTGATCCGGCGCGGGCTCACGGTCGTCACCGCCTCGCCTTCCCGCGCCCGGACCCAGGCCAGCGCGGTGGTGACGGTCACCGTGGTCTGCCTGCGTTCGTCCAGGAAGGCGACGAAGTCCGGCAGCAGCCAGGCGGCCTCGGCCAGCTTGTGCCCGAGCGAGCGGCGGAGCCGCAGGTAGTCGTCGAGTGCCTGCCGTAGTCCGGTCATGCCGCCTCCGTCCCGGCCCAGGGGCGGGCGACCGCGCGGAGCGCGGTGAAGTCGACCTTCGCGTAGAGCGCGGTCGTGGCCAGGTCCTGGTGCCGAAGCACCTGGCTGATCGCCGTCAGCCCGGAGCCCTGCCGCAGCATCTCCCCGGCCAGAGCGTGCCGGAGCCGGTGCGGGCCGACCGTCGGCAGCCCAGCCCGCTTGCAGGCCCGCTCCACCACGTCGCCCACCAGGTCGGCGCGGATCGGTCCGCGCGGCGCCCGGTCCGTGACGAACAGGCGACGGGTGTCGACCTGGGGACGGGCTTCGGACAGGTAGGCGACCAGGGACTCACCGACATCGACCGGCAGCGGGAGCCGGTCCTCCCGCCGCCCCTTGCCACGGATCGTGATCTCCCCAGACCGCCAGTCCACGTCCTCCAGTTGCAGCCGCGACACCTCGACCGAGCGCAGGCCCAGTCGGGCCAGCAGCGTCAGGATGGCGTAGTCGCGGACTCCAACACCGCCCGCGCGCGGACAACAGTCCAGGAGCCGCTGGACATCGGCCGCGGACATCGTCGGCGGGACCGCCGCCAGGCGCCAGCCACCGACCGGCGGAACGGACGCACCGAGCTTCATCGGGATCAGCCCCCGCAGGTGCAGGAACCGCATCAGCGAACGCAGTTCGGCGACCTTCCCCTTCGCCGAGCCGGCCGAGACCCGCGCGCACTCCCGAAGTAGGAACGCGTTCAGGTCGGCGCTGCTCAAACCGGCCGGGGAGAATACTCCGCCCGGCATGGCCTGCTCGGCCAGGAAGCGTCGGGCGGTGTTCGCGTAGCGCATGACGGTGGTCGGCGACAGCCCGCGCTCTCCGGTCATCCAGTCGCGGAACTCCTTCAACACACCATCCAGTGGCGACACTTCGGCCCTGGGCGGCGGGACGAGCCCGGCCTCGCGCAGATAGGCGAGCAGGGGCCGCAGCCCGCGCGGTCCCGGGAGTCGCCGGCGGCCTGCCTGTCGCTGGTCGTTCAGGAATCGCTCCACGGTCGCCTCGCCGAGATCGCCGATCTCAAGCCCCAGCCTGGACAGCCATATCCCGACCAAGCCCAGATCCTTGAGCATGTTCCGCGTGGTCAACGTGGTGTATCCCCGTGCCGTCAGCCAGGATCTGTAGCCCTCGACATGCGGTGCGAGAGCACCGGCCTTCCTGCGTGTCCCCGCCATCGGGACCCCCTTCCCGCAAGGCGCCCTGCCTCGCGGTCAGGTGCTGCCCACCCTCGGCACTATGCAGAGATCCGAAGGCCAGGATTCACGCGAACGAGGGCGTGGCGTGGCAATCTTCGGCATAGCCGCAGTCTCGGCATAGGTCCAGCTATGCCGATATCCGCATAGCTGGACGAGTTCGGCTACCTGAACCTGGACAAGCGCGGTGCCAAGCTGCTGTTCCAGATCTTCACCGACCCGGGCGAGCGGATGCCGCTGGTCGCGGTGTGTGTGCTCGCGGCCGTGATGCCGTCCTGCGTGCTCGGCGACCTGCCGCGCGAGCTCACCCTGCTCGCCGACGAACTCGACGCCGCCACCGCCGCCGGCCGCGCCGCCACCACGGCCACCGGCTGCGCCGGGTGAGCACGACCGGGCGCCGGGCGCTCGGGCCCGGCGCCGCCCGGGTGCTGGCCGACACCGTCCGGGCGCCCCGTACTCCGCCGCCGTGGTCGCCAGCCGCTGTCGACACCGCGCTGCACACGGTGTTGGACGGCTTCGAGCGGACCGCCGCGTTGTGGTGGGAGGCCTTCGAGGACCTGGACGAGGACGTCCTCGCCGAGACCGCCGCCGAAGCGCGGGCCTTCGGCGCCGATCCGGCGGCCGCCGTCGACGAGCTGGTGCGCGGTCTGCTCGGGCAGCTGGCCGACCGACCGTGGTGATCACCGCGCCCGGGACACGGAAGAATGGGGCGGGTGACCAGCAGCCAGCCCCTTCCCCGGGGCCTCACCTCCCTGATCCCCGACGCCCGCGCCCAGGCCACCCCCGGCGAGCGCGCCGCCTCCCAGCTCCTCCACCTGCGCGATGCCACCGTGCCGGTGCCGGGCCTCGCTGCGGCCGCCGAGCTGATCGCGCCACAGCTGAGGAGCGAGGACCCGGCGACCCGGGAGGCGGCGGCCGCTGTCCACGCCCGGCTGCTCGCCGCGATCGACGGTGCTTCCCCGGGGCGGTAGCCCCGACCCGTCCACCTGTGTCAGCTGGAGGTGCCCGGTGTTGTGGGAGGCATCAGACAGGGGGTGTTGACCCGGAAGAGCAGCAGCCCTCCGGTCGTGGTCTCGACAGTGATCAGGTACCGGCTTTCCGGCTTAGACGCGTCGAGGACCGTGTCCACCTTGCCGTCTGTGCTCTCCCGGTAGCCGTCGATCTTGAAGCCCTGCTGCTCGAGCATCGCGCGGACCTTGCGGACCGCCTCAGGGTGCTGCTCGAGCGGAGCGGAGCTGTAGACCGCGTACGACATCTTGTACCGGCCGTCCCTGGCGACCTCGTTCTTCTTGCCGACGCAGTCGTTGAAGAACGGCTCGGCGCTGCCCGTGTCGAGGGTGACGCCTGCGCTCTGGGCCATGTACTCGGTCATGTGCTGGGCCCAGTCCTGGGCGTCCTGGCGGGCCTTGACGGGCAGCGGCTCGTTGGGGCCGGGCGTGGACATGCATCCTCCGAGGATCAGGGGCAGGCAGAGCGCCAGCGCGGCGACGCCGAGGCGCCGCGCTCCGGCGGTGCGGGCAGCGGGTCGTGGCAGGGGAAACGGCATGGTGGAATTCCTTGCGGCTGGAACAGGGTGAGGACCGGGCAGCCGGGCTGTGGCCAGCCCGGACCGGCGATCACAGGGGACCCGGTGGGGTGACGGTTAGCCTGGGAAGCGTGGTCGGCGGCTTCCCGACGATGATGCGGCCCTGGTTGTCGACGCTCTTACTGCCGTCGTCCCAGTAGCCGCTGTGCCCGGACGTGTCGACCTCAAATTGCTGCCCGCCGAACTCGCCGCGTACCGGGTCGAAGCCGAGGCTGAGTCCTGCGGCCAAAGCGATACCGTCGTCTTCGGCTCTGCCGGTCCAGAAATGGCTCGGGTCGATCTGGAGCTGGTAGGCACGGTCAACGGTCATTCCAGGACTCGCAACAGCGACGATCTCGTCAGCGCCCAATCCTTCCCCACCCGCTGCAGCCGCACCGACGAGCGTCGTTCCGTAGCTGTGGCCGAACACCGAGAGGTGACTGGGATGGTCACCCTGGGCGACCCGGGTGCCCTGGGTGAACTGGCGCAGGGCCTCGGCCCCGTCCGAGGACCGGGTAGTGCCGACAACGGCGAGGTTCGGCGCTTGCTGAACCGGGACCTCGGGGGCGTCGTAGCCGAGCCACGAGATCACCGACACCTTCTGGTTCGTCCCCTTCGACGCCTGCCTCGCGGCCTCCTGCAGGTCACTGACGCGCGTGAGCTGGCCCCCTGTGCTGTCGATCGTCGTTCCCGTACCCGGGACCAGGACGGCCGTGTGGTCGGCGGTGTCGGGATTTCCCATGGCGACGATCACCTTGCCGTCGCCGTCGTAGGCCTTGGCATCGAGACCGAGCAGGAACACCCGTTTGTCCTCGACCGCGGTGTCGTGCCGGTCGAGTTGTTCCTTGAGCTTCATCAGCGTCTGCTCGCGAACGTTGTACTCCCCGGCCGTCATGTCGCTCCCACGCGGGCTGCCGGCCTTCAGCTCGTCCAGCTGCTGGTCGAGGACGAGCCGGTTGGCCTCGTCCCGTGCCGCGGCGGGCAGGCCGTCCAACTGCCCGATCCGGTCCGGGTAGAGCGCGAGGTAGGTGCTCTGCTGCTCGGGGGTCAGGGACTTCCACCAGTCGGCGGACGTCTTCGGGTCCTTGTTGTCGGGAACGTACGGGTCGGCCAGGCCGAGGTCCTTCGCCACGTCCCTCACATCGGCGGCGGTCTCGGCGGCGGAGCCGAACACCCGCGGGCGGGTCAGGGTGTCGGCATCGAGCCGGCCGAGGGCGCGGTCGCCCTGGTCGCTCGCCTGCTTCGCGTCGGCCAGGGCCTTGTTGATCCGCTCCTGGACATCCCCGCGCAGGGTCGTCAGCGCCTTGCGTTCAGGGCTGGATATGGCATCCGGGTCGTTCCGCTCGCCCTCACCCAGCGGCGGCAGGTTCACCGTCCCGTCTGCACCAACGACCAGACCCCATTCCTCGGCGCGGTGAACAGCGTTCTTCAGATTGGTCTGCGCCTGGTACATCCGCTCAGCGACCGTATCCAAGGTCAGCACCACAGCGGCGGACTCGACCCTCAGGATCTCCAGGATCTGCTCGTTTCGGCCCAGGGCGAAGAACGCCTTCTGCGCGTCCTCCCCCTCCCACTTCGCCTGCCGCAGCGGGCCGTTCACCTGGCTACGGTGCCTGTTCTCGGCGGACTGCGCTCCGTTGGACAGATCGCGCCACGCTTTGGCGGCATCGTGCAAGCTGGTCGGGTCGAAGCGCATCAGGAGCTCGAACAGGTTGCTGCTCACTGTCCCGGCTTCTCCCATGCCTCGCCGATCCCCTGCGTCGTCCAGACACTGGCGACGGCGTTCTCGTTGCCCTTGTAGGCCTGCGCTGTGGCGGTGAGGTTGTCACCTGTCTGCTTGAGTCGGTCGCTGACGCCCGTCAGCACGGGCGCCCACTCCCCCGCCACCCGGCCAAGCCGTGCGGCCACTGACCAGCCCGTCAACTGGCCGGCGGCCGTCTGGCTGGCCGTAACAGCCGCCTGACAGGGCTTCCGGAGATCCTCACCGATTGTCCGCGCCACCCCCGCGGACATATCGATCTCGCCCGGATTGACCTTCAGATGCCCCACTGCAGTTCCCCTCCCGACAGTTCCTCGGTTCAGCGCGAAGCCTATTGCGGTGATCGGCTGATTCCTATCCGTATAGGTACTCAGCCGATATGAGAAGAAAGCAACCAAAACAGCGATACGTCCTTCCGGACGCGGTCGCGACTTCAAAAGGCCGCATCGCAGAACCACCCATCTGATCGCCGACGCCACGGTCGACGCCCTGGAGCGCGGCTTGCTGCTCCATCTGGCCGACTGGCAGCACGCGATCGGCGAGCTCGGCCGCGCCCTGACCGCTGCCGCGCAGGAGCGTCCGCTGCCCGGGTGGGCGGCCGGCGCAGGCCGCACCGAGGACGTCCGCCGGTGCCGCGCCGCGCTGCTCAAAGCCGTAGCCCGCCACCACCACGGCGGCCTACCGACCGCGGAGCCGGACGACCGACCGTGGTGATCACCGCCCCGCCGGGACGCGAGAATGGGCAGGTGACCAGCACCCAGCCGCGCGGCCTGAGCTCCCTGATCCCCACTACCCCACCCGAGACAACACCCGGTGAGAAGGCCGTCGCCCTGCTCGCACACCTGCGCACCGCGACCGTCCCGGTCCCGGTCCTCGCCGCGGCCGCCGCGCTCATCGCCCCGCACCTGGAGGACCCGGACCCGGCCACCCGCGCTGCCGCCGGCGCCGTCCACGCCCACCTGCTGGCCGCCATCGAGGACGCCTCACCCGGCGTCCTCTGACAGGCGATCTTGACCGATTGCCAAGTGATCTTGACCGCCCGATGTGACACCCGCTCCGGCCAGGACTCCTCAGGCGAGGTCGGTGTCAGGTTTTGCTCGTCACCACCCGCACGTTGTCGAGGTGCAGGCGCAGCGTGCCGTCGACCGGACATCGCAGGCCGACCGACACGCGGCGGACTTGGCCGTCCGCGGCGAGGGCGAGTGCGACCGCCGCCTGGAACACGTCGTGCCCGGTTGGACACGTGATGTCGGCCGGCCTGCGGAAGGCCCTGCCCGGCCGCGGGCGTGAAGGAGCGGATTCCGCGAGCTCCCAGGTGGATCCGCCTGCGTGAACATCTCCGTCCGCTATGCCGAGCGGCAGGCAGCAACCCTCACAGAAGCACTCGTCCGCGGCCACTTCGAACTGGTCCCAGCCGCACCACCGGCAGACGAGGGGCGTGATCACCATCCGCCCGTGCTGTTCCGGGACGGAAGCCTGGCCCAGCATCGACAGCAAGCCGCTGCCCGCCGCCATCGCCTCGCCTGCCGGTCCGGTACTCCACGCGCCTCTGCCTTCCACATCCGCGATCCTTGCACGGCCTGAGGTGGGGCAGTCCTACAGACCCTGCCTTCCGTATCACCGATCAAGATCAAGTGGCAGAAGCCCACTGGCCGTCAAGGTCGCTTGTCAATCGGTCAAGACCACCTGCCGGAGGACAGCCCTTCTGACCCGTCTCAAGTCAGTTTGACGAGTCTCACCGAAGTTTGACCGCCGATATCAGGGGTGTTGGGGTGGGGTCAGGTGGTGGCGCACTCCAGGATTCGGCCGTCGGACGTGCCGACGAGCAGGCGGCCGGGTTCGGTTGCGGTGAGTGCGGTCGGGACGGCCAGGGCACCGGCGATGGTCAGCTGGTGACGCCAGCGGAGGGTGCCGTCGTGGATGTCGAGGGCGAGGATCTCGCCGTTGCGGTAGGCCAGGTAGCCGGTGTCCTCTCCGGTGTCGAGGTCAGTGGCGACGTGGTCGGTCCGGAAGGTCCAGCTGCGGATAGCCGATCTCGGAGATGTCCTGGGCCAGGTCCGCCAAGCTGACCTCAGGGTTCAGCAACGATACGAGTTCCTGGTCCAGCGGCCGCAAGGCATGGACCTGACTCACCGCCCCCAGGTCGATGGAGACCTCGTAGTAGTCCTCGGCGAAACGCTGGAACGCTTCCGGAGAACGGTCGACCAGGAGGCCGAACAGGCTCGTCGCCCCGTCAGGATCGACAGCACCCTCGGGGAAGTCGATCGTCCCGTGGTGCCACCGCTCGTCCGTCGGCCCCCGCCACAAGCAGGCCGTCACGACCGGCACCTCGTCCTCGTCGGTGAACGCCGGCTCCTCGACGAAGGGCCTGAAGAGCTCGGGGACCTCGTCGATCACTCCCGGCCAGGGCTCGCCATCGTTGCTGGAGGGGCTCATCGGCGATTCGTGATCGAAGCCCCGCACATAGGCCCCGGCCGCCGAGAACACGATCGAGTACTCGTCTCCCGACCCGTTGCGCATCGACGCCATCTCCTCACCGTCGGCCCAACCGGCGTTGAAGGAGTAGTACCGGCCCTCCCAGTCCGGGCTCAGGATCGCATCGAGCATCGCCAGCGAACGACACAGGTCCCGCAAGTCGGCGATGGCGGGAAGCTGGCGGGCTACGTCATAGACAGTCACATGCTCATCCAACCCGACACCACCGACACCCAAGCCCGCCGGGGCCGTCGTGAGCCCTCCAGTTCCAACATGCGTGGCCAGGTTCCCACTATCGTGGCTCGGCTCAACTGCCCCTTCCAACTCACACCACCAGCCGCATGGACCGCAGACCGACCCGCCGACTACGACTTCCAGTCGCAGTCGCGGGACCGACTGACATGTGAATTCCCCTGCTAATCAAGCCTGTTCGCGTGCTTTCTTTGAGTATCCGTACTCAGGCGACGCGCCCAGGCCCGGTGTCACGCTGCCATGACGGCGGTCACCCGGCCGCCCGACGGACACGGAAGTGGGGACGAAGTGAAGTTGCTGAGGACTCTGTGCGGCGCCGCGCTGGCGCTCGCTCTGGGACTGGGGACGGTCGGCACCGCCGACGCGGCGGCGCCCCGGCCCGACCGGACCGCCGGCACGTCGACCTCGGAGACGAGCACGGCGGACGACGCGGCGGCCCGCGCGTACTGGACGCCCGAGCGGATGGCGGCCACCGTCGCCGAGGAGGCGAAGGCCGCCGGTGGCAACGCGGCGGACCGGGCCGAGGTCGACGCCGCGGCCGCCCGCTTCGCGGTCAACCGGTCGGTGGACCGGACGGTGGGGCGGGTCTTCTACTACAACACCGTCGAGCAGGCGAACAAGAGCTGCACGGCCAGCGCCCTCAACAGCCCCTCGAAGATGATGGTGATCACGGCGGCGCACTGCGTCGCGGGCAAGGGCAGCCGGATGAACGGCAAGGATCCGAAGTGGTTCAAGGTCGACTGGATCTACGTGCCCGCGTACAACGGCAACGACCCGTACCCGTACGGCATGTTCACCTGGAAGCAGGCCCGGGTGTTCAACAACTGGCTGGACGAGTCGGACGCTCCCGAGTGGGACGTCGCGATGGTCACCCTCAACCCCAACGCCAACGGGCAGAAGGTGGTCGAGGCCACCGGCGGGAACGGCCTGGTGGTCAACCGGCGTGAGGAGACCTTCGTCACCGCCGTCGGGTACCCGGCAAACATCGACGACGCCGCCCACCAGGTGAGCTGCGCAGGAACCCTGGAGCGGCTGATCCTCTATCCCATCCTGTTGGACCTGCCCTGCCGGACCCTGGGCCAGGGTGCCAGTGGCGGGCCGTGGCTGTGGGTGGATCCGGACACCCTGCAGACGGCGGTCAACGGGGTCACCCGGGCGCACGACGGCGTGGAGATCGACACCCCGTACTTCGACGACAATGTCTGGGGGATGTACACCCGACAGGGCTCGATCACCTGACGGTCGTCCGCCAGGATACTCCCGGTCGGGCCCGGGCTAGAGATCGTCTTCAAAGATCAGACCCAGAGCAGGATTGAGGCGATGGTGACGGCGGCCTGGTAGGACTCGCGGGTCTTGTCGTAGCGGGTGGCCAGGCCGCGCCATTGCTTCAGCCGGTTGAAGCAGCGTTCGACGACGTTGCGGAGCCGGTAGGTGTGCCGGTCGAAGCCCGGTGGTCGGCCTCCGCGGGAGCCGCGGTTGAGACGGCCGAGCGCCTGGTCGGTGCGTTCTGGGATGGTGTGCGGGATCGCACGTCTGCGCAGGTAGGCGCGGATCTTGCGGAAGCTGTAGCCCTAAGAAGCCGTTGTCTTTCCGAGAGTGATTGGTGCGTTTCCGCTGGTCAGGCATAGGGTCGGTGCTTCGGCGGCAGAGACGGGGTGTCGTGTCGT
>NZ_JBWKAW010000061.1:0-21006 GCF_056437345.1 Kitasatospora sp. NPDC042419
GTACGCCTCGCACTCGCCGCAGGTCGAGCAGGTGCGGGAGGCCGTCCTCGCGGGTCTGGACGGGGTCGGCGCCGCCGTGCCGCGCATCCCGTGGTTCTCGACGGTGACGGGGGAGCGGGTCACCGAGGCGGTGGACGCCGGGTACTGGTGGTCCAACCTCCGCGAGCGCGTCCGCTTCGCCCCGGTGATCCAGGGCCTGGCCGACACCGGACACCAGCTCTTCGCCGAGGTGTCCGGGCACCCCGTGCTCACCGTCGCCCTGGAGCAGTCCGCCCCCGACGCCGGGGTGTGGGGGACGCTGCGGCGCGACGAGGACGGCCCGGCCGCCCAGGTCCGCGCGCTCGGCGAGGCCTGGACCAGGGGTGTCCGCGTCGACTGGTCGCCGTGGTTCGCCGACGCGCGACCGCTCGCCGACCTGCCGACCTACCCCTTCCAGCGCCGCCGCCACTGGCTGACGCCCGAGGAGCAGCGCCGCGACCAGGGCGGCGACCCCGAGTTCTGGACCGCGGTCGAGGCCGGCGCCGAGTCGCTCGCCGACGAACTCGGCCTGAGCACCGACGCCGTCGAGCCGGTGCTCGACGGCCTGACGTCCTGGCGGGCGCGGCGCAAGGTGGCGTCCACGATCGACGGCTGGCGGTACGCGGTCGGCTGGACCCCGCTGCCCGTGCCCGCCACCGCGCCGGCGCGGCCGCAGGGCCGGTGGCTGCTGGTCCGCCCCGAGGGAGTCGACACCCCGGCGCTGACCGGACTCCTCCCCGGCACCGGCACCGGCACCGACGCCGCCACGGACCTCGACGTGGTGGTCCTGGACGCCGCCGCCGACCGGGCCGCGATGGCTGCCGCCCTGCCCGCCGGCCCGTACGCCGGAGTGGTGTCCCTGCTCGCCCTCGACGAGCGGCCGATGCCGGACCACCCCCTGGTCGCCCGCGCGGTCGCCGGTTCGCTGACCCTGCTCCAGGCGCTCGGCGACGCCGGGATCGACGCCCCCGCCTGGGTCCTCACCCGGGGCGCGGTCGGCGTCGGCGGCGCCCCGCACAGCCTCGCCCAGGCCGAGGTCTGGGGCCTGGGCCGGATCGCCGGGCTGGAACTTCCCGGCCGCTGGGGCGGTCTGGTCGACCTGCCCGCGGAGCCGGACGCCCGCGCCGAGGAGTTGCTCGCCGCCGTCCTGGCCGGCGCCGTGGGCGCCGAGGACCAGTTGGCGATCCGCCCCGACGGGCTGTGGACCCGCCGGATCACCCCGGCCCCGGCCCGCAGGGGCGGGGAGGGCTGGCGGCCCCGCGGCACCGTCCTGGTCACCGGCGGCACCGGCGCGCTCGGCTCCCGGATCGCACGCTGGGCCGCCGCCAACGGCGCCGAGCGGATCGTCCTGACCAGCCGGCGCGGCCCGGAGGCGCCCGGCGCCGCGGAACTGGGCGACGAACTGGCCGCGACCTGCGCCGAGGTGCGGATCGTCGCCTGCGACCTCGCCGACCGGGCGTCCGTCGGGGCCCTGCTGGCGGACGTCGGCCGGGTCGACGCCGTCGTGCACGCCGCCGGGACGGGCGCCAACGTGCCGTTCGACGAGACCGACGTCGCGCTGCTGGAGCGGCTGATCGCCGGGAAGGTCGCCGGCGCGGTCCACCTCGACGCCCTGGTCGGCGACGTGGACGCGTTCGTCACCTTCTCCTCCATGTCCGGCGTCTGGGGCAGCCAGGCGCACGCCGCCTACGCGGCCGCCAACGCCGCCCTGGACGCGCTCGCCGAGCAGCGGCGGGCCCGCGGCGGCACCATGACCGCGATCGCCTGGGGCTCGTGGGCCGAGGCCGGGATGGCCTCGGCCGAGGTCGGCGCCCAGCTGCGCCGGCGCGGCATCGTCGCGATGCCGCCGGACCTCGCCGTCGAGGCGCTGAGCCGCGCGGTCGCCCAGGACGACACGACGGTCTGCGTGGCCGACGTCGACTGGCCGCGCTTCACCGAGCTGTTCACCGCCGAGCGCCCCCGGCCGCTGATCGGCGACATCCCCGCCGTCCGGGACGCCCTGGCGCAGGCCGAGGAGCCCGCCGGGGACGGCTCCGGCCTCGCCGCCCGCCTGGCCGGGCTGCCCGTCGCCGAGCAGGAGCGGATCGTCCTCGAATGCGTCCGGGCCGGCGCAGCCGCCGTGCTCGGCCACTCCTCCGGCGACGAGATCGCGCCCCGCCGGCCCTTCCGCGAGCTGGGCTTCGACTCGCTCACCGCCGTCGACCTGCGCAACCGGCTGCGGGCCGAGACCGGCGTCCCGCTGTCGGCCACGGTCGTCTTCGACCACCCGAACGCGGCCGCGCTCGCCGCTCACCTGCTCGCCCGGGTCGGCGGGTCGGCGGCCCCCGCCCCCGCCCCCGCCGTCCCGGCCGGCCACGCGACCACGGCCGACCGGGCCGAGCCCCTGGCGATCACCGCGATGAGCTGCCGATTCCCCGGCGGCGTCGGCTCACCGGAGGACCTCTGGCGGCTGGTGACCGACGGCGTCGACGCGATGTCGCCGTTCCCCACCGACCGCGGCTGGTACCTCGGGGACCTCGTCAACGCCGACTCGGCGGTGCGCGGCACCACCTACACCAGCGAGGGCGGCTTCCTCGACGACGTCGCCGGCTTCGACGCCCGCCTGTTCGGGATCACGCCGCGCGAGGCCGTCGCGATGGACCCGCAGCAGCGGCTGCTGCTGGAGTGCGCGTGGGAGGCCCTCGAACGCGGCGGGCTGGACCCGCTCGGCCTGCACGGCACCCGGACCGGCATGTTCGCCGGGACGAACGGCTCGGACTACCTGTGGTCGATGGGCGTCTTCCCCAGCGAGCTGGAGGGCCACCTCGGGACCGGCAACGCGGCCAGCGTGCTGTCCGGGCGCGTGTCGTACGCCTTCGGCCTCGAAGGCCCCGCGATGACCGTCGACACCGGGTGCTCCTCGTCGCTGGTCGCGCTGCACCTGGCCGCGCAGGCGCTGCGGGCCGGCGAGTGCGAACTGGCCCTGGTGGGCGGCGTCACCGTGATGTCGACACCCGGCCCGTTCGTCGAGTTCAGCCGCAAGGGCGGGCTGGCCGGAGACGGCCGCTGCAAGTCCTTCGCGGCCGCCGCCGACGGCACCGGCTGGGGCGAGGGCGTGGGTGTGCTGCTGGTCGAGCGGCTG
Organism: Kitasatospora sp. NPDC042419; assembly: GCF_056437345.1. Lineage (NCBI taxonomy): Bacteria > Bacillati > Actinomycetota > Actinomycetes > Kitasatosporales > Streptomycetaceae > Kitasatospora > Kitasatospora sp. NPDC042419. The sequence goes on from NZ_JBWKAW010000061.1 coordinate 3,140, forward strand.
TCGGACGCGCAGCGCCTGGGCCACCCGGTCCTGGCCGTCGTCCGGGGCAGCGCCGTCAACCAGGACGGCGCCTCCAACGGGCTGACCGCGCCGAGCGGCCCCGCCCAGCAGAAGGTCATCCTCCGGGCCCTGGCCGACGCGCGGCTCGAACCCGCCGACATCGACGCGGTCGAGGCGCACGGCACCGGCACCACGCTCGGCGACCCGATCGAGGCCAACGCCCTGCTCGCCACCTACGGCGCCGGCCGTGCCGGTGAGCCGCTCTGGCTCGGGTCGGTGAAGTCGAACATCGGGCACACCCAGGCCGCGGCCGGCATGGCCGGCCTGATGAAGACGGTGATGGCGATGCGGCACGGCGTGCTGCCGAAGACGCTGCACGTCGACGAGCCGTCCCCGCACATCGACTGGGCCCTGGGCGGCGTCGAGCTGCTCACCGAGGCCCGCCCCTGGCCGGCCACCGGGCGGCCGCGCCGCGCCGGGGTGTCCGCGTTCGGCGTCAGCGGGACGAACTCGCACGTCATCCTCGAACAGGCCCCCGAGGCCATCCAGGCTGAGGAAGCCCGCGAGCTCCCGGCGCTGCCGGAGGCCGCGCCGGCCGCCGGCCCGGCCCGGCCGGTGCCGCTGCTGCTCTCCGGCGCCGACGAGGGCGCGGTCCGCGCCCAGGCCGCCGCGGTCCGCGAGCACCTGGGCGCCGCCGGCGCCTCGCTCGCCGACGCGGGAGCGACGCTGATGACCAGGGCGGGCCTGCCGGTCCGCGCGGTGGCGTGGGACGACGAGGGCCTGGCGGCGGTCGCCGCCGGCCTCGGGCCGGTGTCCGGCTCGCCGGCGGGCCGCTCGGACGTGGTGTTCGTGTACCCGGGGCAGGGCGGTCAGTGGCTGGGCATGACGGTGGGTCTGCTGGACTCGCCGGCGTTCGCCGACCGGCTGCGGGAGTGCGACACGGCGCTCCGGCCGCACACCGGCTTCTCGGTGGAGGCGGTGCTGCGCGGCCCGGACGACTGGCTGGCGCGGGTGGAGGTCGTGCAGCCGGTGCTGTGGGCCGTGGGCGTGGCCCTCACCGCGTGGTGGGAGTCGTACGGGGTCGTCCCCGCCGCGGTGGTCGGCCACTCGCAGGGCGAGGTCGTGGCCGCCGTGGTGTCCGGGGCGCTGTCGGTGCAGGACGGCGCGCGCGTCGTCGCCGCGCGGTCCGGGGCACTGGTGGAGCTGGACGGGCACGGCGGCATGGCCTCGATCGGCGCTTCCGCCGAGGACGTGGCCGGCTGGCTGGCCGGTCCGGAGTGGTCCGGCCTGGTGGTGGCCGCCGAGAACTCCCCGTCGCAGGTGGTGGTCGCGGGTGAGCGGCCGCTGCTGGAGGCGTTCGTGCCGTGGTGCGAGGAACGCGGGGTCCGGGCCCGGCTGGTCGGGGTCGGCTACGCCTCGCACTCGCCGCAGGTGGAGCCGGTGCGCGAGGCCGTCCTGGCCGCCGTGGACGGGGTCCGGGGCGAGGTGCCGCGCATCCCGTGGTTCTCGACGGTGACGGGGGAGCGCGTCACCGAGCCGGTGGACGCGGCGTACTGGTGGGAGAACCTGCGCGGTCAGGTGCGGTTCGCGCCGGTCGTCGGGAAGCTGGCGGCGGACGGCTACGGGCTGTTCGCCGAGGTGTCCGGGCACCCGGTGCTCACCGTGGCGCTGGAGCAGTGCGCACCGGACGCCGGGGTGTGGGGGACGCTGCGCCGGGGCGAGGACGGCCCGGCCGGGCGGATCCGCGCGCTCGGCGAGGCCTGGGTCCGCGGCGTCGAGGTCGACTGGCAGGCCTGGCCCACCGACGGCCGCCGGCTGCCCGAGCTGCCCACCTACCCCTTCCAGCACCGCCGCTACTGGCTCTCGCCGGACCACGCGGGTGAGCCCCTCCCCACCCGGGACACGGGCCTGCGCCACACCGTGGACTGGGCGCCCGTGCCGCTCGGCGGCGGCGCCCGGCTCACCGGCCGCTGGCTGGTCGTCACACCCGCCGGAGCCGATCCGCTGGTGCGGGCCGTCACGGAGCACCTGGCGTCGGCCGGGGCGGAGGTGCTGACCGCCGGCGCGGGCGACGCCGTCCCGCCGGGCGCGATCGCCGGCGTGGTGTCCCTGCTGGCGCTCGACGAGCGCCCGCACCCCGACCACCCGGCCGTTCCCCGCGGCCTCACGGACACCGTCGACCTGCTGCGGGCGCTGGACGGCGTGACCGCCCCGCTGTGGGTCCTCACCCGCGGCGCCGCCGCCGTCGGCACCGACCCGGTGCGCAGCCTCGCGCAGGCCCAGGTCTGGGGCCTCGGCCGGGTGGCGGCACTCGAACACCCCGGGCGCTGGGGCGGCCTGATCGACCTGCCGGCCACCGGCACGGACACCGACGGCCTCACCGCCGACGCGTCCGCAGCCCTGGACACCCCTGCCCTGGACACCGCCGCCCTGGACACCGCCGCCTCCGCCGACGCGGCCGCCGTCGTCGACGGGCTCGCCGCGCTGCTCGGCGCGGCCGACGGCGAGGACCAGCTCGCGCTCCGCGACGGACAGGCCTGGGCGCGCCGCCTGCGCCCCGCACCGGCGGCGGTCGGCGACGGCTGGCGCCCGCGCGGCACCGTCCTGGTCACCGGCGGCACCGGCGCACTCGGCGGGCACATCGCCCGCTGGGCCGTCCGCAACGGCGCGACCGGCGTCGTCCTGGCCGGCCTCCGGGGCCCGGACGCCCCCGGGGCCGAAGCGCTCCGCGCCGAACTGGCCGAGTCCGGCGCGCAGGTGAGCGTCGTCGCCTGCGACCTCACCGTCCGGGAGCAGGTCGCCGCGCTGGTCGCCGGCCTGCCCGCCGATCTCACCGCGGTCGTGCACGCGGCCGGCGTCGCCCAGGACACCCTGGTCGCCGACCTGACGCCGGCCGAGACGGCGGCGGTGACGGGCGCCCGCGTCACGGGCGCACTCCTCCTGGACGAGCTGCTGGCCGACGCCGCGCTCGACGCCTTCGTCGTCCTCACCTCCGTGGCCGGCGTCTGGGGCACCGCGCGGCACCCCGCCTACGCGGCCGCCGACGCCTTCCTGGAGGCCTTCGCGGGCCGCCGCCGCGCCCAGGGCCGGCCGGCCACGGCCGTCGCCTGGTCGCCGTGGGCGGGCGGCGGGATCGCCGCCACGGCGGCGGCGGACGGCTCGCTGCTCCGGCTCGGCATCCGGCCGCTGGACCCCGGGCGCGCCGTCGCCGAACTCGCCACCGCGCCGGCGTCGCTGGTCGTCGCCGACGTCGACTGGGCCCGGTTCCTGCCGGCGTTCGGCCTGGCCCGGCCCAGCCGTCTCCTCGCGGAGCTGGAACCCGCGGCGGACCGTGCCGGGGACCGGGACGGCGACGCCGGCACCGATGCGGCCGCCGCGCTGCGCGACCGCCTGGCCGCCCTGCCGGCCGAGGAGGCCGACCGCGAACTGGTCGACCTGCTGTGGGGCCACATCGCGGCCGTGATCGGAATTTCCCGTGCCGACGGAATTCCGGCGGACCGCGCTTTCCGGGAAATCGGATTCGACTCCGTCACGGCCGTCGAACTGCGCAACCGGGTGAATGCCTCGACCGGCCTGCGGTGCCCGGCGACACTGGTCTTCGACCACCCCACGCCGGCCGCTCTCGCGACATATCTGCGCATTCACATGGTCCCGGACAATTCCCGTTCGGTCCTCGACGAACTCGACGGGATAGAGCAGCGGCTGGCCGCCTCCACCCCGGACACGATCACCGGCACCAAGCTGCGGATCAAGCTCCGTGCCCTGCTGTCCGCGCTGGAAGCGGGGGGTGCCCAGGCGCCCGTGGAGGCCCCGGAGACGCCCTCCGGGGACTCCGACGACGACCTGCTGAAGTTCATCGATTCCCAGCTCGGCCGTTCCTGAGCAGGAACGTCCCGGGTGGAGCTAGGGGAGCGCTAGGGGTTCCGGGGGATATCCGGAGCTCCTAGCCTCAGCGTCGGGCTGGTTTCGAGGCCTTCGATTTTCGGACGTCGCTCGAATCGACGTACGTTCGGTCATCCGCAGAGGTGAAGCTGAATGGCAACTGAGGAAACCCTTCGCGATTACCTCAAGTTGGTGAGCGCGGACCTGGCCCAGACCCGCCGGCGCCTCACCGAACTGGAGTCGGCGGAACAGGAGCCGATCGCCATCGTGGCGATGGGGTGCCGCTACCCCGGTGGGGTCTCCTCTCCCGAGGACCTCTGGAACCTGGTCGAGGAAGGCCGGGACGCGGTCTCCGCGTTCCCCACCGACCGGGGCTGGGAGGGCTGGTTCGGCTCGGAGCCGACCGAGGACGACGTGCGCACCGGAGGCTTCCTCCACGACGCGGGCGACTTCGACCCGGCGTTCTTCGGGATCAGCCCGCGCGAGGCGCTGGCGATGGACCCGCAGCAGCGGGTCCTGCTCGAAGTGGCGTGGGAGACCTTCGAGCACGCCCGGATCGACCCGGCGACGCTGCGCGGCACCCAGGCCGGCGTCTTCGTCGGCGGCAGCTACCTGGGGTACAGCTCGTACGTCGAGGACCTGCCCGACGGCGTCCTCGGCCACCTGCTCACCGGCACCGCGCCGGCGGTCCTCTCCGGCCGGCTGGCCTACACCTTCGGCCTGGAGGGCCCGGCGGTCACCGTCGACACCGCCTGCTCCTCCTCGCTGGTCGCCCTCCACCTGGCCTGCCGCGCCCTGCGCAGCCGGGAGTGCTCGATCGCGCTCGCCGGCGGCGTGGCGGTCATGTCGACCCCGGACTCCTTCGGGCAGTTCGCCAAGCAGGGCGGCCTGGCCGCCGACGGCCGGTGCAAGTCCTTCGCCGAGGGCGCGGACGGCACCGGCTGGGGCGAGGGCGTCGGCATGCTCCTGGTGGAGCGGCTCTCGGACGCGCAGCGCCTGGGCCACCCGGTCCTGGCCGTCGTCCGGGGCAGCGCCGTCAACCAGGACGGCGCCTCCAACGGCCTGACCGCGCCGAACGGCGGCGCCCAGCAGCGCGCCATCCTGCAGGCCCTGGTGTCGGCCGGCCTCTCGCCGGCCGAGGTCGACGCGGTGGAGGCGCACGGCACCGGCACCACGCTCGGTGACCCGATCGAGGCCCAGGCCCTGCTGGCGACGTACGGGCAGGGCCGTGACGGCGATCCGCTCTGGCTGGGGTCGCTGAAGTCGAACATCGGGCACACCCAGGCCGCGGCCGGTGTCGCGGGCATCATCAAGATGGTGCAGGCGATGCGTCACTCGACGCTCCCCGGCACGCTGCACGTCGACGCGCCGTCCTCGCAGGTCGACTGGTCGACCGGCTCGGTGGAACTGCTGACCGAGGCCCGCGACTGGCCGGTGGGGGAGCGCCCCCGCCGGGCCGGCGTCTCCTCGTTCGGCATCAGCGGGACCAACGCGCACGTGATCGTCGAGGAGGCGCCCGCCGCCGCGCCGGCCGAGGAGCCGGCCGCGGAGCCGGGTACGCCGGCGGTCGTGCTGCCGGTGGTGCCGCTGGCGGTGACCGCGCGCTCCGCGGACTCGCTGGAAGCCCAGGTGCAGCGGGTGCGGGCACTGACCGCGGACCGGCTGGACGTCGGCGTGGCCCTGACCGCGCGGCCGGTCCAGGAGCAGCGCGCCGTCCTGCTCGGCGACACGGTGGTGCGGGGCGTCGCGGCCGAGGGCCGGCTGGCCGTCGTCTTCACCGGTCAGGGGTCGCAGCGGATCGGCATGGGCCGGGAGCTGTACGAGGCCTTCCCGGTGTTCGCGGCCGCCTTCGACGAGGCGTGCGCGGCGCTGGACCTGCCCTTGCACGACGTCCTGCAGGACGGCGAGCGGCTGGAGCAGACGGGTTGGGCGCAGCCGGCGATCTTCGCGGTGGAGGTGGCGCTGCTGGCGCTGGTCCGCTCGTGGGGTGTGACGCCGGACGTGGTGGCCGGTCACTCGGTCGGTGAGATCACCGCCGCCTACGCCGCCGGGGTGCTCACCCTCGCCGACGCGGCGAAGCTGGTGGCCGCGCGCGGCCGGCTGATGCAGGAACTCCCCGCCGGTGGCGGCATGCTGGCCGTCGGCGCGTCCGAGGCGGAGGTGCGCGGGGCGTTCCCCGATCTCGACCTCGCCGCCGTGAACGGGCCCGACGCCGTGGTGCTGTCCGGTCCCGAGCAGGACATCGCGGCGGCCGCCGGGCTGGCGGCCGAGCGCGGTTGGAAGACCTCCCGCCTGCGGACCAGCCACGCCTTCCACTCCCGCCTGATGGAGCCGATGCTGGAGGACTTCCGCGCCGTCGTGCGCGGCCTGGCCTTCACCGAGCCGACCGTCCCCGCCGTCTCCACCGTCACCGGCACCGCCGTGACACCCGGTCAGTGGACCGACCCCGAGTACTGGGTCGACCAGGTCCGCCGCCCCGTCCGCTTCGCCGAGGCCGTCACCGCCCTCGAAGCCGACCGGATCCTCGAACTCGGCCCCGACGGCGTCCTCACCGCGCTGATCGCCCGGACGGGCGGCCCCGAGCTCACCGCCGTCGCCGCCCTGCGCCGCGACCGCGACGAAGCCGCCACGCTGCTCACCGCCGTCGCCGAGCTGTTCGTCCACGGCCAGCACGTCGAGTGGCGGGCCCTGTTCGACGGCACCGGCGCCCGCCCGGCCGACCTGCCCACCTACCCCTTCTCCCACCAGCGCTACTGGCTCCGTCCGACCCCCCGCGAAGCGGTCGCCACGACGGACCCGGACGACGGCCTGTGGGCCGCGATCGACGCCGCCGACCTCAGCGTGGTCGCCAACGAACTGCGCATCGACGCCGAGGCCCACCGGGAGTCCCTCGGTGCCCTCGTCCCGGCGCTCTCCTCCTGGCGCCGCCGCAAGCAGCAGCGCGACACCGCCGACGGCTGGTGCTACCAGGAGACCTGGACGGCACTGCCCGACCCGACCGCGCGGCCGCTCACCGGCACCTGGGTCCTGGTCACCCCGGCCGCCGCGTACGGCATCGACGAGATCCTGGCCCGGGCCGGCGCCGACGTCGTGACCGTGCCCGCCGCCGACCGGGCCGAACTCGCCGCCCGGCTCCGCGACCTGGACGGCATCGCCGGGATCGTCTCGCTCCTCGCCCTGGGCGAGGAGACGGGCGACCCGGACCACGACGGCGTCCCCGCGGCGCTGTCCGGAACGCTCGCGCTCGCCCAGGCCGCCGAGGACGCCGCCGTCACCGCCCCCCTGTGGATCCTCACCCGGGGCGCGGTCGCCACCGGCCCCGGCGACCACCTCGCCGGCGTCGCCCAGGCCGAGACCTGGGGCCTGGGACGGGTCGTCGGCCTGGAGCACCCGGACCGCTGGGGCGGCCTGCTCGACCTGCCCGAGACCCTCGACCCGCGCGCCGCCGAGCGGCTCGCCGCCGTCCTCGCCGGCGGCCTCGACGCCGAGGACCAGGTCGCGATCCGCCCCGCCGGCCTGTTCGTCCGCCGCCTCGCGCACGCCCCGGCCGGGCCCGACGAGGGCTGGCAGCCGCGCGGCACCGTCCTGGTCACCGGCGGCACCGGCGCGCTCGGCGGCCGGGTGGCCCGCTGGGCCGCCGCCCAGGGCGCCGCGCACCTCGTCCTGGCCGGCCGGCGCGGACCGGACGCACCCGGCGCGCAGCAGCTGGCCGACGAGATCCGCGCCACGGGGGCCCGCGTCACGCTGGTCGCCGCGGACCTCGCCGACCGCGGCGACGTCACCGCCCTCCTCGACCTGGCCGGCGCCGACCCGCAGGCCCCGCTCACCGCGGTCGTGCACGCCGCGGGCATCGCCCACAGCGCACCGCTGACCGAACTCGACACCGCCGGCCTCGCGTCGGCGCTCGCCGGCAAGACCACCGGCGCACTGCACCTCGACGAACTCCTCGGCGACACCGACCTGGACGCGTTCGTCCTGTTCTCCTCGATCGCCGCCACCTGGGGCAGCGGCTGGGGCGGCGCCTACGCGGCCGCCAACGCCGGCCTCGACGCGCTCGCCCGGCGCCGGCGCGCCCGCGGCCTGGCCGGCACCTCGCTCGCCTGGGGCCCCTGGGCCGAGGCCGGCATGGCCACCGAGGGCGACACCGGCGCCTCGCTGAGCCGCCGGGGCCTGGCCCCGATGGCCCCGGACCTGGCGGTCGACGTGCTCCGGCGGGCCGTCGTAGCACCCGCACCGCTGCTCACCGTCGCCGACGTCGACTGGGCGTCCTTCGTCGAGACCTTCGCCGCCGCCCGCCGCCGTCCGCTGCTGGAGGACCTGCCGGAGGTCACGGCCCTGGCCGCCGACGCACCGGTCGTCGAGACCGGCTGGCGCTCCCGGCTCGCCGAACTGCCCCCCGCGCAGCGCGAGGCCGCGCTCGTCGACCTGGTCCGCGGCCACGCCGCGCTCGTCCTGGGCTACCCGTTCGCCGAGGCGATCGCCGTCAAGCGCCCCTTCCGCGAGCTGGGCTTCGACTCGCTCACCGCGGTCGAGCTGCGCAACGCGCTGGCCGCCGAGACCGGGCTGCGGCTCTCCCCGACGCTCGCCTTCGACTACCCGACGCCGCTCGACCTCGCCCGCCACCTGCGGGAGGAGGTCTCCGGCGCCGAGGCCGCCCCGGTGTCGGTCGTCCCGTCGGCCGCGCCCGCCGCCGCCGACGACGACCCGATCGTGCTCACCGCGATGGCCTGCCGCTTCCCCGGCGGCGTCGACACCCCCGACGGGCTGTGGGACCTGGTCGCCGCAGAGGTCGACGCGATCGGCCCGTTCCCCGCCGACCGCGGCTGGGACCTCGACGGCCTCTACGACCCCGACGCCGACCGGGCCGACCGCTCCGGCACCTCCTACACCGTCAACGGCGGCTTCGTCCTGGACGCCGACCGCTTCGACCCCGGCCTGTTCGGGATCAGCCCGCGCGAGGCCCTCGCCATGGACCCCCAGCAGCGGCTGCTGCTGGAGACCGCCTGGGAGACCTTCGAACGGGCCGGGCTCGACCCGCTCTCGCTCCGCGGCCGGCAGGTCGGCGTCTTCGTCGGCACCACCCACCAGGGGTACGTCTCCCTGCTGGAGGAGAGCGCCGACGACCTCAGCGGCTACCTCGGCACCGGCAGCGCCGGCAGCGTCGCCTCCGGCCGGATCGCCTACACCTTCGGCCTGGAGGGCCCGGCCGTCACCGTCGACACCGCCTGCTCCTCCTCGCTGGTCGCCCTGCACCTGGCCGCCCAGGCGCTGCGCTCCGGCGAGTGCGACCTCGCGCTCGCCGGCGGCGTCACCGTGATGGCCACCCCGGGCACCTTCACCGAGTTCTCCCGCCAGCGCGGCCTGTCCACCGACGGCCGCTGCAAGTCCTTCGCCGCGGCCGCCGACGGCACCGGCTGGGCCGAGGGCGTGGGCATGCTGCTCGTCGAGCGGCTGTCCTCGGCCAGGTCGGCCGGGCGCGAGGTGCTGGCCGTCGTCCGGGGCAGCGCGGTCAACCAGGACGGCGCGTCCAACGGCCTCACCGCCCCCAACGGCCCCTCCCAGCAGCGGGTGATCCGGGCCGCGCTCGCCGGCGCCGGGCTGACCGCGCAGGACGTCGACGCCGTCGAGGCGCACGGCACCGGCACCACGCTCGGCGACCCGATCGAGGCGCAGGCCCTGCTCGCCACCTACGGCCAGGACCGCGAGGAGCCGCTCTGGCTCGGCTCGGTGAAGTCCAACATCGGCCACACCCAGTCCGCCGCCGGCGCGGCCGGCATCATCAAGATGGTCCTCGCGATGCGACACGGGCTGCTGCCCCGGACGCTGCACGTCGACGAGCCGACCCCGCAGGCCGACTGGAGCTCCGGCGCCGTCGAGCTGCTGACCGAGGCCCGACCCTGGGCCGCCGGGCCGAGGCCCCGCCGGGCCGGCGTGTCCGCGTTCGGCGTCAGCGGCACCAACGCCCACGTCATCCTGGAGGAGCCGCCCGCCGCCGAGGCCGCGGACGAGGACGAGCGGCCGCGCACCCTCGGCACCCTGCCGGTGCTGCCCGTCGTCGTCTCCGCCGCCACCGAGGCCGGCCTCGACGCCCAGACCGAACGCCTCCGCGACTGGCTCGCCGCCCACCCGGACACCGGCCTCGCCGACCTCGCCCGGACCACCGCGGGCCGCGCCGCACTCGCCCACCGGGCCGCCTACCTCGCACCCGACCGGGCCCAGCTGCTCCGCGCCCTCAAGCGGCGGGAGACCGCGGCCCGCGGCGAGGCCGGCGACGGCCGGCTCGCCCTGCTCTTCACCGGCCAGGGCGCGCAGCGCCTCGCCATGGGCGAGCAGCTCTACGCCGCCTTCCCGGTGTTCGCCACCGCCTTCGACGAGGCCTGCGCGCACTTCGACCCGCTGCTCGACGAGCCGCTGCGCCTGGTCGTCTTCGCCGACCCGGACGCGCTCGACCGGACCGGCTACGCCCAGCCCGCGCTGTTCGCCGTCGAGACGGCGCTGCTGGCCCTGCTCCGGCACTGGGGCGTGACCCCCGACGCCGTCGCCGGGCACTCGATCGGCGAGATCGCCGCCGCCCACGCCGCCGGCGTCCTCTCGCTGGCCGACGCGGCCGTGATGGTCGCGGCCCGGGGCCGGCTCATGCAGGCCCTGCCGGCCGGCGGCGCGATGCTCGCCGTCGGCGCCGCCGAGGCCGACGTCCGGGAGGCCTTCCCCGACACCGACCTCGCCGCGGTCAACGGGCCGGGCGCGGTGGTGCTCTCCGGCGCCGAGGCGGACATCACCCGGATCGCCGGGGAGGCCGCGGCACGCGGCTGGAAGACCAGCCGGCTGCGCACCAGCCACGCCTTCCACTCCCGCCTGATGGAGCCGATGCTCGACGAGTTCCGGGACGTCGTCCGCGGGCTCTCCCTCGACGCGCCGCAGATCGCCGCGGTCTCCACGGTCGAGCCCGGCGAGCCGCTGCGCTGGACCGACCCCGAGTACTGGGTCGACCAGGTCCGCCGCCCCGTCCGCTTCGCCGACGCGGTCGGCGCGCTCACCGCCCAGGGCGTCACCCGCTTCCTGGAGGTCGGACCGGACGGCGTGCTGACCGCCCTGGTCGGCGCCAACGAGCCGGACGCGCTCGCCGTACCGACACTGCGCCGGGACCGCGACGAGGTCACCACCCTGCTCACCGGCGTCGCGACCGTGTTCGCCCGGGGCACCGACGTCGACTGGGCGGCCGTCCTCGACGGCGCCGGCACGCCGCTGCCCGGCCTGCCGACCTACGCCTTCCAGCGGCAGCGCTACTGGCCGCAGGCCGCCACCGGCGGCGACACCGACCCGGCGAGCCTCGGCCTCGGCCCGGCCGACCACCCGCTGCTCGGCGCGGCCGTCCCGCTGGCCGGCGGCGACGGCACCGTCCTCACCGGCCGCCTCTCGCTGCGCACGCAGCCCTGGCTGGCCGACCACACGATCCTGGGCACCGTCCTGGTACCGGGCACGGCACTGCTCGAACTCGCCCTCGCCGCGGGCGCCGTCGTCGGCGCCCCGGCCGTCGAGGAGCTGGTGCTCCGCCGGCCGCTGCGGCTCGGCGCCGCGGACAGCGTCACCGTGCAGGTCAGCGTCGGCGCCCCGGACGACACCGGCCGCCACCCCGTCACCGTCCACTCCCACCCGGGCGAGCCGGTCGCCGGGACCGAGGAGGCCTGGACCGTCCACGCCACCGGTTTCGTCAGCCCGGCCCGGCCGTCCGGTGAGGCCTTCGCCTGGCCGCCCGCCGGCGCGACCCGGCTGGCCACCGACGACCTCTACGACCGGCTGGCCGGGGACGGCTACGAGTACGGTCCGGCCTTCCGGGGCCTGCGCGAGGTCTGGCGGCAGGGCGACGACCTCTTCGTGGAGGCCGAACTGTCCGGCGACCCCGGCCGGTTCGGCGTCCACCCCGCACTGCTCGACGCCGTCCTGCACGGCCTGATCACCGGCGGCGGAAGCGACGCCGACGGCGGGACCAGGCTGCCCTTCGCCTTCACCGGCGTCACCGTGCACGCCGAGGGCGCCGGGCTGCTGAGGGCCCGGCTCCGGACCACCGGCGAGACCGTCCGGGTCGACGCGGTCGACGCCGCGGGCGAGCCGGTGGCCACCATCGAGGGCCTGGTCTTCCGCCCGGTCACCGTGGACGAGACCGAGGCCGGCCGGACCGAGGCGGCCCGCTCGCTGTTCACCGTCGAGTGGACCGTGCAGGAACCCGCCGCGGCGACCGACACCCGGGCCGCCGCCACGGCCGAAGCCCCGGTCGTGATCGCGCTCGGCGAGCCGCTGCCCGCCCCCGCGCCGGTCCTGGCCGTGGACGCGACGGCGCCCGGCACCGCCCGGGAGCGCGCCGCCGCCCTGCTCGCACTGCTCCAGGCCTGGCTGGCCGACCCCTCCTGGGCCGACTCCCGCCTGGTCGTGCGCACCTTCGGCGCGGTCGGCGAGGAGATCACCGACCCCGACGGCGCCGCGCTCTGGGGCCTGGTCCGCTCGGCCCAGTCCGAACACCCGGACCGGATCCACCTGCTGGACGCCGCCGAGGCCGCCTTCCACCCGCTGCCGCAGGCACTGGTCCGCGACGGCGTGGTCAGGGTGCCGCGCCTGGCCCGCCTGCACACCGAGGGCACCGCCGGGTTCGGCGACGGCGTCGTGGTCGTCACCGGCGCCACCGGCACCCTCGGCGGCCTCGTCGCCCGGCACCTGGTGCGGGCCCACGGCGTCCGCCGGCTGCTGCTGCTCTCCCGCTCCGGCGGGAGCATCGGGATCGAGGACGCCGAAGGCGCGGACGCCGGGACCGAGGGCGTCGAGGTCCGCTCGCTCGCCTGCGACCTCTTCGACGCCGACGCCGTCGCGGCGGCACTGCGGGACGAGCCGGTCACCGCCGTCGTGCACGCCGCCGGCGCCATCGACGACGGCCTGCTCACCGACCTGACTCCCGAGCGGCTCGACGCCGTCTTCCGGGCGAAGGTCGACGCCGCCCGCAACCTCGCCGCGGCGACGCAGGACCGGACGCTGTCGGCGTTCGTCCTCTACTCCTCCGCCTCGGGCCTGTTCGGCAACGCCGGCCAGGCCAACTACGCCGCCGCCAACGCCTTCCTCGACGCCTACGCCGTCGAGCTGCGGGCACAGGGCGTCCCGGCGGTCTCGCTCGCCTGGGGCCTGTGGGCCGCGGGCCTGGGAGCCGCGCTGTCCGAGGCCGACCTGCGCCGGCTGGCCCGCGGCGGCTTCGGCGCACTGGACGCCGAGGCCGGCCTCGCGCTCTTCGACGCCGCCGTGGCCGCCGGCCGCCCCGTCACCGTCCCGCTCCGGCTCGACCTGGCCGTCCTGCGCGGCGTCGAGGGGCTCCCCCCGCTGCTGCACGGCCTGGTCCCGACCGCCACCCGGCGGCGCGCCGCCGCGGGCGCGAGCACCGCCGCCGCCGGCGGCGGCACGCTGGCCCGGCACCTCGCCGGCATGGCCGACGCCGACCGGGTCCAGGCGGCCCTGGCCACCGTGCGGACCCAGGCCGCCACGGTGCTCGGCTACCCCGGCCCGGACGCCGTCCCGGTCGGCAGGGCCTTCCGCGAGCTCGGCTTCGACTCGCTCACCGCGGTCGAGCTGCGCAACGCGCTGGCCGCCGAGACCGGGCTGCGACTGCCCGCGACGCTGATCTTCGACTACCCGAACGCCACCGCCCTCGCCGAGTTCCTCACCACCGAACTGTCCGGCGCGGCCCCGGCCCCGGCGCCCGTGGCGACCGCGGCCGTCGCCGCGGCGGCCGACGACGACCCCGTGGTGATCGTCGGCATGGCCTGCCGCTACCCCGGCGGGATCACCGACGCCGACGGGCTGTGGAACCTGGTGGCCGAGGGCCGGGACGGCATCGGCCTGTTCCCGACCGACCGCGGCTGGGACGTCGAGGGGCTCTACCACCCGGACCCGGACAACCCCGGCACCTCCTACGCCCGCGAGGGCGGCTTCCTCTACGAGGCCGCGCACTTCGACCCCGGCCTGTTCGGGATCAGCCCGCGCGAGGGCATGGCGATGGACCCGCAGCAGCGGCTGCTGCTCGAATCCTCCTGGGAGACCCTGGAGCACGCCGGCGTCGACCCGCTCGGCCTGCGCGGCTCCCGGACCGGCGTCTTCGTCGGCCTGATGTACCACGACTACCTCGGCCGGCTGACCACCGTGCCGGAGGAGGTCGAGGGCTTCCTCGGCACCGGCAACTCCGGCAGCGTCGCCTCCGGCCGGATCGCCTACACCTACGGGCTGGAGGGCCCGGCGGTCACCGTCGACACCGCCTGCTCCTCGTCGCTGGTCGCCCTGCACCTCGCCGCCCAGGCGCTGCGCTCCGGCGAGTGCGACCTGGCGCTCGCCGGCGGCGTCACCGTGATGGCCACCCCCGACACCTTCGTCGGGTTCTCCCGGCAGCGCGGGCTGGCCGCCGACGGCCGCTGCAAGTCCTTCGCGGCGGGTGCCGACGGCACCGGCTGGGGCGAGGGCGTCGGCATGCTGCTGGTCGAGCGGCTCTCCGACGCGCAGCGCCTGGGCCACCGGGTGCTCGCGATCGTGCGGGGCACCGCCGTCAACCAGGACGGCGCCTCCAACGGCCTGACCGCGCCCAACGGCCCCTCCCAGCAGCGGGTCATCCGGCAGGCGCTCGCCAACGCCGGGCTGACGGCGCAGGACGTCGACGCCGTCGAGGCGCACGGCACCGGCACCACGCTCGGCGACCCGATCGAGGCCCAGGCCCTGCTCGCCACCTACGGGCGGGACCGTGCCGGCGAGCCGCTCTGGCTCGGCTCGATCAAGTCGAACCTCGGCCACACCCAGGCCGCCGCCGGCGCGGCCGGCATCATCAAGATGGTCCAGGCGATGCGGCACGGAGTGATGCCCCGCACGCTGCACGTCGACGCACCGACCCCGCAGGTCGACTGGGCCGCCGGCAACGTCGAACTGCTCACCGAGGCCCGCCCCTGGCCGGCGGCGGGCCGCCCCCGCCGGGCCGGCGTCTCCTCGTTCGGCATCAGCGGCACCAACGCCCACGTCATCCTGGAGGAGCCCCCCGCCCCGGCGGCGGTCCCGCCGGCCCCGGCGGTGACCCGCACCGTCCCGCTGGTGCTGACCGCCAACGACCCGGCGGCGCTGGCCGAACTGGTCGGGCGGACACCCGCCCTCCTCCGCGACCGGCCGGACCTGCGGCCCGCAGACCTCGGACACGCCCTCACCGGCCGGGCCGCACTGCCGCACCGCGCGGTGCTGCTGAGCCCCGGCACCGGCGAACCGGTCGCGACCGGCCGCGCCGCCGAAGGACGGCTCGCGGTGGTGTTCACCGGCCAGGGCGCCCAGCGCGCCGGCATGGGCCGGGAGCTGCACCGGGCGTTCCCGGTGTACGCGGCGGCCTTCGACGAGGTGGCGGCCGCCTGCGGCCTGCCGCTGCTCGACGTGCTGGACGACCGGGAGCGGCTGGAGCGGACGCAGTGGGCCCAGCCCGCGACCTTCGCGCTGGAGGTGGCACTGCTGGCGCTGCTGCGCAGCTGGGGCGTCACCCCGGACGTCGTCGCCGGCCACTCGGTCGGCGAGATCACCGCGGCCTACGCGGCCGGGGTCCTGACCCTGGCCGACGCGGCCGCGCTGGTGGCCGCGCGCGGCCGGCTGATGCAGGAACTCCCCGCCGGTGGCGCGATGCTGGCCGTCGGCGCGTCCGAGGCGGAGGTGCGCGAGGCGTTCCCCGACCTCGACCTCGCGGCCGTGAACGGGCCGGACGCCGTGGTGCTGTCCGGTCCCGAGGAGGACATCGCGGCGGCCGCCGAACTGTCGGCCGAGCAGGGCTGGAAGACGAACCGCCTGCGGACCAGCCACGCCTTCCACTCCCGCCTGATGGAGCCGATGCTCGACGGGTTCCGCACGGTCGTCGGCGGACTGGCCTTCGCCGACCCGGTCACCCCCGCCGTCTCCACCGTCACCGGCACCGCCGTGACACCCGGTCAGTGGACCAGTCCCGAGTACTGGGTCGACCAGGTCCGCCGTCCCGTCCGCTTCGCCGAGGCCGTCACCGCCCTCGACGCCGACCGCGTCCTGGAGATCGGCCCGGACGCCGTCCTCACCGCACTCGTCCAGGACCTGCGCCCCGAGCTGACCGCCGTCCCGGCACTGCGCCGCGACCGCGACGAGGCCGAGACCCTGCTCACCGCGGCGGCCCGGCTCTTCGCCGCCGGCCAGAGCGTCGACTGGGCCGCGACCTTCGGCACCGGCCCGGCGCCCGTCCTCGACCTGCCCAGCTACCCCTTCCAGCACCAGCGCCTGTGGATCGACGTGATCGACCCGGTCGGCGACCTGGCCGACATCGGCCTGCACGAGGCCGACCACCCGATGCTGGGTGCGGCCGTCACGCTCCCGGACGGCGACGCCCTGCTGTTCACCGGGCGACTGGCCGCCGGGTCGCCCGGCTGGCTGGCCGACCACACCGTCTTCGGCACCACGGTCGTCCCCGGCGCCGCCCTGGTCGACGTCGCGCTCGCCGCGGGCGCCCGGGCCGGTGCCCCCGTCCTGGACGAACTGCTGCTCCAGGTACCGCTCTCGCTGCCGGACACCGGCGGGGTCGCGCTGCGCGTCACCGTCGGCGCTCCGGGCGGCGACGGACGCCGGACCCTGGCCGTCTACGCGCAGCCCGACGGCGCCGAGGGCTGGACCACGCACGCCACCGGCTTCCTCACCGCTGACAGCCCCGCCGACACCGCGGCGCCGGTCCCGCTCCCCGAGGCGCCGGCGGGCGGCGAAACCGTCGCGCTCGACGGCCTCTACGAGCGGCTGGCCGACGCCGGCCTCGGCTACGGCCCGACGTTCCAGGGCCTGGTCGGCGCCGTGCGCGACGGCGACCGGGTGGTCGCCGAGGTGCGGCCGGAGGGCGTGGACCCCGACGGCTTCGGCGTGCACCCGGCGCTGCTCGACGCGGCCCTGCACGCCATCGGCGCGGCCGGGCTCTTCGACGGGACCGTCCGCCTGCCGTTCGCGATCAGCGGGGCACGGCTGCACGCCGTGGGCGCCGGCAGCCTCCGCGTCCACCTCACCCGGGTGGGCGACGCCGCGGTGCGGCTGACCGCCCTGGACGGCTCCGGCGCGCCGGTGCTCACGATCGACGAGCTGGCCTTCCGCCCGGTCACCGCCGAGCAGGTCAGCGCCGTCCGGACGGGCTTCCGGTCGCTGTTCGGTGTGGACTGGACGCCGCAGGAGGTGTCCGCCTCGGCGGAGGCCCTGGTGCCGCTCGTGCTGGGGGCTCCGCTGCCGGAGGCTCCGGCCGGGGTGCTGGTGGTGGACGCGACGGCTCCGGGTTCTGCCCTGGACCGCTCCGCGGCCCTGCTCTCCCTGTTGCAGTCGTGGCTGGCCGATGACGCCCGGTCCGATTCCCGGTTGGTGGTGCGGACGTTCGGCGCCGCGGGTGAGGAGATCACGGACCCGGACGGTGCCGCCCTGTGGGGCCTGGTCCGTTCGGCGCAGGCCGAGCACCCGGACCGGATCCACCTGCTGGACGCCGCCGAGGACGGGTACTTCCCGGTGCCGCAGGCGGTCGTCCGGGCCGGTGCCGTCACCGTCCCGCGCCTGGTCCGGCTCGACGGCGCGCAGCCGGTGGAGTTCGGTGACGGCCCGGTGGTGGTCACCGGTGCCACCGGCACCCTGGGCCGACTGGTCGCCAAGCACCTGGTCGAGGCCCACGGCGTCCGTGACCTCGTCCTGCTCTCCCGCTCGGGCGGCGACGCCGGTCTCGCGGAGGAGCTGGCTCCGGCCCAGGTGCGGGCGGTGGCCTGCGACGTGGCCGACGCCGAGGCCGTGGCCGAGGCGCTGTGGGACGAGCCGGTCACGGCCGTGGTCCACGCCGCCGGCGTGCTGGACGACGGGACGGTCGAGTCCCTGACCCCGGAGCGGTTCGCCGCGGTGTTCCGGGCGAAGGTCGACGCCGCCCGGAACCTGGCGGCCGCGACGAAGGACCGGACGCTGTC